>JAFAXD010000629.1 GCA_019241285.1 Xanthobacteraceae bacterium | reverse complement strand
TGCGCAGCGCCGGCAGCATCGCTTCGATGCGCTGCGGGGTGACACCGCGCATGATCACGCGGCGCAGCTCGTCGTGGCGCGGCGGATCAATGGAACCGAGGGTTTTGCCGACACGCAGGGGTGAATCGATGATGGTGTTGCCTTTGGCGGATGAGAACGTGTTGGTGTCGATGAGGATGCGCGCGACATCGTGATAGCGCGAGATGATCCAGCAACCGGAAGCATCGTCGCGGTAGGCCGGGTACTGATCGCGCAAGACTTTGTAGCTCGGATACGGATCTTCGATGAAGGCTGGATCAGATGGATTGAAATGGAAGCTCATGACGATCGCCCTTCATGCCTGGACGCAGTGCCGATGCCGGTGCGCCATTGCGGTGTCCTCCCTGCGTTTCCGGTCATGGCCGGTGAGTTTGGGGGAGCATGACTCCTTTTTACCAACTGGTAAATACAATGATTATCATTTTTCCGTTTGATCAACTGGCCGGGCGAGGGGCCTAACAGCACCGGGCCAGCAGTGCGGCGAGCGCAGTCGCTTACGGGGTGATCGAATGAATTTGGACAATCGGCTGGACGCGCTCGAAGCGCGTGTCAGGCTCCTGGAAGACCAGCTCGCGATCTACCAGGTCATGGCGGCTTATGGCCCGGCCGCGGATGCGGGGGAAACCGATCAGGCGGTCGCGCTGTGGACCGACGACGGCGTCTACGATCTGCACACCCGTGCGATGGTCGGGCATGCGGAGATCGCCCGCGAGCTCGAGGGCGAATGGCACCAGGGCCTGATCGGACGCGGCAGCGCCCATATCGTCAGCATGCCCAAGCTGGAGATCGCCGGCGACAGCGCGGTCGCCACCTGTCATTCGCGGCTCTACCGCCGCGAGGGCGACGGCGACTACCGGGTGATCAGCTGCAGCGCCAACCGGTGGGAATTCGTACGTGGCCCGCAGGGTTGGCGGGTGACGCGCCGGGTCTCGCGCCAGCTCGATGGCTCAGCGGAGTCGCATGCGGTGTTGGCCGGAGGCGCGGCGTCAAGCGAGCCGTGAGGCTTTGCCTCCGGCAGGGGGCTTTTGGAGAAGATTTTGGCGCCGGCGTAGCCCTCTTTGGTTGGGTCCCGCTATGGCGGGTACGCGCTGGCTTACCTATCCTAAAAGGAACGGAGCGCAGGTCTTTTCCGCATCCAGGAGCTCGCCATGGTCCAACTCGCCGAACCTGAAACAATTCCGGCCAGTGTCGAAGCCACCATCAACTATCACCGCGATACCGGAGAGACGCCGTATACGTTCACTGGCGGTCCGGGCTCCCTCGACATCCGTTCCAGCGCGGTGCCCGACCCGCACCGGGTGGTGATGCACAACGGCCGCATGCATCCGGGTGATTTCGTGTTGGAGCGCGATGGCTTTCATTTCACGCACCACGACACCAAGGTGCAGAGCTTCTTCGACGAGGACGAGATCCGCCGGATCTACTATCCGGAGATGGAAGCGCTGGTGAAGGCGGAGACCGGCGCCCGCCGCGTCGTCGTGTTTGATCACACGCTGCGCACGGCGGACGACGCGTTGCGCGAGGAGCGCAAGATCCGCGAAGTCGTGCAGCGCGCCCACAATGACTACACCGAGTGGTCGGGGCCGCAGCGCGTGCGCGATGTGCTGCCCGACGAGGCCGACGATCTGCTGAGCCGGCGTTTCGCCATCGTCCAGGTGTGGCGGCCGATCCGGCATCCGGTCGAGACCTTTCCGCTCGCCATCTGTGATGCGCGCACCGTCGCGTTCGAGGACTTCGTCCTGTCCGAGCGCCGTTACCCCAACCGCATCGGCCAGACCTATGCGGTGAACTACAACCCGGCGCACCGCTGGTACTGGTTCCCGCGCATGCGCCGCGACGAGGCACTGGTGTTCAAGGTCTACGATTCCCTCAAGGACGGCCGCGCGCGCTGGACCGCGCACACCGCGTTCGACGATCCGACCTCGCCGCCCAATGCGCGACCGCGGGAGAGCATCGAGATCCGGACGTTCGCGTTTTTCTGATTGGTGAAGCCTGGCGGGTTAGTGCTCCCCTCCCCCGCGCGTAGCGCGCGGGGAGGGGTCGGGGGTGGGGGCGAAAACTGCGCTCCGAGCTATCAACAACAAGAGCCCCCCACCCCAACCCTCCCCACCACTCGCTTCGCTCGCGGGGGGAGGGAGACGCTGCCGCTCGCCCATCCACATTCAATCAATCACCGCAATTGCGTTGATCTCGATCAGGCAGCGCGGATCGGTCGCGAGCCGCACCACCTGAACCGTGGTGGTCGCGGGCTTGGCGTCTTTGAAATATTCGGCCCAGACGCGGTTGAGCGCGTCCTGATCGGTGAGGTCGGTCACGAACCGATCGGCCTCGACCACGTCGGCAAAGCTCGCGTTCACAGCTTCGAGTCCGCGCTTGAGGTTTTCCAGCGCGGCGCGCGCCTGCCCCTCCATGCTTTTCGGCATGTTGTCGAACTCTTCCGGCCGGTGCGGATGGTGATGATAAACCGGCGCTGCGGTGACGCCCGCCAGATAAACCGTGGTGCCGCCGCGAACCTTGATGGCCGGCGCGTAGGGCATCCACATGTCGGGGGCATCCGGCCAGTGCACGTGCTCGATGATTTTGGGCATGGGACTTGCTGTTGCTGTGGTTACAAGATCCGGATTGTTTCGTGCGTAGCCATACGGGTCAATCCGGATTCTAGCTCGCCCAGAACGCCTTCACCCGCGCGGCTTCGCGCATCGCGCGGTCATGGCCGGCCCTCAGCGCCGGTTCGATCTCGGCGGCCGCGAGCAGGTGCACCTTGCCGGGATCGGCAGCGATCAGCAGCGTCTTCGTTCCCGCACTCTCCACATCATGCAGTTCCTGATCGATGTCGTTGGGAATGCCGGAAAATCGCTCGGCCGGATCGGTGAGCGCGACCACGAGGGCGCGCTTGGCTCCAGCGACGAGATCGACGTGCGTGCTGGTCTGGCACATGGCGCCGTCCATGCACAGGCGGTCACCGATCCATGTCGGGCCGAACACGCCCGGCAGGGACACGCTCGCGCAGACAGCGTGCGAGACCGGAACGTTGCTTGCTTGCGAGAGAACGATGCGTTCGCCGGTGTAGCAATCCGTCGTCGTCGCGTGGAAGCGCGGACTCGGCCAGGAGCGACCAAGGCTGAGGATGTCGATCATCAGTTCGAGATTGCGAACCGAGGGATCGTGCGCCGCCATGGCGGCGCGGCCGATGCCCTGGATGGTCGTCAGGCTGGCATCGTGCGCGGCTTCGGCAACGTGGCGCGCGCGAACCTGACTGGGGTTCTCAGCGCGGGTCGGCACGAGGTCGGCCAAAAGTTTGGGAAAGAGCCCAAAGAAATCGAGGTCACCTCGCAACAGGCCGAGGTGATCGGCCGCGATCGCGGTTCCGACGACGGCACCGGCGGAGGTGCCGACGATCACCTCGGCGAGATCGTAGGAGACGCCGGCGCTGTGCAGACCGCGCGCGAACCCAAGCAGCCAGGCAATGAAATATTCGCCGCCGCCACCGAGCACCAGCGCGCGATCCTTGCCTTGGCCGAGGGGTGCCGTCGTAGGTATCGCTGTCGCCGCATGAACCTGTGCAGAGCGTGCATCGGTTGCGGTCTGCGCGGAACCGCAGCCACCCATGAGGAAAGTGGCAACCGTCCCGAGCACCAGTTCGCGCCGACGAATGGCCAGCATCACATTCTCCGGCTTGGGCATCAGCCGTTTGTCGCCGTAACGATCCAGATCGCCGCGCCAAGTGGAACCTGATTGCCGCGTTGATGCAATTGCAGGGCGTGACGGACCGATGTCGCGACAGCGGTGCGGACCTCCGCATTCTGATCTTGCAAGGCGCGCGCGGTGGGACCGATTTCCATCGCGGTCTGGAGGGCTTCGTCCAGCCCGCGCCCACAGGCGATATCCAGCGCGAAGTCGCGTGGTTCGAGTTTTACGGCGGCAAACCCCGCGTCAGCCAGAATGCGCTGAACCCGCGCTTCGTCGGCAAATGAAAACGGCCCCGGATCCTCGGGGCCAAGCCGCGGCAGAGGGGGCACATGCGCTTGCGCGGCGCGCAGCGGCACCTGCAGCCAGCCATTTTCGTCGAACTTGCGCCAACAGGCGAACACGAGCCGCCCGCCTGGCTTCAGCGCGGCGCGCAGATTGGCAAACGCACGCGCCGGCTCGGCAAAGAACATGACGCCGAAGCGCGAAAACAGGAGATCAAATGCGGCAGGCTCGAACTTGTAGGTGGTCGCGTCCGCGCGGACGAACTTGATCGGTGCGCCCGGTGGGATTCGTTCCCCTGCGCGCGCCAGCATCGGCGCCGAGACGTCGACGCCGAGCACTTGGCCCGACGCCACCTGCTTGCCAAGCTCGATCGAACTCGCGCCAGTCCCGCAGCCGATATCGACCACACGCTCGCCCGGCCGCGCCTGCGCTCGCTCCAATGCAGCCGTGAGGATTGGCGCCAGCAGAGTGTCCTGCGATTCCTGGCGTTCGACCCAATGGCGACCGGCGGTGCTGTTCCAGTAGGCGACCTCGGCTTCGTTCTTCGGATCGTATTGGATTCCGGCGTTCATCCGCTCCTCCCTCGGCCGTCGCATCTTTATTGCCGCATGCATATCACGCCGCGGCCCCATGCTGGTCTGGACAAAGGCGCGCCGCGCAAATTCGGTGGCTTGACGTCATCGACGTTCGCCGCTTTGGCTAATCTACAGTGAGCAACACGCGAGCCGCCGATGTTTCCAATCATAATGTTGCGCGGGGCTGTGGCCCTCTCGATCGCGACCGCACTGTCCGCCGAGCAGAACATCACGCCCTTGGCGGCACCCGACTGCCGGGCCATTGCCAAGACGATCGTTCAGACCGTCGGCATCGCGTTGGCCGTGCGGCAGGGCGCGCCGGATTTCCCCAACGGCCTGCGTGGCAATGCGTGCCTGATGTCGGGTCGCGCCACCGGCCTGAAGGTGGAATTCGATGCTATGCGCAAGAAGCTCAACGCGGCACTCACGGGCTGGACCCCCGTTCCCGACTACGATGCCGACGGTCCGGCCAGCACCATGACGGGCTTTGCCAAGGCTTCGCAGCGCATCGTCTATGCGCTCGAGACCGTGCCCCCGCGCGGAACCTGTCAGAACGTGCCGCTAGCCGACTGCAAGGTGCCGCGCGAACGGTGGACTTGGAGTCTGAAGGTGGTCGGGTTCAGTCAGTAGGAGGACGATGGCTCGCGCTAGTCGTTTCTCACCTTTACCTCCCGATCAGCGCTGGTGTTGATTTGCGAATGATGGCTAACTGAAGCAGATGCTCTTTGCGGAGGCAGAAGACATGAAAGCTGTGACGCTCGCGTGTGTGATCAGTCTTGCATTGAGCGCGACTGTCGTTTCTGCGCAGACCAACAACCCGGCTGTCGGCCCTTCGGCCAAGGAGATCGCTGCTTCCGCGACGGTGCCAAGCACCAAAGCGTTCGTTGAGACGGCGGCCGCGGCAAACCAGTTCGAGATCGCCTTGAGCGAGCTCGCGCTCACGAAGACGAAGAACAAAGCAATCGTGGCCTTTGCCAACCGGATGATCAAGGATCATACGCAGATCGGCAAGGACTTCGTCGCCGCCATGAACAAGGCCAACACCGGAATCTCGATACCACCCGGCCTCGGCGACGACCTCGACAAGACCATGGCGCGCCTGAAGTCAGAGGATGGCACGACGTTTGAGCAGGACTACATCGCCGTCCAGACAAAGGGTCACCAGGACGCTGTCGGACTCTTTGCGGGCTACGCCAAGGGCGGCGACAATGCGGTGATGCAGGCCTTCGCCAAGAAGGCCCTCCCCACGATCGAGATGCATTTGGGGATGTGCTACGCGCTGGCGCCGAAGAAAAAGTGAGTGATCAGTAACAGACGTGTTGGTCGCGCGATCATCGTAATGGCCAGGCAAAGCTAAGCTCGTGTCCGTCCGGATCGGTGATGTGGAAGAACCGCTCTCCCCATTCGGCGTCGCGTGGAGCGGTGCTTGGTTCGTAACCTGCCGCAATGATCGCCGCGTGCAAGGCGTCGACATTCGAATGATAGAAGATCACCCGTCCCCACCATGACCATTTTGTCTCGGCGGGCTGAGCAATCAGATTGAGATAGCCCCGCCCAGCCCGGAAACTCGTGAAGCCGGACGTCTCCCCGCCGTAGATCACTTCAAATCCGAGCGCGCGATAGAAACGGACGGCGCGCGCCATGTCATGCGTCGCCACGGTGATGGCGCTGATGCTGTCGATAGCCCCGCCGCTGCTCATGTGGTTCTCCCCGGCCTAAATTTCTTATTGTAGACCGGGATCGCAGGGACAGTTGAGCCAATTACTGAGCAGTCTTCCCGCTGATCTCGGCGGTCGGGGAATTTGATAGTCCGGGCAACCGGCCGCCCGTTACGTAGAGGAATACGACAACAACCAGGAGCAACAGGCCGAGGAGGGCAAACACCCAGTTTCGAATCGGTTGGCGGACGTCTCTCATGACATTTCTCGCGCGCATTCGCCCCCATAGCTAGGTCAACAAACCGTCGTGACACGCCCATGACATACTCGGCCGCGGCGGTTTGTTGCCGGTCTGGCGTGTGACTTGTGGGGTAGGCGAAACGAGAGATTACATCGACATCTCGGCATAAGAAACGACCAGGGCAGACCACCCCGTTTTCCGGAACACCTCGGGATATATTTGTACGCGAGGGTAATGTTGCACTGCAGGTGTTTGGGCGCTCGCCCTGAACGGGGTCGAACGAATTCCCCCGGATTTTCCCCAGATTGCCACGTCGCGTTGTGTCTTCGTTCCGTGCGCTCGCGTCGAGTTGGCTTTTGGGGAGAGTGCGGAAAAGCCTATACTTATAGAGCTTTCGCTGGTGCTGCGGGAGAGGATTGAACTCTCGACCTCTCCCTTACCAAGGGAGTGCTCTACCACTGAGCTACCGCAGCGTGCCGGGCAATCGGGACATGCGAAACTGAGCCCTTGCCGGGCGCCGCGTTCCTGCCACAGAGGGGGGTGCTCCGCAAGCACGCACCGCCGCGCCGCGGCTTGTGTCCCCATTCGGCTTGCGCCAAACCAGGCCGCAGTTAAGGACGGCTTTGCGAGGTTCAAACCGACCGCCATGACCCAAAGCGGCAAATCCGGTGCTCCTCTCCGGTCCGCTCGGGCCGACCGGCTGCGTGCGGCGCTTCGGGAAAACCTCAAGCGGCGCAAGGCGCAAGCCAAGGGGCGGGCAGGGGAATCCGGGCCCGAATCGCCGGGAAACCCGGAGGAGGGGCCGTCCGGGCCGGTTCCAGCCGGGCCGGGGACCGACAGGGGAGCTGGGTAGGGCTCCCAATTCCGCCGGATTCTGCGCCGAGAAACGAAAGGCTAACGCGGGGGCGTTAGCTTGGGGGCTCCGCGCGGCCAGCTGCCTGCGGGGCGAAATCTGATAGGGTGGGGCTTATGGATCGTATCCGCATTGTCGGCGGCCAGCCGTTGCATGGCACAATCCCGATCTCCGGGGCGAAGAACGCAACGCTGCCGTTGATGATCGCGAGCCTCCTCACCGAGGAGGAGCTGATCCTCGACAACGTCCCGCGGCTCGCCGACGTGGCCCTGCTCCAGCGCATCCTCGGCAATCACGGCGTTGACATCATGACCAACGGCAAGCGCCCGGGCGACAGCGCCTATCAGGGCCAGACGTTGAAGATCTCCGCCGCGCATATCATCGACACCACGGCGCCCTACGAGCTCGTCTCCAAGATGCGGGCGAGCTTTTGGGTCATCGCGCCGCTCGTCGCCCGCATGGGCGAGGCCCGCGTGTCGATGCCGGGCGGCTGCGCTATCGGCACCCGGCCGGTCGATCTTCTCATCATGGCGCTCGAGCAGCTCGGCGCCACGATCGAAATTGACGGCGGCTATGTCGTCGCTAAAGCCAAGGACGGGCTGCGCGGCGGCGAAGTCGTGTTTCCCAAAGTCACCGTCGGCGGCACACACACCGCCCTGATGGCGGCCGCGCTCGCCAACGGCACCAGCGTGATCGAGAACGCGGCGCGCGAGCCGGAAATCCGCGACGTCGCCGATTGCCTCAACAAGATGGGTGCGCGCATCTCCGGTGCCGGCACCTCGCGCATCATCATCGAGGGCGTGCCCCGGCTGAAGGGCGCGCGGCACAGCGTGCTTCCCGACCGCATCGAGACCGGCACCTATGCGATGGCGGTTGCGATGACGGGTGGCGACGTGACCCTGCAAGGCGCGCGCCCCGACCTGCTGCAGGCGGCGCTCGACACGTTGGGCGAGGCCGGAGCGAAAGTGTCGACGACCAATGCCGGCATTCGCATTGCCCGCAATGGGGCTGGCCTGATGCCGGTCCAGGTTACGACCGAGCCGTTCCCGGGCTTCCCGACCGATCTGCAGGCGCAGCTCATGGCTTTAATGACGCGCGCGCGCGGAACGTCACGCATTACTGAGACGATTTTCGAGAACCGCTTCATGCATGTGCAGGAGCTCGCTCGCCTCGGCGCGCGCATCGCGCTCGATGGGCAGAACGCGACGATCGAGGGCGTCGACGTGCTCAAGGGTGCGCCGGTGATGGCGACGGACCTGCGCGCGTCGGTGTCGTTGGTGATCGCCGCGCTCGCCGCCGAGGGCGAGACCATGGTCAACCGCGTCTATCATCTTGACCGCGGGTTTGAGCGGCTCGAGGACAAGCTCTCCGCTTGCGGCGCGGACATTACGCGGATTGCTGGTTAAGCTCTGGGGTGTCGCGGGCGCAGCGCAGCACGAAGTGATGCGGTGCAGACCCGGGACCGTTCCAAGTGATGCCTGTATGGCGGTCCCGGATCAAGAGTGCACCGCTTCGCGCTGCACCGCATCCGGGACACGAACTCCGATCTAAGCCTTCGCGATCGCCTCGATCTTATCGAGGCCGCCAACCTTGGGGGCGAGCAGGGCCCACACACCGCGGGCGCCCGCCTCCCAGGCGGGCCGATCCTCGGGTTGGATGACCTTGCCGCCGGCTGTCGCCGCCTTGGCCATGGAGGCGGTTTCGTCCTCCACAATCAGCTGGTCGAAGTAGAGCGCGCTTTCGGCTGCGGCGGCCCCCACGATTGCGCGCTCCTCAGGTTTCAGGCTGTTCCAGAACGGCATCGAGAAATACATGACGCCGGTTGCCCAGATGTGGCCGGTCTCGGTCAGGTACGGCACGACCTCGTAGAGTTTGAACCCCGCATAGGCCGACTTGGTCAGGTCCATCATGTCGACAACGCCGGTCTGCAGTGCGTTGTAGGTCTCCGGGATGGGGATCGGTGTCGGGTTGGCGCCGAACGCCTTCCATAGTTCGGTATGCAGCGGGCTCTGGATCACACGGATGCGCTTGCCGGCGAGCTGCGAGGGCTTGGTCACCGGCTCTTTGGTCAGCAGGTGGCGGGCGCCGTAGTTGATGAAGCCCTGCACGGCAAAATTCTGCGCCGCGAATTTAGTCTTCAAATCGTTCCCCGCCTGGCCATCGACGACGCGGCGCACATGCGCGGCGTCGCGGAACACGAAGGGCGCATCAAACAGTTGCGACTCCGGCACCCAGCCGGACATCGCCGACATGGTGCACAGGCTCGCCTGGATCGAGCCGAGGCGCACGCCTTCCGCGACTTCCTTCTCGCCGCCGAGTGCAGCGTTCTGCACGATGCGGAAGTCGAATCGGCCCGGCAGCTTGGCGTCGACGAGCTCCTTGCATTTGAGCCAGACTTTGGTCTCCGGCTTATCGGCGCCAAACAACGACGCGATAGTGACCGGGGTCGCCGCAGTGGCGCCGCGCGACGTCATCACGAACGGCGCCGCAATGCTTGCGGCGAGCAGGCTGGACAAACGGCGGCGGCTGATGTTGTTGTTCATCGCTAATCTCTCCTCAACATAACGATCAGGGCCGGACCGGCTGTGCCAGAATCGCAGCGCCGACGCACATCACAGCGAGCGCGCCGAGCAGCGCGAGCAGCAACGGCGTGACCTCGCGAAACACTTGCGCCGGGCGCGCGCCGGAGACGCCGCTCGCCACATAGACCAGAATGCCCAGCGGCGGCGTCAGGCCGTGAATCATCAGGTTCACCGTCAGGATCACACCGAACTGGATCGGATCAATGCCGGCCAGCACGGCCGCCGGCAGCAGCAGCGGGCCCAGCAACAGGATCGCGGCGCCGATATCGAGAAACAACCCGGCGATCAGCAATACGATATTAGACAGCAACATCACGCCGAGTGCGCCGCCGCCGAACAGGGTGACGACCGATGTGACCGCATCGGAGACGCGGTCGATCGCCAGCAGGAACGCAAAGGGCGCGGCGGTGCCGATGAGCAGGCCGACGGCGGCGGCTTCGCCGGCGGCCTGACGGAATGTCGCCGCCAAGGTGTGGCCGTTGAGGCTGCGCAGTGCGAGGCAGATGATCAGCGCGTAGGCGACAGCGAGGGCGGAGGCCTCGGTCGTAGTGACGACGCCGAACCGGATGCCGACGACGACCACGACGCCGAGCCCGATCGCCGGCAGTGAGCTGATAAAAGCGCGGATGCGCTCGCCGCCGGACGCCCGCGCGCGCGCCGGCCGTTCGTTGCGCGAGGTGATGTAGATGCCGATACCGAGCGCGAGCGCCAGCAGCCCGCCAGCAACGAAGCCGCCCACCAGCAACGAGCCGACCGACAGGTTGGTGGCGGACGCGAGGATCAGAAACGCAATCGACGGCGGGATGATGTTGTCGAGCATCGCGGTCGCGGCGATGATCGCCGCCGCACGCGGCAAGGTGTAGCCATGCGCCACAAGCGCCGGCACCATCACTTTGGCGCCGAACGCCGCGTTGGCGATTGAGGATCCTGAGGCGCCGGAGAACATCACGCTGGAGACAAGTGCCGTCTGCGCGAGACCACCGCGGAGGTGCCCGACCAACGTTGCGGCGAAGCGCACCATGCGGTCGGCGAGGCCGCCCTCGGTCAGCAATCCGCCCGCGAGCAGAAAGAACGGGATCGCCAGCAACAAGAATTTGCTGACGCCGACGACGGTATTCTGCACCAGCGCCGGCTCCGGTAGCAACGCGCCGAAAGGTGTCGCCAGCGCGACGCCGGCCAACAGCGTGTGCGGGAGCGGCGCGCCCAGCAGGATGCCGATCGCCGCGGCGATGCCGGCCGCCAGGCTCGGCGTATCGAGCGGCGCGAGATGCAAGTGATAGGACGCGACATAGAGTGCGAGCCCGATCACCAGCACGGTCGCGGCGCGCGTAAGCCCGTCTTCGACCAGGGTCTTGCCGAACAACATGAACGCGGTGAGCGCGCCACCGGCGGCGAAGCAGGCGTAGCGCAGCCATTCGGGCAACCCGAGCACGGTGGATGTTCCGCCGATGCCAGCCACCACGTCGGCACCGCCCAGCGCCAGGATCAATCCGGCGTCGATCGCAATGCCGTCAGCCACGAGCCGCGCGAGTCGCTGCAGCGAGGCGGGCAGAAACCGGACCACCACGTCGAGCCGCATCGCCAGTGCGCTTGTCGCCGCCAACGGCGCGCCGATCGCGACCAGCAACACGTTGAGCCAGATCGCCAGCTCTTCCGACCAGATCAGGCCACTGCCAAACACGTAGCGCAGCGTCACCGAGGTGAGCACCAGCACCAGCAACACCGCGAGGATCAGCGCGCCGAACCACTGCAGCACGGCTTCCACCGCATTCAGGAACGCGGCAAAGCGGCTCGCGCTCAGCGGGAGAAACGGGACAGCACTGGTCTCAACAGCATTCATCACGTGGTGCGCTTAGCGCATGGGCGAAAACGAGGTCGGCCGCAGAATGCGGTTGCGCATTCGTATCACATAGGACGAGGTCTTGCGCCGGAACGCCTGCCAGGCTGGATCGGCCTCCATGGCGGCGCGCCGGCGCTCGCGGTCACCCATGTCCTGGTAGCGCCAGATGTGGACCACCTCATTGACCGTGCCGACGTCGGTGGTGAACCAGCCGACCAGATCGCCGAGATGGCTGACCTGCAGGGCCATGCCTTCGCGCTCATAGGTCTCGAGGTAGTCCTTCACGTGCTCGGGTTTGATCAGATAGCTGCGCTCATCGAGGATCATGATTGCTCTCAACCGGCCGCCTTGGCGGCGCTGATGTCGCGGTCGAACAGCGTCGACCAGGTGAAGCTCTTGGCGCGGGGAACGTCCCGCGCAACCGGAAGCTTGGGAAGTACCAGATCGGCGAACCGGTAGGCTTCCTCGAGCAGCGGCATCCCCGACAGGATGAACGTATCGACGCCGACCGCCTGATAGGCTTCGAGCGTGCGCACGACCGTGTCGGGCGATCCTACAATGGCAGTGCCGGGCCCGGGCCTCACGAGCCCAATGCCGGCCCACAGGTTGGGGGCGACCTCGAGGTCGCGCAGGTTGTCGGGTTTGACGCCGCCATGCAGCGCGCTCATGCGCGTCTGCCCGACCGAATCACTGTTCGACAGGACGCGTTGATTGAGCGCGATCGATGCCTCGTCCATATGGCCATAGAGCCGCTCCGCCGCGTCCCAGGCTTCCGCATCGGTCTCGCGCACGATGACATAGAGCCGGATCCCATAGGTCAGCTCGCGGCCATAATGTTTGGCGCGCTCCCGCACCGCGTCAACTTTCTGTTTGATCTGCTCGGGCGTCTCGCCCCAGGACAGGTAGGTGTCAGTGTGCTTGGCGGCGACGTCGATTGCGGCATCGGACGAGCCGCCAAACCAGAGTGGCGGCGGGTCGATGCTCACACCCGCCGGCATCGCGAGCTTCGCCCCCTCGACCGAAAAGTAGCGGCCCTGGTAAGTGACGCTCTCGCCGGCCATCAGGCGGTGCCAGATCGACAGATACTCGTCGGCCATGGTGTAGCGCTCGTCATGCGGCAGCTTCATCCCATAGGCGCCGAGCATCCTGGCATCACCGGACACGACGTTGATCAACAGCCGGCCTTGCGAGAATTCCTGGAACGTCGCCGCCATTTTGGCCAGCAGTGTCGGCGCCATCAGGCCGGGATGGATCGCCACCAGAAAGCGCATGCGGCTGGTCTCTGGCAGTAGTGCTGCGGCGAGCACCCACACATCATGTGCGCCGGTCGCGAACAGCGCTCCCGTAAAGCCGAGCCGGTCATAAGCTTTGGCGAGCTGCTGGAAATAGCTGTAATCGACGGTGCGCGCGCCCTGCGGGTTCCACGGATAGGCACCGTCCGGCGCGCACATGTACCACAGCACATTCATGTTGCTTCTCCTGGGAACTCGACCGGCGCTCAGGCGGCGGAGGCGGCGGCGCTCTGGCCAGCTGCCACGATCTCGATGCGGGGCATGTCGCCATGGCGGTAGAGCGTATCGGCCTCCGCCTGCTGCTCGGCGATCAGCGACGCATCAGCCGCCACAATGGTCCAATCGCGACTCGCGAGCGCGCGCCGCCAGGTTTCGAAATCGACGCCGCCGAGTTTTGCATCAACAAGAATACGTGCCGCGCGCTCCGGCGCAGCGGTGATCTCGCGACCGATGCGCGCAAGCTCGGTCACGAAGGCGCCCACGACCGCTGGCGTCAGCGCGCGCCGCCGCAAAGTCCAGAACAAAGAGCGATTCGGAATAGTCGAACCGCACGGCGCGAGCATTTCGGCCGTGCCAGCGGCGAGCGCCTGATCAAGATGCGGCGCCATGGCGATCCAGGCACCGACCTCGCCCTGCGCAAGGGCCTTTGCTGACGGCAGCGGCGCCAGCTCGACGCGGGTGACGTCCTTGAGCAGCAGGCCGTCCGCTTCCAGCACCTTGGCCAACAGATAGGTGTGAAACGAGCCGTCCAGCAGCGCGATGCGGCAACCGCGAAGATCCCTGATGGTCCTGATGGAGGAGCCCTTCGCCACCAGGATTGCGCCATTGGCCGGGCGCGGTGCTGACGCCGCAATGTACTGCACGTCAAGTCCGCCAACCTGCGCGGCAAGGGGCGGCGTCGAGCCGGTCCCGCCGAGATCGATTTGGCCGCGCTTCAACAGCGGTCCGGTATCGCGTCCTTCGCCATAAGGAACAAACTCTGCGTCTACGTCGGCAAAGGCTTTCGGCCAGTGCTGCGCGAGCGTGAGGTGCAGATTGTTTGGATGAACGCCGATACGCAGAGTCATGAACGCCTTTCGTCACGGATCAAAGGCGCTTCATCCCGTTTGATTGCTGCGGACGCGACGCATGGCGTCTAATGTTCGTTTTATCTATTTATGAAGTGCGATGAGGGTCAAGGCTGGTTTGTTGCCAATCGTGACCGTTTGTTAGGAGGAAACCTGCCCGTTTGCCCAATCTGACAGCAGATCCGCTCTGCGAGCGGTTTGTTGCAAGATTCCGCTCCCCGTCCTAGTCGCCGACGCAAGCTTGCTGCGCCTGCGGGGACCTCATGCGTGAACCGCACCCCAAAAATTTGTTATCTGTGCAACCTCAATCGAGTTTCCCGGTTTTCCTTAGGGCAGATGAGATCCCCTGGAGGCCAGGAATGAAGGTATTTGTTGCGGCAATCGTGCTCACGACGGCCCTCGGTGGGGCCGCGGTTGCACAGAATGGCGGCCCGCCGGGAGGTACGATCGAGCACGTCGGTCCGCTGAGCCCCACCGGACAGCCGAGTGGTGAACCGCCCGCACAAGCTCCGGCGCTGACCGCCGCGCAGAAGGCGGCGATATTCAGCTCAGTAACCCTCGACAAGTCGAAGGCTAAGACGAGCGAGGACTTTAAGCTCTCTGTCGGTCAGCAAGTGCCGCCGACGATTGACCTGCACCCGCTGCCGGCCGGCGCGCTGGCGGAAGCTCCCGCGGCACGCCCTTACCGGTATACGCTCGTAGCCGATGATCAGGTCGTGTTGGTCGATCCCGCAACCATGCGGATCGTGGACGTGATCAAGCCTTGAATTAGTGCGTGTCTTCGGCCGCAGCCCCGATCGGGCGCGAGTCCCTCACCCAGTTTGCGACAGCTGTCGGCAGAACATCGAGATAGGGGCCGCTGAAGAACGCCTCCCCGGCGCCCTCGCCAAAATACCGATCATAGCTGTCGATCATGGCTCGCATCCGCTCGGCGCAGCCCGGCATGGAGGACACGATCAGGTCGCCGAGATCATCGGGATTTTTGGCGAAGCGCGGATCGGCCGCGATCTTTTGCGCAACGCATTCCGTCGCGCGAGTCACGTAGGCCTGGACCGCGGCATTCTTTTGCTGAGTGGACATATGGGCGATCGCCGCCGTGTCGGTGACGGGACCGATTGCGGCAAGAACGAGCAGCGACGCTCCAGAGAGAGCTGGCAGGATCATTGTTGTTTCTCCCGTGCTTTTGGCGACGTATAGCGCGGATCACCGCCGCGTCGCCACCCGCCCTGTGATTAAGCGGTGGGCTATATGCCGCGGCGCAACATCAAGCCAAAGCAAATCCGATGCCGCTCGCGGGATCACCGGTCGAACGATATGAGCCGTCCGGGGCAAACCTATGCGCGAGGTGCAACGGCCAGTCCGAAACCAAACACCCGGGGCACGCGTTTGTAGGTCGAACTCTACCGAGGGATGGGTCAACACGTCGGGGGTCACCACGGCCGCGCTGAGCGGCCATGGAGGTCTTGATGGCGACGAGACTTGGAATTGCCCTGCTCGGCATGACTTGCGGCGGTGTCACATTCCTGATCACCGGCCTACTGGCGTTCCTGGTGATCAATGGAATGCAGGAACACAGTATTCAGGCACGCGCCCCCCTAGCGGAGACCAGCGTACGATATGCGGCCCTGCCGCCCGCGGCGCAATGGGCGCCGGATGAGGCCCTGGGCAGGACCTATCCGGCGCGTTAATACCGACGGGATCAGGCGACGCGCTTGCTCTCCCCGACCTTCTTCCAGGGCACCATGCTGTCGGCGACGTTGCGGGTTGAGCTCATGGCCGCCTGCGTCAGCTGCGCATAGCTTGAGATCTCGCGCTGCACGCGTTCGCCTTCACTCTGCAGGAAGTCACGCAGGCTTTCGAGTTCCCAGATCACGTTCTGCATCTCGCGCAGCGAGGCGCCCGCCACGCGCTGCACCAGCGAGTTGATGTTGGTGGCGACTTCGGCCGCGCCGTCCGCGGGCGGCATGCGACGCAGCTGCGTCATGTCCTGGCGCACGAACTCGCGGATCGCGGCCTCGACCTGGTCAGCAGGTCCCTGGGTCGGATCTTCTTCGGCGACTTGCGGAAGATCGGCGTCAAGATTGTTTGTGCTCATGCATTCGTCCCCATTCGGCTTTGCGCGGACGCGCGAATTCGCAAGCCGGTCCCCGCCAGCGTTGCGCCTATGCGGGTCATGACCACATCCGAATGGGGCGCGAGGGCGGCACCAAGCCTCAGCAGGACCGCGCAACCGATGTCTTTCTCGTACGTTGCTTAACAGGTTCCTTCCAACGCGTGGTGAGGTGTCATGCTGAGGATTAAATTCGCGAGTGCGGTGGGGGTCTTGGCCATCGGTGCGTGGGCGAGTGCGGCCGGGGCCGCGACCGGTGGCCCGCCGATTCCAGCCTTCGACATTCACGCAGCGTGCAATGCGCTGCGGATGGTACCGGAGGCTCTGAGCGTTGATACGGGACAGCCGGACGCGCTTCGGCACTGTGTCGATGCCGAGCAGCAAGCGCGTAACGAGCTCGCCCGAGAATGGACCAAGTTCAGTCCGGCCGATCGCAACCTGTGTGTCGGCGAGTCGAAATCGGGCGGCGTCGCTCCCGTTTACAGCGAGCTTGAGACTTGCCTGCAGATGACGCGCGATTCGCGTCAGCTCAATAACCAGCAGACAGGCGACACCAGCAGCGATGGAATTGGGGCCGTGCCGGCCGAGCCTCCGCCTGGTCCAACGGCGCAGAACCAGAAATAGCAGGTCCAGCTAGTACCCGATCAGGATCTCCACCACTTTCGGGGCGGCCTTTTTCATCGGCGGGTCGCTCGAGGAGAACTGCCTCTCGACCGCGACATCACTGCGGACATCCGGCGCTGCCTTGGCGTCCGGCTCAAAGCGTAGGGAGACTTTGCACCCGCCCGGCAGCTCGGCGAGTGCGCCGCCGTCCCAGCTCTGCACCGAGCCCCCGGTGTCCTTGGTAAAACCACTCAGCTCGAACGGCTTACCGTTGAGTTTCTCCACGGCCGCGAGCGTCATGCCGAGGTGCAGGCCCTTGGGGGCGCTCCAAGAGGACTGATGGTTGATCGCGACCAGCTGAAGATCGCTGCGCGCGTCCGGCTTGGCCCACAGCACTTCCAGCCGCCGCTTCGGATCTTTGGGGAACAGGACTGACGCCTTGAGCTTGCTTCCGCCGGGGCCGTCGACGTCATCCCAGGTCACGTTTTGCGACCCGAATGCGGTCGCGAGTTTCATGTGGCTCGAATCTTTGGTGAAGGCGCCATTGCAGGCGACCGTATGTGCTGGCGCCGGCGTGCCGACCGCGTGCTTCGGCTTCTCGGCCGCCTCGTGCTCGGCGGGTTTCGCCGCGGGTGCCGCTTTGGCGGCGGGCGTGGGCTTTGCCGGCGCGGGCCCCGGTGTGGCCGGCTTCGCCGCGGGCCCTGAGTCGTCAGCCGGGAAACGATCCTGCACCGGCGCCTGCGCCAGCGTTGTCGCCGGCAACGCACAGGTGAGGCACATGGCCGCTATGGAAAGCGCGATGCCCTTCATGGCTGATATTCCCCCTGGTCCCTATCCGATCGCCCCGTCCGAAACTTACGTCACCAAGGTTTTGAAGCCAGCCCTGGCGCCCGGCAAGGCCCTATTTGCCGAACAAGCTGATGGCTTCGTCGGCCAGGACACCGCCAGTGATGGAAATGGGCGCGAAGGGCGATTTTGCGGCAACTTCCGCGCTGGGGATCATGATCTGGTCGATCTTTTTCGCCAGCTGGTCCAAGGAGGCCGCGAAGACCAAGCGGCCAAAATGGCACCAGATGATCGCGCCCATGCACATCGCGCAGGGTTCGCCGGAGGTATAGAGCGTGGCCCCCCGCAGTGCCGGGCTGCCGTGCTGCGCAAGCCCCTGCCGGATCGCCTGCATCTCGCCGTGCGCGGTTGGATCATCGAGGCGCCGGCCCATATTGGCGCCGCGGGCAATCACGTCCCCATTGCGCACGATGACCGCGCCGAACGGATAATCCGCGTGCCGCGCCTCATCGATCGCCATACGCATAAAGCGCTCGTCCTCGGGCGATGTAGCCGCGGCCGCGGCAAAGCCGGGCCGTGCAATCGCAACACCGGCAGTCAGGCCGGCGATCGCGGCGAGCACGCGCCGGCGGTCGGGGCTATGGATCGCGCAGGTATGCGGTAGGTTCGTCATCTCGCGATCTATCGGGACGCCTGACCATTCATCTTGGCGGCCACGCACTGCTCGACCATCTTGTTGCGCTGCTCGAGATCATGCGGCGCCTTCTTGTTGTTCTCAAGGTCCATCCAGCAGTCCGCGCGCGCCTTCTGCATGGTCACCGGAGCCGCCGAACTCACTGCCGCCGGAACAGGTGCCGCAATCGTCGCCGCATTGGCACCGCCGGGGCCGCCGTTCACGCCAGCGGCCGGTGCCGCGCCGTCACTGTTTGCTTCGAAGCAACCGGCGAGAGCCAGCGTGGTCAGAGCCACAACGGTGCAACGGCCCGCGATCCTGGCAAACACGCGCGTGCCGGTGGGGCGCTCGACCGCGCCCGCATTGGGCATTCGGGCCACGTCACATCCCTTTTTGCTGAATATCGACTCCGGGCGAGCTCGGCGGCGGCGGCACCGGAGCGCTCGTCGGTGTGCCGAACAGCGAGCCCGGGAACGAGAATGGCGCTGCCGCGGGGGCGGGCGCAGGCGCAGGCTGCGAGTTCGTGCTTGCCCATTGGGTCGCCTGATCCCGCAGCTTGGCGGCGGCGCATTTCTCGACCCATTTGCCGCGCTTTTCCAGGTCTTTAGGGGCCTTCTTGTCGGTCTCAGCCTGCATCCAGCAGGCAGACTTGGCCTTATCCGGTGTCAGGTAATCGGCCGTACCGCCACGGCCGCCAGGCGCCGTAACAGGCGGCGCCTGCGGATCGAGCGCCGGGGTCGCGAACGGATTGGTGAAGGAAGCTCCGGTCGTCTCGAAGCAGCCAGCCAGCAGGCCGGCGGCGGCGACCACGAGCAGCCCGCGATGGAGGGCAACCAAGGACCTGGGCACGGTGTTCATCATGACCATTATGCCCTTGAATTGATGCGTGATTGTGGCGCCGGTCTGGCCGGTTTAGGAGGGGCCCAACGATATTCACCCCTGAATTCAGGGGCCAGCACATAGCAGGCATCCGGAAAAATGACACTGCACCCTGACACCTGCCCTATCGCCCTTTGCGCTTGAAGCCACCCCGCATACCCGGTCGGCCCAACGTGGAGCGTGGTCCGCGGTAGGGCGCGGCTTCCCGTCCCGGACCCATTTCGTCGAGCGTGGGCTTGCGTGCTTTTCCGCCGCGCGCTCCGGCCGCCGACGGCGCCCGCGCGGTCGGATCATCGATCACGGCCAGTTCGGTCGCGCGCAGGCGCTTGATCTCGTCGCGCAGGCGGGCGGCCTCCTCGAAATTGAGGTCGGCGGCGGCCTCGCGCATGCGCGTCTCCATGTCGCCGATCACCGCTTCGAAGTTGTGGCCGATGGTCGCCGCGTCCTCGAACTCGCCGCTGCGGCCGTCGCCGGTCGCCACCAACACGTGATCGCGCTCGTAGACGCTGTCCAGGATGTCGCCGATGCTCCGGCGCACGCTCTCGGGCGTGATGCCATGCAGGGCGTTGTACTCCTCCTGCTTCTCGCGCCGCCGGTTCGTCTCCGCCATGGCGCGTTCCATCGAGCCGGTGACCGCATCGGCATAGAGGATCACCTTGCCGTCGACGTTGCGCGCGGCGCGACCGATGGTCTGGATCAGGCTGGTCTCGCTGCGCAGGAAGCCTTCCTTGTCGGCATCGAGAATGGCGACCAGCGCGCATTCCGGAATATCGAGGCCCTCGCGCAGCAGGTTGATGCCGACCAGCACGTCGAACGCTCCGAGCCGCAGGTCGCGGATGATCTCGATGCGCTCCAGCGTGTCGATGTCGGAATGCATGTAGCGCACGCGCAAACCCTGCTCGTGCAGATACTCGGTCAGGTCCTCGGCCATGCGCTTGGTCAGCACCGTGACCAGCGCCCGATAACCCGCGGCCGCGACCTGCCGCACTTCGCCAACCAGATCATCAACCTGGGTGCGCGCCGGCCGCACCTCGACCGGCGGGTCGATCAGGCCGGTGGGGCGAATGACTTGCTCCACGAATACGCCGCCGGATTGATCAAGCTCCCACGCCGCCGGCGTCGCCGACACCGCGACCGACTGCGGCCGCATCATGTCCCATTCCTCGAAGCGCAACGGGCGATTGTCCATGCAGGAGGGCAGGCGGAAGCCGTATTCCGCGAGCGTCGCCTTGCGCCGGAAGTCGCCCCGATACATGCCGCCGAGCTGGGGAATGGTGACGTGACTCTCATCAACAAATACAAGCGCGTTGTCAGGCACGTATTCAAACAATGTCGGCGGCGGCTCGCCCGGCTTGCGCCCGGTGAGATAGCGCGAATAGTTCTCGATGCCGGCGCAGCTGCCGGTCGCCTCCATCATTTCCAGATCAAACACGGTGCGCTGCTCGAGCCGCTGTGCCTCCAGCAGCCGGCCGGCGCGGTTGAGCTCGGCCAGGCGCTGGCGCAGCTCCGATTTGATGCCGGCGATTGCCTGCAAGAGCGTCGGCCGCGGCGTCACATAGTGCGAATTGGCGTAGACTTTCACGAAGGCGAGCTCGTCGGTCTTCTGCCCGGTGAGCGGATCGAACTCGTCGATGCCCTCGATCTCATCGCCGAACAGGCGTACGCGCCAGGCGCGGTCCTCATAGTGCGCGGGGAAAATATCCAGCGTGTCGCCGCGCACCCGGAAGGTGCCGCGGGTGAAATCGCCGCCGGTGCGCTTGTATTGCAACGCCACCAGGTCAGCGATCAGCTGACGTTGATTGATGCGCTCGCCGTGCTTGAGCACGAACGTCATCGCCGTGTAGGTCTCGACCGAGCCGATACCGTAGATGCAGGAGACCGAGGCAACGATAATCACGTCGTCGCGCTCGAGCAGCGCACGCGTCGCCGAGTGGCGCATGCGATCGATCTGCTCGTTGATCGAGCTTTCCTTCTCGATATAGGTGTCGGTGCGCGGGACGTAGGCTTCGGGCTGGTAGTAATCGTAGTAGGAGACGAAGTACTCGACGGCGTTGTCGGGAAAGAACGATTTGAACTCGCCGTAGAGCTGCGCCGCCAGTGTCTTATTGGGCGCGAGGATCAGCGCCGGACGCTGCGTCTCCTCGATCACCTTGGCCATGGTGAACGTCTTGCCGGAGCCGGTGACGCCGAGCAGCACCTGCATGCGGTCATTGCGCTGCACACCTTCGACCAATTCCCGGATCGCAACCGGTTGATCGCCCTTAGGCGTCAGCTCCGACTTGATCTCGAAGCGAACGCCGCCCTCGGTCTTCTCCGGCCGCGGCGGTCGATGCGGGGTCCAGATCGTCGGCGAGCCATCGTCGCGGCGGAACTCGCGCCGCCCGTGGCGGAGCAAATCCTCAAGCGCATTGGCGGTCGCGGCGACGGCGCTCTCGGCGGCCTCATCGATCGGGCGCTTGCGTCGCGGGCTGGGCGCAGGCTCGACTGCCGCCTCGTCCTCGCTTGCGGCGTCGGCCGGCATGCCAAAGGCGCGCGCCAGCTCGGCGTCGAAGACCACCGGTTCAACCGGTGTTTTGCCGACGTAGCCGGTCTGCCCGGCCTCGCCGAGTCCCTGCGGAGTCGAGGCGCGTGCCCGATGTGCGGCGGCGGCATCGGCTCGGCGGTCGCGCGAGTTATCAGGGGGCGGCTGCAGCCCGGTCTGTGAGCCGACCCCGGCTTCGCCGCGTTTGATCGCCGGGTTCAGCAGGTCGGCCAGCGCCGGCGCCAGTGGCGGCAACTGCTCACGATTGGCCTTGGAGCGCGTTGGCCGCGCCGGATCCTTCGGCTTTTTGGGCGAGTCGGGATTTTTTGCCATGCCCGAATATGGGCAAAGCTTTCGGGCGACGGAAGGGCTGGCGAAAGCTTCCACACCGCGAGGCGCTGCGGTGTGCGTCTCCCTCCCCCCGCGAGCGAAGCGAGTGGCGGGGAGGGATGGGGTGGGGGGCTCTTTTGTCGGATGATGAAGTTGCCCCCACCCCCTGCCTCCGCCGAAGCGAAGCCGCTTCGGCTTCGCGCAGGCAGGCCGACCCTCCCCGCGCGCTGCGCGCGGGGAGGGGAGCACTTGCCGCGCGGCCCTGCGCTACGCGTAAAGCTCAGACCGCGAGCCGCCGATGCAGCGTGTCCGGCCAGTCGCCAGTGAGATAGCGGAACACCCAATTTCCGCTGGCCCTGAGCCTTTTATAGGCGGCGGACAGGTCGAGGACCAAGGTGATGCGGCGGCTGCGGCTTTGCAGCTCGCCGACATCGTGGGTGGCCACGGGGTGAAAGCCGATCACCCGGGTGTGGAATCCGTACGGGCTGTGCGGGTCATCCTCGAACACATCAGTCACGAAATGCGTAAAGCCGCGGGCCACCGTCTCGGCGGTTGCTGCTCGCATCAGGGCTGCGGCCAGCAGGAACTGCCGGCGGTAGCGCGGCAGCACGGCGAACCGACCGATCTCGGCCACGCGATTTCGGCGGATGAAATCATCCACGTCGATGCGCGGGTCCATCAGTTTGAAGCCGTATTCGGCATACTGTGCGAGCGGCGGCGCGAAGTGCACCCGCAGCACCCCGGCGGGGCGGCCGCGGATCGTGGCGATGAACCAAGCGATGTCCTCCCGCGCGAGGTCAGCCTTCGGCACCTGGGTTTCCGGATCGCTCACCCAGTGCTTTTCGCGCTGGTAGGTGGCGCGAAGCACGGTGATGACGTCGCGCCGATCTGCTTCATCGATTACCGGCCGCACCTGCACACGGCTCAATGTGCTCATGGCTGATCTCCTGTGATGGTGTCGGGATTCCACGCCTTGCCGGCGAGACGGCTGATCTCGCCCATAAGGGTTGCGTGCCACCCCGTGAGCTCGGCGCGGGTCGGTCGTCGGCTGTTTGGTCGCGGCGGCGCCAAAGGCGCTCCGATCTCGACCTCCATACGGGCGTGATCGCCGATGCGCCCGTCGGCTTCGGGAAAGCGGATCCCGACCGGGACCACCGGTGTGCCGGTCGCCAGCGACAGGTAGGCGGCGCCGCGGTGGCCCGGCAGCAGCCGCTCCGGGTCGCGGTTAACGGTGCCTTCGGGAAAGATTCCGACCGAGTGCCCCGCTTCGAGATAGAGGCGTGCGCTGCTGAGCGCGCCCGGCGGCTTCATGTAGAGCGGCTTGAGGACGTTGAGGAACGCCGGCTTGGCCGATTTCCGCGTGATCGTGATGGTCTGGGCGCGGCGGTAGATCAGCCCGATGCCGGGAACCAGCCGGAAATTCCAGTCGGCGAAAAAATGAACCAGGCGGCCACCGCGGTAAAGCACCATGAGGGCCGGGACCAGCAGCGATTCGGTGCGGGTCGAATGATTGATCGCGACGATGAAGGGGTCATGGACCGCGCGGATATGGTCCAGGCCGCTGATCGTGAGCACCTGCTGACGGGCGAGCAGCGCAAGTCCGCGCACCACCCAGGCATCCAGGGTGTTTTGAGCGGGCAGGCCCCAGCGCAGGAGCTCTCCAAGCGCGGGGGGCTGCCAGACCTGTTCGCTCGCCGCTGGCGACATCGGCTCCGCAGCCGGCCCGGATCAGCTGCGGGACGAAAAACCGTCCCGCGCGTCCGGCCGCGAGCCTCATCGGCGATTCACGTTGCAGAACGATGAGAACTTCGCAACGGTTTGATGACGATCATTGAGCTACGAACGCTGCTGGAGCGTCTCCCCTCCCCCGCGCGCAGCGCGCGGGAGGGGGCGGCCTGCCTGCGCGAAGCCGATGCGGCTTCGCTTCGGCGGAGGCAGGAGGTGGGGGCAATTTGGTCATCAGCAACAAGGGCCCTCCACCCCGGCCCTCCCCACCACTCGCTGCGCTCGCGGGGGGAGGGAGTCGCGAACCCCTTGCCCTGTGCCCGTCCTTTACTCGCCGCCGGCGTAGCCGACGATTCTCCAGCTGCCGCCGTCTTTGCTGTAGCAGACCTGGTCGAACACGATCGGCACCACGGCGTCGGAATCCACGTAGCCGACCTTGCCGGCCGGGGTCGCAATCTTCAGCGGCGCGTCGGAGTCGTTGGACTCGTCACTATCCATCACGCGCACCAGGTTCATGCCGAGCTTATCGATCACCGGCGAGTTCGGTTTTGCGGTCGCATGCACCTCGACGCCGGGCGATGTCGGATAGCCCCATTCCTCGACCTCGGTCTTGGTCTCCTT
>JAFAXD010000587.1 GCA_019241285.1 Xanthobacteraceae bacterium | reverse complement strand
AACGGGGTCCCTTCGCCGGCTTTGATGCGCACCTGGATGTGGCTTTGGCCGCGATCCTCGGCGTAAGCGATGGTGTGCGCCGGAAACGCCAGGATCGGCTCAGGGTTGCCGGCTCCATACGGACCGGCGCGCGCGATGAGGTCATGGAGCTCAAAGCCCGCTCCGGCCGCCGCGACGGCGCCGTCGATCAGGAGCGCTTCGTCGCGTCGTGCCGCTTCGACCGCCGGACCCAGCGTGCTGTCCAGGAATGCCCGGAAGGCGGCCAGCGCATCCTTGCGGACCGTGATCCCAGCCGCCATGGCGTGCCCGCCGCCTTTGACCAGCAGTCCCTCGGCGACGGCGTGCCTGACGGCCCGACCGAGATCGACACCCGCGATCGAGCGACCAGAACCGGTCCCGAACTCTCCCGGCTCGAGCGCGATCGCGAAGGCCGGCCGCCCATGCCGCTCCTTCAAGCGCGCCGCGACGAGCCCGACGACTCCGGGGTGCCAACCCTCGGCGGCGGTGACGACCACCGCGGCATTGTCGGCGTGTCCCAGCGCCGCGATCGCTTCGGCCTCAGCCTGCGCCAAGGTCGCCTGCTCGATCACCTGGCGCTCGCGGTTGAGGCGGTCGAGTTCGGCGGCGATGCGCGCACATTCGGTCGGATCGTCTTCGAGCAACAAACGCGCGCCCAGGTCGGCCCGGCCGATCCGGCCGCCGGCATTGATGCGCGGCCCCAGCATGAACCCGAGGTGCCACGGCTCCGGCGGACCGGTCAGACGGGCGACATCGCTGAGCGCCGTCAGCCCGGGATGCTCGCGCCGGCGCATGGCGATCAACCCCTTGGCCACGAAGGCGCGATTGAGCCCGCGCAATGGCACCACATCGGCCACGGTCCCAAGCGCGACGATATTAAGGAGACCGAGCAGATCAGGTTCCGGCCGCTGGTCGGACCAGAATCCGCGCGCCCGCAACGCGCGGTTCACAGCGACCAGGGTCATGAACACGAGGCCGACGGCAGCCAGATGGCCGAGCCGGGAGAGATCGTCGAGCCGGTTGGGATTGATCACGGCAACCGCGCCGGGCAGCCGCTCGTCCGCCTGATGGTGATCGATCACGATGGTGTCGAGCCCGAGCTTGGCAGCTTCCGCCAGCGGCTCATGGCTCGTGGTGCCGCAATCGACGGTGATCAGCAGCTTCGCCCCGCGCTGCGCGAGCGAGCGGATCGCCTCGACGTTGGGGCCATAGCCCTCGAAAATACGATCCGGGATGTGGATCAGCGGCTCACTGCCGCAGAGCCTGAGAAAGCGCGCGAGCAGCGCCGTGGCGGTCGCCCCGTCAACGTCATAGTCGCCGAAGATCGCGACTTGTTCGCCGCGCACCACCGCATCGGCGATGCGCTCCGCGGCTGCCGCCATATCGGTCAGCACATGCGGATCGGGCATCAGCCGGCGGATGCTCGGGTCGAGGAACGCCTCCACCTCGTCCAAATCGATGCCACGCCCGGCGATGACGCGAGCCAGCAGGTCCGGCAGGCCGTAGCGCTGCATCATCGCGGCTGCCATGGCCTTGCCGCGCTCGTTGAGCCGGTCGCGCCACGCGCGTCCGGTCGCCGAGCTTTCGACGCCGAGAAAATATTGGACCGGTTTGGGTATCGTCGCGACTGCGACCGCCATGGCAACCCGCGCGAATCGGTTCAGAAAAGCTTGCGATATTGGATGAATCCCGATCGCTCCGCCAGCCGGTCATAGAGCGCGCGTGCGGTCGTGTTGTCTTCCTTGGTGAGCCAATAGACGCGGCTGGCACCGGCCGCGCGCGCTTCCCGCTCGACCGCTTCGATCAGCGCGCGCCCAAGGCCCAGGTTGCGCGCCGTCTCGGCGACGAACAGATCCTGCAGATAACAATAGTCGGCGATGGTCCAGCAAGAACGATGAAACAAATAATGCACGATGCCGGCAAGCGTCCCGTTCACATAGGCGCCAAGCAGAAACATCGGCTCACGCGGATCATGCAGCCGCGCCCAGGTCGCGGCAGTGACCTCGTCGGAAAGCGCGACCTCGTAGAATGTCTGATAGCCCTTCCACAGGAGTTCCCAGGCGGCACGTTCATGCGTGTCGACCGAGCGGATGATGATGTCGGGCTTGCTCACGAATGGCTGGCGCTCAGCGGGCGACGATCGTTCCGGTGAGCGTCTTGTTCAACCAAAGCATTCCTTGAAGAAGTTCTGCATCGCCTGCCAGGAGCGCTGATCGGCCTTCTTGTTGTAAGACGCAGGGCCGGGATTGTTCTCGGGCAAATTCCAGTTGGTGAAGCTGTGCACCGAATTGCCGTAGGCGACGAACTCCCAATCAACCTTGGCGTCGCGCATCTCTTTCTCGAAGGCCAGCACTTCGGGATCCGGCACGACCGGATCGTCGGCGCCGTGCAGCACCAGAAGGCTGCCCTTGATGTTCTTGGCATCGGCCGGATTGGGCGTGTTGAGCGCGCCATGGAAACTGACGACCGCGCGCACGTCGGCGCCGTCACGTGCAAGCTCGAGCACCGTGGTGCCGCCGAAACAGTAGCCGATGGCCGCGACCTTACCGGTGTCGGCCGCTGGCAGCTTCAACATCGTATCCAGCGCGGCGCGGGCACGCCGGCGCAGCAGGGCACGATCCTTCTGATACTTGCCGGCCTCGGCTGCACAGTCTTCCATCGTGGTTGGCCGGATACCCTTGCCGTAGATATCGGCCACAAACGCGGTGTAGCCCAGCTCGGCCAGCATCTGCGCGCGCTTCTTGGTGTAATCGGAAACACCGTTCCATTCCGGCACGACCAGCACGGCGGGCTTCTTACCGGCATTGTCGTCATAGGCGGCAAAGCCCTCACAGGTTGTCGTGCCTTCCTGATACTCGATGGTTTCCGTTCGCATGGGTTTTATCTCCGCGGGGGTTTCTGATTGATCCGACGAACAACCATCAACTGGGTTGAAACTTGGCGTGATAGCGGTGCTCGGCGCGAATCCAACGGACGGTCCCGGTGGCTGAGCGCATAACCACAGTCTCGGTCGTTATGATCTTGCCCTTGAAGCGAACGCCGCTGAGCAGCGAGCCGCTGGTGACACCGGTCGCAGCAAACAAACAGTCGCCGCGCACCATGTCTTCCATGGAATATTTCTTGCGCGCGTCCCGGATTCCCATCTTTTTGGCGCGCTCGCGCTTTTCTTCGGTGTCAAGCACGAGGCGCCCTTGCATCTGCCCGCCGATGCAGCGCAACGCCGCTGCCGCCAGCACGCCTTCGGGTGCACCGCCCACGCCGAGATAGATGTCGATGCCTGTCGCCTCCGGATCGGCGGTGTGAATGACGCCGGCCACATCGCCATCGGTGATCAGGCTGACGGAAGCGCCGGTCTTGCGCACGGCGCTGATCAGGTCAGCATGGCGCGGGCGATCCAGGATCAGCGCGGTGATCCGCTCCGGTCCGACGCCCTTCTCTTTCGCGAGCGCATGGATGTTGTCCTCAGGCGACGCGTCGAGGTCGACTACGCCGGCGCTATAGCCCGGTCCAACGGCGATCTTCTCCATGTAGACGTCGGGCGCATTGAGCAGTGTGCCGCCCTCGGCCATGGCCATGGTTGCGATCGAGCCCGGCATGTTCTTGGCACACAAGGTCGTGCCTTCAAGCGGATCGACCGCGATGTCCACTTTCGGACCGTTCTTCTGGCCGACCTCCTCACCGATGAACAGCATCGGCGCCTCGTCGCGCTCGCCCTCGCCAATCACCACGGTCCCGTCGATCGGCAGTTTGTTGAGCTCGCGCCGCATCGCATCGACGGCGGCTTGATCGGCCGCCTTCTCGTTGCCGCGGCCGCGTTGGGCTGCTGCCGCCACGGCGGCCCGTTCGGTAACCCGTACCAGCTCCAGGGTGAGGATGCGTTCCAGCGCCTGGCTCGGCGCAACCGTGATCGTAGCCATGAGACTCCTTTTCACCAACCGGCACGGGATTGTCGCACTTTATCCGCCGAAGGCGTTTCACAATCAGCGGAATGTGTCTGCAGCCTAACCTTTTTCGATACGAATGACCTGGGGTTGACCCACGATCACGCCCGTACGGCGGATCGCCTGCAACGCCCGCCGCACCGCATCTTCGGTGGTGGCATAGGTGATCAGGATGACCGGCGCTGGAGCTTCCGGGCTCTTGGGGTCATCGCCGCCGTGCGTCCGCGGTCCTGGATGGCGCTGCACGATCGATTCGAGCGAGATCTGCTCATTTGCGAGCGACTTCGAGATCGTCGCAAACGTTCCAGGACGATCGCGCGCCAACAAACGAATGTAATAGCCGCCTTCATGGCGCTGCATCGGCGCCTTGCTGCTCGCCGTGAGCTCGCGCGCCGGCCGGCCGAAGGTTGGGGTGCGCACGCCGCGCGCAATATCGCCGATATCGGCAACGACTGCGGAGGCGGTCGCGCCACCTCCGGCCCCAGGTCCGACCAGGGTAATGGGTGCGATCCCATCGGCATCGATCGAGAGCGCGTTGGTCACGCCCATGACCTGGGCGATCTCGCTGTCCTTGGGCACCATGGTCGGGTGTACGCGCTGTTCGATACCCGTCTCGGTGCGGACCGCGACGCCGAGCAGCTTGACCCGGTAACCGAGTTCATCGGCCGCCTCGAGATCCTCCGGCGTGAGCGAGGAAATTCCCTCGACGTAGATCGCCGCGGGATTGACCTTGGTGCCGAACGCGAGGCTCGCGGCGATGGCCAACTTTTGCGCGGTGTCGTGGCCCTCGATATCGAAAGTCGGATCGGCCTCCGCGTAGCCCAACCGCTGTGCGTCCTTCAGGCACTCGGCAAATGCGAGCTTCTCCCGTTCCATGCGGGTGAGGATGTAATTGCAGGTGCCGTTGAGAATCCCATAGATGCGCGCAAACGAATTGCCCGCCATTCCTTCACGCAGCGTCTTCACAATCGGAATGGCCCCACCTACTGCGGCTTCGAAGTTGAGGGCAACGCCCTTCTTCTCGGCAAGTTCCGCAAGCCTCACCCCATGGCGCGCCAGCAGGGCCTTATTGGCAGTAACGACGGATTTGCCAGCCGCAAGCGCCGCCGCGACAGCGCTCTTGGCGGGATCATCCGCACCGCCCATCAGCTCGACGAACACATCGATGTCCGGGTCCGCGGCGAGCCGCTGCGGATCGGCGACCCAGCGGATCTCGCGCAGATCGATGCCGCGCTTCTTGGCTTTCGACCGGGCCGTGACCGCGACCACCTCAATCGGCCGACCGGTCCGGGCCAAGAGCGACGACTGCTCTTGCCCAATCAGCCGTACGACCGCGGCACCGACCGTGCCCAGTCCGGCAACACCCAATCGGAGTGGCGCGCGCATGAAATCAAGTGTGGTTGGCCGTCAGGAGCGACGCCGCGCTCGCGCGAAGCGCCGATCACCGACGCTTGGCGAGGGGAACCACGTTGTGCAATTTTTCCGGCCCGGTTTCAAGGAACCGACGCAGGTTGCGCGCCGCCTGGCGGATGCGCTGCTCATTCTCAACCAGCGCGAGGCGCACGAAACCTTCGCCATATTCGCCGAAGGCGATGCCCGGCGAGACCGCCAACTCGGCCTTCTCCACCAACAAGGTCGAGAACTCGACGCTGCCCACGCTCTGGAACGGAGCCGGCAGCGGCGCCCAGGCAAACATCGAGGCCCGCGGCGGCGGGATGTCCCAGCCGGCCCGACCGAAGCTTTCCACCAGCACGTCGCGCCGGCGCCGGTAGGTGTCGCGCATCTCCCGGATGCACTCTTCCGGCCCGTTGAGCGCGGCGGTTGCCGCGACCTGGACTGGGGTGAACGCACCATAATCGAGGTAGGACTTCACGCGCGCGAGCGCGGCGATGATGCGCTCATTGCCAACTGCGAAACCCATGCGCCACCCGGGCATCGAGAACGTCTTCGACATGGAGGTGAACTCAACCGTGACGTCGAGCGCACCGGGCACCTGCAGCATCGAGGGCGGCGGGTTATTGTCGAAATAGACTTCCGCGTAAGCGAGATCGGACAGCACGATGAGGCTGTGCTTTTTCGCGAACGCGACAAGATCGCGATAGAAATCGAGACTCGCCACGTAGGCCGTCGGATTCGACGGATAGCAGACCACGACCGCGATCGGCTTGGGAATCGAGTGCAGCACCGCGCGCTCGAGCGCCGTGAAGAACTGCGGCGTGGGTTCGGACGGCACCGAGCGGATCACACCACCCGCCATCAGGAATCCGAAGGCATGGATCGGATAGCTCGGATTGGGCGCCAGAATGACGTCGCCGGGCGCCGTGATCGCCTGCGCCACGTTGGCGAAGCCCTCTTTCGAGCCAAGCGTCGCCACGATCTGCGTCTCGGGATTGAGCTTCACACCGAACCGGCGGGCATAGTAGCCCGCCTGGGCCCGCCGCAAGCCGGGAATGCCTTTGGATGCCGAATAGCGATCGGTGCGCGGCCTGCCGATGGTCTCTTTGAGCTTCTCGATGACGTGGGCGGGAGCCGGCAAATCCGGATTGCCCATGCCGAGGTCGACGATGTCGGCGCCCTGATTGCGGGCCGCGGCCTTGGCGCGGTTCACCGTCTCAAAAACGTATGGGGGCAAACGCTGAATACGGTAAAACTCATCCATCGACGGCTCCTCGCGCCGGAACAGCAATTCTAAGCCCTAAGGCATATCGCAGATATGGCCTGGGGCGCGGCTTGTAGCATGCATGTGGTTAACACAAGAAGCGGCCAACCGCGTCCCCTCCATCACTGCGGATTGGCGTTCTGGTTGTCGTTCGACGCTGTGGTCGGTACGGCCTGCTTGGCGGCGGTCTGCTGCTTTTTCTCGGTGGACTTTTTGTCCTTCTTGTCCGCGACCTTCTTCTGCGCATCCGGCTTTGCGGGGGCGCCGATCTGCTTATCACGCGCTGCAACAAGCTCGGCTTCTGCCTGTTTTTGTTGTGCGTCGGTAAGGACAGGCACCGGACGTGCTGCCGGCATGTCATGGACCGCGGGGAAGGCCGGCGGAGTGGCAGATTCGTGCGGCGTATCCGCCGTCTCGCCGCCGAGCAGCGTCGGCATTCCGGCAAACTGCGATGCGGAACAGGCTGGAAGCAGCGCAGCAATCATGATCACCGCGGCGATTGCGCGCGGACGTCGTGCATGATTGTTGCACAGCGAAATCCAACGAGCCGGCTTGATCGGCCCCCCGATCCCCATATGTCCCCACGAGTTGATATCCGTTATTCGGCTATCCGGGTAATATGTCTAAAGCAAGGTGCCGCAATGGATGCTTCAACTCACCCTCAAGCCCAGCCGACCGGCACCCCCGAGCCGAAGCCTGCGCCCCCTGCCCCACAACCCGCTGCGGCAAGGCAGGCCAGCGCCGATATCGAGAACTTCGCCAAGAATATCGCCCGCATGGTCGAGGAAGGCGGCAAGGCCCTCGCCGCTTATTTGAAGCCCCGCGAAGAAGGCCGGATCAAGGACCAGCGCGCCGATGAAATCGCCGACATGGTGAAGACGCTCGGCCATGTGATGGAATACTGGATGTCGGACCCGCAGCGCGCGTTCGATGTGCAGTCGCGGCTCGCCAGGTCCTATCTCGATCTCTGGGCTTCGACGGTCAAACGCATGGCCGGCGAAACAACGGCTCCGGTGGCAAAGCCTGATCCGCGCGACAAGCGCTTCGCCGACCCCGAGTGGTCCACGAACCAGTTCTTTGATTTCCTCAAGCAGGTGTACCTGCTTTCCACCGACTGGGCCAACAAGCTCGTGACCGATGCCCAGGGGCTTGATGCGCGCGAGCGTCACAAGGCCGAGTTCTACATTCGCCAGATCGCCAACGCGGTTGCGCCCTCCAACTTCGTTCTCACCAATCCGGAGCTGCTGCGCGAGACCCTTTCATCCAACGCCGAAAATTTGGTTCGCGGCATGCAGATGCTCGCCCAGGACATCGAGGCCGGCGGCGGCGACCTGCGGATCCGGCAGTCGGATTCCTCGCGGTTCGAGGTCGGACGCAACCTCGCGCTCACGCCGGGCAAAGTGGTCTATCAGAACGAGCTGATGCAGCTCATTCAATACGCGCCGGCGACCGAAAAGGTGCTCAAAGTTCCGCTCCTCATCGTCCCGCCTTGGATCAACAAGTTCTATATCCTCGATCTGTCGCCGGACAAATCGTTCATCAAGTGGTGCGTCGACCAGGGCGTGACGGTCTTCTGCATCTCCTGGGTCAATCCCGATGCGCGGCTCGCCGAGCGGGGGTTTGCCGATTACATGCGCGAAGGCCCATTGCGGGCCATTGACATTGTCGAGGAGATCACTGGCGAACCGAGCGTTCACACCATCGGCTACTGCGTGGGCGGCACGCTGCTCGCAATCACGCTCGCCTACCTGGCCGCCAAAGGGCGGCAGCAGCGCGTGAAATCGATGACGCTCTTCACCGCGCAAGTCGATTTTACGTACGCGGGCGACCTCAAGGTGTTCGCGGCCGACGAGGCGCAGATCGCCATGTTGGAGCGGCAGATGGAGGAGCGCGGATATCTAGAGGGCAAGAAGATGGCCAACGCCTTCAACTTGCTTCGCTCCAACGACTTGATCTGGCCCTACGTGATCAACAACTACCTCAAGGGCCGCGAGCCGATGCCGTTCGATCTCCTCTATTGGAACTCGGACGCGACCCGGATGCCAAAGGCCAACCACTCATTCTATCTGCGCCGCTGTTATCTCGAGAACATGCTGGCGAAGGGGGAGATGCGACTCGCAGGCGAGCATATCGACCTCAGCCGTATCACGGTGCCGACCTACAATCTGGCAACCCGGGAAGACCACATCGCGCCGGCCCGTTCCGCCTATTACGGATCGTCATTTCTCGGCGGCCCGGTGCGCTTCGTACTCGCCGGCTCCGGGCATATCGCCGGCGTCGTGAACCCGCCCTACAAGCAGAAATACCAGCATTGGACCGGCGGGCCTCCGCAGGGCGACGACCTGGACACATGGCTCGCGAACGCTGAGGAGCATCCCGGCTCCTGGTGGCCGGACTGGATTACCTGGATCAAAGCGCAGGACGCCGAACAAACCGAAGCCCGCGCACCGGGGGGCGGAAAATTCGAGCCGATTGAGGACGCGCCCGGCAGCTATGTTAGAGTGCAGGGCGATTGACCAAGCTTAGTCAGTTCAGCAGTCTGTCACTCCATTTCCGGGGCACGGGAGGATGATATGTCGAAGGAATTGCTTTGGCTCACATTGACGGTCGCGCTCACCGGCCTGCTCTGGATTCCGTATATGCTCGATCGCGCCCAGGTGCGCGGGCTCTGGGCCGCGCTCGATAATCCCAAGCCGGGCGACACGCCGCAATCGCCCTGGGCGATGCGGCTCTATTTCGCACACAGCAATGCGGTGGAAAACTTGGTGGTCTTCGCGCCGCTGGTGCTGATCCTCGATTCGCTCAACGTCTCCACTTGGGCGACGGTAATTGCATGTGCGGGATTCTTCTGGGCACGCCTCGCGCACGCGATCCTTTATGCGCTGGGCGTACCCGTGTTACGCACGGTCGCGTTTTTGGTGGGCTTTCTTTGCCAGGTCGTGCTTGTGCTGGCGATCTTCCGGGTGCTCTAGTAGGCACTCACGGAAACAACGCGACCTGCTGCAAGCCCGCGGCCTCCGGATAGCCGAGCACCAAGTTCATGTTCTGCACGGCCTGACCGGAGGCGCCCTTCACCAGGTTGTCGAGCGCCGAGCAAACAATTGCGCGTCCCGGAATACGGTCAGCCACGACGCCGATCAACGTCATGTTCGAGCCGCGCACGTGTCGGGTATGCGGTACCTCGCCGGGCGGCAGCACGTGCACGAACTGCTCTTCGGCATAGAACTTGGTCAGCAAGGCGTGGAGTTCCTCCGCGACCTGGCCGTTATTGCCACGCACGTAGATCGTTGAGAGAATCCCGCGGTTCATCGGCACAAGGTGAGGCGTAAAGCTCGCCACAACCTCGCGTCCCGCCGCCTTGGAGAACTCCTGGTCGAGCTCCGCCATGTGGCGGTGGTGACCAACCCCATAGGCGTTGAAACCTTCCGAGACTTCGGAGAACAGCATGGCTTCTTTGGCGGAACGCCCGGCGCCGGTCATGCCCGATTTGGCATCGATGACGATTTCATCTGGATCAATCGCTCGCGCGCGCAGAAGCGGCACCAGCGGCAGCTGTGCGCAACTCGTGTAGCAGCCCGGATTGGCGACGAGCCGCGCCGATTTGATCTGGTCGCGGTAGATCTCGACCAACCCGTAGACCGCCTCCTTCTGCAGCTCCGGCGCGGCGTGTTCGTGGCCGTACCAGCGCGCGTAGGCTTCCGGCGTCAGGCGGAAGTCAGCGGAAAGGTCGACCACCTTGGTGCCGGGCGCGCGACTCAGCAGATCCTTTACGACTTTCTGTGTTGTCGCATGCGGAAGCGCGCAGAACACCAGATCGAATTGCTCCTGCGCCCAATCGAGTGCCTCGATCGGTACCAACCGCGGCAGCTTGTACGGCGCAAACTGCGGGAACACGTCGCGCATTTCTTGGCCGGCGCGACGGTCTGCGGTCAGCGCGGCAATGGTCACGTTGGGATGGCACAACAACAGGCGCGCACATTCCGAGCCGGTGTAGCCGGAGGCGCCGAGCACCGCGATTTTGGCTTTGTCGGTCATGATCCAATCTCAGTCGGAAGTTGCGACCGGACGATGACGCGGACGAATTTTTTCGAAAGACGCCGCGGAACCTCGTCCGGCGGCATGGGAGCGATCAGGCACGCTCACATGCCGCGCAAGCACGGCGGCGACGGGTGCGTGGGGTGATCCTGATCATGGGCGCGGATATACGGGTGGCCTATCGGTCCGTCAACGTCAGAACGCCAACCAGCGGGTCACATAATCGTATCCGAATGCGCCTGGACCCAGCAGCACCGCGGCCCAGATCAACGCGGACGTTACGTTTGCGATCTGGAACGGCCACCACGCCATCTCCAGAATGCCGGCCGCCAGCGGCACCGCGGCCCGCAACGGTCCGAAAAAGCGGCCGATGAAAATTGCCGCGATGCCGTATTTCGCGATGAAGGCGTGTCCGCGCGGCAGCAAGTCCGGATGGCGCGAAAGCGGCCAAATCCGGCTGATCGGCGCCTCAAAAGTCTGCCCCAGCCAGTAGGAGAGCCAGTCGCCGAGCGCCGCACCGACGGCCGCCGCGATCCAGATTGGAATGAAACTGAGCGCGCCGGCGCCGATCAAGGCCCCCATGGCAACCAGCGCGGTCGAGGCCGGAAACAGCAAAGAGATGAAGGCGAGCGATTCGCAAAACGCCAAAACCGCAACTAAGAGCGGTGCCCAAGCCGCGTGCTCACGCACGAACGCCAGCAGCGCATCGATGTAGTGGTGAAAATCCACGTTATTCCGGCAATTCAAGGTACGTGAGGGTTAGCGATCGGTTAACAAGACCTTAATATCCACACGTGCGATAATTTGCATTGATTCGCCTTGGTTTTGGCCGATCTGGGACCCACATAAGGGAGCGTTCCCCCTCATTTCAGCACGGGCCATATGGGCAAAAAAAGCGTCGCACGCAAAGAACCTGATCTGCTCTCACGACTGCCGGAACCCCGGCGCGCGGCTGCCAAACCGGCACGGGCTCCGGCGGGGGAAAGCGGCTATACGGCGCGCGACATCGAGGTGCTGGAAGGTCTCGAGCCGGTCCGTCGCCGGCCCGGCATGTATATCGGTGGCACCGATGAGAAGGCGCTACACCATTTATTTGCTGAAGTGATCGACAACGCAATGGACGAGGCGCTCGCCGGCTACGCGACCTTCATCGAGGTCGAGCTTGCGGCCGACGGGTTCATGACCATCACCGATAATGGACGCGGCATCCCGGTCGATCCGCATCCGAAATCGCCGAAGAAATCCGCCCTCGAAGTGATCATGTGTACGCTGCACGCCGGCGGCAAGTTTGATCCCGAGGGCAAGGTCTACAGCACATCCGGCGGTCTGCACGGTGTCGGCGTTTCAGTCGTCAACGCACTGTCCGAGCGGCTCGAGGTCGAGGTCGCCCGCGGCGGCCAGCTCTATCGCCAGATCTATCAGCGCGGCAAACCGAAGGGCGGCCTGGAGAAGCTCGGCAAGGTCAACAACCGGCGCGGGACCAAGGTTCGTTTCCGACCCGACGAGCAGATTTTTGGCAAACTCAAGTTCAATCCGCAGCGCGTGTTCAAGATGGCGCGCGCCAAGGCCTATCTATTTGGTGGTGTTGAAATCCGCTGGAACTGCGATCCCGAATTGCTGAAGGGGGTCGAGGGCGTGCCGGCGGAAGAGACGTTTCATTTTCCGGAAGGGCTGCGCGATTATTTGGCGGTCACCATCAACGGCTCCACGTTGGTGCATCCGGATATTTTCGCCGGCAAATCGCAGAAGGAAGGCGGCCACGGGAGCGTCGAGTGGGCGGTCGCCTTCGTCGCCGACGCCGACGGATTCCTCTCGTCTTACTGCAACACGATCCCAACACCCGACGGCGGCACGCATGAGTCAGGCCTGCGTAGCGCGCTACTGCGTGGCCTCAAGGATCACGCTGAGCGCATCGGCCAAGGCAAGCGCGCCGCGCCGGTGACCAGCGAAGATGTCATGGCCGGCGCCGCCGCCATGGTGTCGGTCTTCATTCGCGAGCCCGAGTTTCAAGGGCAAACCAAAGATCGGCTTGCCACCGCCGAGGCACAGCGCATCGTCGAGTCCGCCGTCAAGGATCAGTTCGACCACTGGCTCGCCGGTCATCCGCTCGCCGCGACCAAGCTGCTCGATTTCGTGGTCGAGCAGGCCGACGAGCGCCTCCGCCGCCGCCAGGAGAAAGAGGTCGCCCGCAAGAGCGCAGCGAAGAAGCTGCGGCTGCCGGGCAAGCTCGCCGACTGCACCAACACGGCCGCGCAAGGCTCGGAGATCTTCATCGTCGAAGGGGATTCCGCAGGCGGGAGCGCCAAGCAGGCGCGCGACCGGGCCTCGCAAGCCGTGCTGCCGCTGCGCGGCAAGATCCTCAACGTCGCGTCAGCCGGCAAGGACAAGCTCTCACAGAACCAGCAACTCGCCGATCTCATCCAAGCACTGGGCTGCGGGACCGGCACGCATTACCGCGAGGAAGATCTGCGCTATGGCAAGGTCATCATCATGACCGATGCTGACGTCGACGGCGCGCACATCGCCTCATTGCTGATCACGTTCTTCTATCGGCAGATGCCGAAGCTGATCGAGGACAGCCACCTCTATCTGGCGGTGCCGCCGCTCTATCGCCTCTCCCACGGCGGCAAGACATTTTATGCCCGCGATGACAAGCACAAGGACGAGCTGCTCAAGCGCGAGTTCCACGCCAACGCCAAGGTCGAGGTGAGCCGGTTCAAAGGCCTCGGCGAGATGATGGCGAGCCAGCTCAAAGAAACCACCATGGACCGGCGCCACCGCACTTTGCTGCGGGTCGTGCTGGTTGATGACGAGCGCGACACCATCTCCAAGGCCGTGGAACGCCTGATGGGAACCCGCGCCGAGTCGCGCTTCGAGTTCATCCAAGAGCGCGCCGAGTTTGCCCGCGAGGAATTGCTGGACGTGTGACGTTTGCGTGTCCCGGATGCGATGCAGCGCGAAGCGGTGCATCGCTGATCCGGGACCGCCACAAAGATATTCGCCTTTGGCGGTCCCGGGTCTGGCAGCGCATCACTTCGTGCTGCGCTGCGCCCGGGACACGAGTCTCACCGCTCCGATTTTGGCAAAGACCACGGCGCAAAGACGCGTTGAACCAAGCTGATCAACTGAAAGAATGCGAGGCTGATGGTCACCAGGATCACCAGCGCGGCAAAGCCTTGGTTGATCTTGAAGAACGACGTCGAGAACTGGATGAAATAGCCGAGGCCGCGTTCCGCGGCGACGAACTCGGCCACAACAGCGCCGACCACCGAGAGCGTTGTTGCGATTTTCAGCGCACTGAAAATGTACGGCAGCGCGAACGGCAACCGAATGTGCAACATCTCGCGCGCGCGGCCGGCACGCAGGGACCGCGAGAGCTCGATCATTTCTTCCGGAGTCGCCAGCAAGCCCGTCGTCGTCGTCACCACAATGGGAAAGAACGCAATCAGAAATGTGATGACGACGCGCGGCAGATCGGAAGCGCCCAGCGTCACCACGATGATCGGCGCGACGGCGACGATCGGCATCGAGTGCACGACCACAATAAGTGGATAAAGCGTACGCGACAGCGCGCGTGATGAGGCAAGCGCGATCGCCATCGGAATGGAAATCGCGATCGCTACCACATAACCCATGAGGGCGACGCGCACTGTCGCCCAGACATGCCCGGCCCAGATGCTGGCGGACTGCTCGAACGCCCCGCGCACGATTACGCTCGGCGGGGGCAGCAGAAAGGTCGGGACTTGAAACAGGCGGCACCCGACCTCCCATATCGCGAGGACGAAGATGAAGGTGAGCGTTGGCGCGAAGCGATTGGCGAGCCGCACCAGGCGCCCTGGCCTCGCCGGTCGGACAGGTGCTGAAGCCTCAACCCTCGGCGTAACCTCCGCGGTCGCGCTCACCGGCGGCGGCGCGTCGGTGGGCACCGCGCGGATTTTTGGGCTAGGCCGCATGGCGGGTGAACAGCCGTGAGCGGATATGATTGGCGAGCGCGGTGAACGCCGGGTCGGAGAGCGTCGCCAGCGATCGCGGTCGCGCCAGCGGTACATCGAGGATTTCCCGCACCGCGCCCGGACGGGGTGTCATCACAACGATCCGGTCAGCCAATAACACAGCCTCCGGGATCGAGTGGGTGATGAACAGGACCGTCTTCGGCCGTTCCGACCAGATGCGTAACAACTCGAAACTCATTTCGTCGCGGGTGAGCGCATCCAGGGCGGAGAACGGCTCGTCCATCAGCAAGATATCAGGATCGAGCAGCAACGCGCGCGCAATCGCGACCCGTTGCTGCATCCCGCCGGATAGCTCATCGATTTGTTTGTCGGCGAATTCCGCAAGCCCGACCAGATCAAGTAGAGTCTTGGCGCGCTCGCGGTCTTTGGCGTCGACACGTCCATATTTGTGCCGCAGCGGGAACGTGACATTGCCCAGCACGTCGAACCAGGGCAGCAAGGTCGGACGCTGGAACACGATGCCGACATCGTCGCGTGGCTCGCTCACACGCAAACCGTAGACCTCAACCTGGCCGGATGTCGGGAACACGAGCCCAGCGATCAACCGTAGCAGTGTGGACTTGCCGCAGCCCGACGGGCCAAGCACGGCCATGAACTCATGCTGCCCCACATCAAAGCTCAGCCGCGCAAGCGCCGTGACGGCCGAGCCGTCATCCTTGCCGAAGACCTGGCCGACTTCGGCAAGCCGAATGGCCGGCGCCGCGATGCTCATGTTGTTGGTGGATTAGTTCAGGAATACGCGCGTCACGGCCTTTTCCGGATCGAGCTTGTCGAGTGGGATGTTCTGCGCCTTGGCAGTCCACTCCCAGGTTTTCTCAAGTCGCGCTTTGTCGAATGTGCCGAGCCCTTCCGCTTTGCTGATCGGGTTATCGATCAGCGGCACGATGGTCTGGAACTGCGCTTCGATCAGCACCGGATCCATCTCGGGAAACGCTGCCTTCATCGCCTCCGCCACGCCTTTGGGATCGGTGGGAGCCATAGCGGCCGCCTCGCGCATGACTTTGACGAACTTACGAATGGTTTCAGGCCGCTGCGCGATCGCCTTATCGGAGGCGAATACCGAATAGCCGTAGCCCTCATAGCCGTAGTCGGCCCAGGGAATGATCTTCAGCTTCTTGCCGACTTCCGTCAGCGCCTTGACGAAGGCGGGTGACGCCGTCGACCAGTTGATCGTCGCATCGGTCTGTCCAGTCGCCAGCATGGGAACAAGAGCAGCCGGATCCACTTTCAGCAAGGTCACTTTGCTCTCGTCGACGCCGTTGGCTTTCAGGATCAACGGCCAGATCACATTGGACGCCGTAAAGGTCGCGGTCGCAACGCGCTTTCCCTCGACATCCTTCAACGTTCTGATGCTCGATCCTTCGACCGTGAACAGCGAGTCGGGCTGCATCGGGAAGACCGACATCACCGACGTCACTGGAACTTCGTTCTGCGCCTTGGCGGAGAGCAGCGCCGCCAGCGCGCCCGAGCCGACGTCCGCCGCACCGGTGGCGATGCGCGTGATGGCCTCCGAAGAGCCGCGCGCGCTCTGTACCGTGACGTCCAGGCCTTCCTTGGCGAACAGGCCTTTCTGGGCCGCGTAAAACGGCAGCGCCTTGTCGCCGCCCGGCAGCCAATCGTTCATGTAGACGAGTTTTTCGGCGGCGCCCGCGGTCGCATCTGCTGCAAGCAGTGTCACGACGGCAACCAATCCGCGAACAAAGGAAAACGCAAAATTCTGCATGAGCCCGGCTCCTCAGCTTTGCCGAAGCTCCAAGCAACGGATATGCCACAACTACTGCCAGGGATTGAAAACGGGAGCCTGTGCTCGCCGGAATTCGACGGTGTCGCGAGTAACGACCGCGAGATCGTGAACAAGAGCAGTGGCGGCGATAATGAGATCTGGCTGCGAGTAGGTGTACCCCGCCTGTCTCCCCCTCTTCGACGAGTAGCCGCCATCTCAGCATCACGTCCTCGCTCACCCCCAACACCCGTTGCGCAAACAACGGTCTGACTTTGTGCTCAAGCCAGCCGCTCAGTTCGGAGCGCTTGGCCGCATCATTGACGCTCTCGATGCCAAACCGAATTTCCGCCAACGTAACGATGCTGACATATAAATCGTCCAGCGGCGCGGAGGCGATAAAGGATACGACCTTTGGCTCAGGCCGGGGCTTGCGCAACTCGGAAATAATATTGGTGTCCAGTAACCAACCGCTCACAGGTCGACCGGGCGCACCGGCATAGGCCCGCGCGTTGGCGCAATCTCAATGTCCCGATGAGGAGAGGCTTGCAAGGCGGCAACAAGCGCATCGCCTTTGCGCTCGCCGGTGAAACGGCGGAACTCCTCGGCGGAGATGACAACCACCTCCTCACGGCCGTGCACGGTGACATGCTGCGGTCCTTCGATTTTCGCGCGCCGCACAAGCTCGCTGAATCGAGCCTTTGCGTCCTGCAAAGGCCACAGACGCCCTCTCCGCTGAGATCCATCGGTTTTCGACTTAGCTGATGGCCGTGTCCGTCTCATTCTAGTCATGCTGACCAGAATACTACGGTGGCACCGTGGCGGCAAGAAACCGAACCAGTGCTTACAAGAAAGGCAGGCCGCCCTTTTCTTTGGCAGCCCATTGGCTTCGGGATCGGCCTTTTTAGGCTGCCCCATACGTCCGCTGGTACATCGCGCGCAGATGCGCTTCGACCGTAATAGGAGGATATTTCGGCTGCACGCCGCGCCCAAGACAGGTCGGAATGCACGAGACCAGGTGATCGCTGTTGCCCGTGAAGAAAAACGGGATCGAGTAGCGCTCGCGCCCGGAGGTGTTGACGACCCGATGCAGGGTCGAGCGATAGCGGTCATTGGTCCAGCGCGCGATCATGTCACCAAGATTGACTACGAACGTGCCCGGTTTCGGTGGCGCATGAATGAAGCCGCCGGTCGCCTGATCCCAGACCTGCAGTCCGCCGACTTCGTCCTGCAAGAGCAACGTGATCCCGCCGAAATCGGTGTGCGCACCCGCACCCCGCTGCTGCGGTGGTGCTGACGCGGGTTGCGGGGGGTAGTGTAGCAGCCGCACCGTGACGATGGGATCGTCGCAGAACGCCTCGAAGTAGCTCTCCGGCAGGTCGAGGGACAGTGCAAGACTGCGCAGAAGGCGCGCGGCCAGCGCGGTCATCTGGTCGCGGTAGGACTCCATGACGGCTCGAAATGTCGGGTTTGCGGGCGGCCATTGGTTCGGCCCGCGATTGAACTTCGCGGCACGCGGATCATCGGCCGCCACTTCAGGGCCGATGTAGAACCCCTCCTTCAGGTCCGGCGGCGCGCCGGGCTCAAGCGTCTGGCCACCCAGAGGCTCATAGCCGCGATTGGCTTTGGAATGGCGCTTGTCCAGGGTCAGTTTTTCGGCGAGTGGTTGGTCGAAGAACAGTTTGGCACGCGCCATGACTTCATCGATCAGGTCAGCGGAAATACCGTGATTTTGGATGTAGAAGAATCCGTTGTGCTCGCATGCAGCGCGCATATGCTGCGCAACGGCTCCGCGCTCCGACAAGCGCGCACTGAACAGCCCCGCGACATCGATCGTCGGTATGGCTTGCGCATCGACCCGGCGTGCTTGCAATGTATCGGACATCAGAGGATTCGCTCTATTTGGATTTGAATGCTTCACGTTAAATCGCAGCACCAGCCTCGCCAAGAACACAAAATGGGCAACGCGTGATCCGGCCGCTCTACATTCGAATACGTCCATGACCATAGCAGCCCGTAACCCCACCACCGCAGGCGGCGACTTGTTCGGCCATCCGCGCGGCCTCGCCTATCTGTTTGCGACCGAGATGTGGGAGCGTTTCTCGTACTACGGAATGCGCGCCCTGCTCACTCTCTACATGGTCAAATATTTGTTGCTGCCCGATCGCATCGGCCAGGTCTGGGGCGAACCGGCGCTCCGGGGCGCGTTGGAAACCTTGTTCGGGCCGCTTGGCGTGCAGCCGTTTGCGTCACAGATCTACGGGCTCTACACGTCGCTTGTCTACTTCACGCCGATCCTTGGCGGCCTCATCGCCGATCGCGTGCTCGGACAACGCCGGACGGTGATCATCGGGGCCGCACTGATGGCGATTGGGCACTTCATGATGGCGTCGGAGCGCTTATTCCTGCTCGCCTTGCTCATGCTGGTGCTGGGCAACGGCGCGTTCAAGCCAAACATCTCGACCCAGGTCGGCGCGCTCTACCCGCCCGGAGATCCGCGCCGCGACCGCGCCTTTTCAATCTTCTATGTCGGCATCAATGTCGGTGCGTTCTTCTCCCCGCTGGTCTGCGGAACCCTGGCCGTCGCATTCGGCTGGCACTACGGCTTCGCGGCCGCCGGAATTGGCATGCTGATCGGGCTCGCGATCTACCTCAAGGCGCGATCCGTTCTCCCGCCCGATGAGTTCGAGCGCCAGCAAGCTCAGCCGCGACATCCGCTCACCCAGGACGAACGCCGCGGCCTCTTCGGGCTCGCAATTCTGTTTGTCCCTGTCACGCTGTTCTGGGCAACCTACGAACAGCAGGGCAACACCATTGCACTCTGGGCTGAGGATTACACCGTCCGCTCGTTTGACCTCGGCTTCTGGCGCGGCGAGGTCCCCGCCGAGCTGTTCCAGTCCATTAACCCGTTCCTGATTTTTGCGTTTACGCCCTTCATCGTAGCGCTGTGGTCGCGGCAAGCGCAGCGCGGCAGTGAGCCATCCACGGTGAACAAGATGGCGTTCGGGTGTCTCGGGATCGCACTCGCGAACTTGCTCATGGTTGCGGCAGCAGCTGGGTCGGCTGCACAGGGCAACGCGGCGGTTAGCGCGACGTGGCTACTCGGGTATTTCGTGATCGTCACCCTAGGCGAGCTTTATCTGTCGCCAACCGGCCTGTCGCTGGTCACCAAGGTCGCTCCGGCGCGCTATCTCTCGATGACCATGGGGGTCTGGCTGGCGACGAGCTTTCTCGGCAATTTCATCGCCGGATGGCTTGGCAGTTTCTGGAGCGGAATGGAGAAACGCGATTTCTTCTTGATGATCGCCGCGATCGCGGCGGCTGCCGCAGCGGTAATCTTCGCGTGTAACCGCCCACTGCGCAGCGCGCTGAAGGATTAAATCGGCTCTGACCTCCACTCAACTCCTGCGACCTCGAAGCGCGCGTTCAAAGTCCTGCCCACCATAGAAAATGCGTACTATGACGACCTCAGCCCTTTTGACGCGGAATACGAGCGTTGCCCTCCGTTCGAATCCAATTGTGCGCAAACCGGGGTAGATGTCGTCGCGGCGCGTACCTCGCTGCGGAAAGATTTCAATGCCTCAATGCTATCGACGTAGGCAAGTGCAACGCCGTGACCCGAACGAGCAGCAATATACTCATAGAGCTGAAACAGATCAGCCTGGGCACGCGGCCGGAAGCTGACCTTAAACGTTTTCACGGCGGCGACTGGATTTCACGCGCTTGGCGTGGTGATCCCGTAACCGCTTAAAGACTTCTCGAGCGGGGATATTTGGGCGGGGGTCCGTGAGCGATTCTTTGACGCGCTCCCTCAGCCAATCCGCGACTGCAGCATCTTCGCGATCAAGCGCCCGCACGGCCGCGCGAAGAACCTCGCTTGCTGACGAATAGGCACCGGATTTTACCCGCTCCTCGACACTCCGATGAAGATCCCCGAGTGTAACCGTAATTGGGCGGCTGGTACGAGGCACGAGATGATCCTGAAGAACGCCATGGTATGACTATGTCATACTCGACGCAGAACCGCTAGCCTCGCGTTTGAGGACCTGCACGTTTTGCGGCCCTCCGATCTCGTACGTCGTTCCGGCCCAGGTGGTGCGCTTCATACGCAGCGCCGACCAGCCATAGATCGCATTGAGAATGGTCGCGATCGGCGACACCAGCGGATCGAGGCGCAGATACTGGGCGTTCTCGGCAGTCCCCGCCTCCCCCCACAACTGCCGCACCAACAACGTCCTCCCCCGTGCGCGCAGCCAATTCAGCAACAACGCGAGCACGAGAACAACGGCGGCATCGAGCCGCAATGCCAGGGTGCCGACCACCGCCGCGATCCACCCGAGCGCCGCAAATGTCATTGCCGCGAGCGTAATGGCGTAGGTTCCCGGGACGTAGATCCGCACCAGCATGAACCAACGCTGGGCTTCAGCGGCGACGGCGGCAAACCCTCCAGTCTTGATCGCCGTGCGCAACAGGATTTCCCGCGGTGCCGCAATACGGCAACCGGCTGTCTGTACCACATTCGTGAGCTGCAAATCGTCGCTCAGGGTCCCGCGCCATTCTTCCGCAATGTTGAGATCGCGGAACGTCTGCTGCCGCATGGCCGTGCAGCCGCCCCAGCACGGGTTGAGCATCGGCAGCCGCGGAATGGTGGCGATTGACGCCGCCATGGCGGTCAACACGTAGCTCGCCAGCCGGTCGTCCTTGACGATCAGCCAGGCAAAGCCGGAGACCGCGTCGGCTTCGCCAGTGACCAGCGGCTCTACCAGGCGGAACAACCAGTCCGGCTCCGGCCAGATATCGGCATCAGCAAGAACCAGGATCTCGTCTTGGGGTGTCAGCGTCGCGACCGCGGCGCGCAGATTGGTGGTCTTCTGGCCTTCGTCCTGGCGCCGTTCCGCCACCACCAGTGTGACCCGGTCAGGCGCCATCGCGCGGTATTTCTCGATCGCCGGCACGGCGGCATCGTCGGCCGACTCAACGGCAAAGATCACCCGGAACGCCGGGTAGTCCTGCTGGAACAGCCGTGCCAGGAACTCGTCGAACTCATAGTCGTGGCCCTTGACCGCGACGACCACTGCAGCCTGCGGCCCTTGGCGCACGTGCACCGGCCGCCCCAACCCCAGCGTGAAGGCAAATACCAACGCTACGGCGACCGCGTGCGCGACGAGCCAAGCCAGCAAGAACACTGTCATCCGATGGAGCCCCCAGGCACATGCATGGCTTCAATCGCCGGAACACTCGAATTTGTCCATAAATTGCGCAAAAACAGCCGCAAATCACGTGTTTGTTGCACTGCGAAGGATTGACTTCCAGCGGTTCGATACTATGTTTCCGGCAACGATTCAGGGACCACCCCTCCTCCACGCGACCGCTCGCTCAAACCGCCGTCGCGGATGCATATCCGGGCAGGTCCAGACTTGAGGATACATGTCGTTTTCGCATCTCGGCTTGTCCGATAAAGTGCTCTCTGCCGTCGCTGCTGCCGGCTACACCACCCCGACCCCGATCCAAGATCAAGCCATCCCGCACGTGCTTGCGGGCAATGACGTCCTGGGCATTGCCCAGACTGGGACCGGCAAGACTGCCGCCTTCACCCTGCCGATGCTGACCAAGCTCGAGAAGGGTCGCGCACGGGCCCGCATGCCGCGCACTCTGATCCTGGAGCCGACGCGGGAGCTTGCCGCACAGGTCGAGGAAAGCTTCGTCAAGTATGGCGCCAAGCAGAAGCTCAATGTCGCATTGCTGATCGGCGGCGTGTCATTCGATGACCAGGACAGCAAACTCGTGCGTGGCGTCGATGTGTTGATCGCCACGCCGGGCCGCCTCCTCGATCATTTCGAGCGCGGCCGCCTGCTGCTCAACGGCGTGGAATTGATGGTGATCGATGAAGCGGACCGCATGCTCGATATGGGTTTCATTCCCGACATTGAGCGCATCTGCAAGCTGGTGCCATTTACGCGGCAGACCCTGTTTTTCACGGCCACCATGCCGCCGGAGATCCGGCGCATCACGGAACAGTTCCTGCACAATCCGATCAAAGTCGAAGTGGCGCGTCCGGCCAGCACTCTCGCCACCACCACCCAGCACTTGGTTAAGACGGGACGTGAGGGGCACGAAAAGCGTGCGACCTTGCGTGAGTTGATCCGTTCGGCCGAGGGGCTGAAGAACGGGATCATCTTCTGCAACCGCAAGAGCGAGGTCGCATCGTTGCACCGCTCGCTCGTACGCCACGGGTTCTCGGTGGTCGCCCTACATGGTGATATGGATCAGCCGGCGCGCATGGCCGCGCTCGAGCGGTTTCGGCGCAACGAAGTGACGCTGCTGGTCGCATCAGATGTCGCGGCGCGCGGCCTCGATATTCCCGACGTGAGCCACGTTTACAACTTCGATGTGCCGCATCACGCCGACGACTATGTGCATCGCATCGGCCGCACCGGACGGGCCGGCCGCAGCGGGGTCGCGATCACGCTGGCGGCATCTGCCGATACCAAGTCGGTCGCGGCGATTGAAAAGCTGATCGGACAGAGCATCCCATGGATGGCCGCACCGGCCATTACGGTGGTTGACGAGAAGCCGGCCGTCGAACGCCCCCGCCACCGCCCGGCACGCGGTCACGACCGCCGCCCTGCCCCGCAGGCGAAGCGCCCGGCCTCAGCGCCTTCGCAAGTCGCTAAACCCAAGGCAGCGGCGCGAGCTGAGACACCGCGCACGGCGGCCCGCGCCGCTGAGGCCCCCCGCACGCGTGATAGCGAAGGCTTCGCGCTCCCGGCATTTCTGCTGCGCCCGGTGCCGGTGAAGGCGTAACGCGAGCCGCTTGCTAGCTACCTAGCCCGCGCACGCGGGCTCGCTTGTTTCTTTTTTCCACTAGATTTGGCCTTACCCGCAGCTGCGCGCTGTGCCACGGCGAGCGCCTGCTCGGCCCACACCGCAAGCTCATCGGGATCGTCGTACAACCGCTCCGGCATGCGCCAGAATGAATTGATGACGCGCTTCCGCCCTTTGGCCGAGTAACTGAACGGCGCCGAGCCCTCCTGCTGGAAGGCTTCGTACGTCGTCGCATCGGCTTTCAGGTAAATCACGTCCCGGATCACCAGAGCAATGATCACGCCCTCGGCAAACACGCCGGCGCCGCTGAACATGCGGCGCACGCTCACTGGCCGGAATTGGGCGAACAGCTCGCGGAGATGATCAGGATTCAAGCGGCTCGGCGTCTTTGGCCGGCGTCAGCGCCACCGACTCGCCGCAGCCGCAGGCCGAGATCTGGTTGGGATTGTTGAACACAAAGCCCGACGAAAGCTTGTCGACCTTGAAGTCCATCTCGGTGCCAAGCAGGAACAGCACCGCCTTGGGATCAATCAGCAATCGGACGCCTTTGTCTTCCACGACCTCATCGGTCGGGTTGGCGCGCTCGGCGTATTCCATGGTGTAGGACATGCCGGCACAGCCGCCGTTTTTCACGCCGACTCGGACACCCGCAATCGGCTGATCGGCGCGGTCCAGGATATCCTTGATGCGCGCCGCCGCAGTCTCGGTCAGCCGCATCACTTGGGGTCGTGGACGTAGTGAAGCCATCGGTTCCTCTCGCCGGGTTCAAGGCCCGGTAGACGTAGCCTTAAGATAGCGACGATTCCTGCAAAATGAAGGCCGCTCCATCTCTCTCGAATTAGACCAATTCACCACATGTTCAGCACGACCCGGGCCTCATCCGACATGCGGCTCGGGTCCCACGGCGGATCCCACACAACCTCAACCTTGACGTCGCGCACCCCTGGAACGGTCGCGACCGCGTTCTCGACCATGCTGGGCAGTTCTTGAGCGGACGGACAGTTGGGCGTGGTCAGCGTCATGTCTACGCTGACGGCCCGCTCATCGCTGATGTCGATCCGGTAGATCAGCCCTAGCTCATAAATGTCGGCGGGGATCTCCGGGTCGTACACCGTCTTCAGCGCCGCCACGATGTCGTCGGTCAGGCGCGTGATTTCGTCTGTGCCCGGCGGGGACGTAGCGTCCGTGCCCGGCTTCGCCTCAGCCTCAGCGATCGGGCGCCGCGGGTCGGTAGTGGTGGTGTCGTCGGTCATGCGAAAATGCTCTGCGCTTTGATCAGGGCCTGCGCCAGCACATCCACCTCCTCGCGCGTATTGTAGAGCCCGAACGAGGCGCGGCAGCTCGCGGTCAGGCCATAGCGGGCGAGAAGCGGCATCACGCAATGGGTGCCGGCGCGCACGGCAACGCCGGCGCGGTCGATCACTGTTGCGATGTCGTGCGGGTGCGCGTCCTTCATCTCGAACGACAGGATCGGTCCCTTGTCCTTGGCGGTCCCCAGAATACGCAGCGAGTTGATCTCGCGCAGCCGCTCCTGCGCATAGCCGATGAGCGCGCCTTCATGGGCACGGATGCGCGGCTTGCCGATGGAGTTGATGTAGTCGAGCGCCGCCGCGAACCCGATCGCCTGCACGATCGGCGGCGTGCCCGCTTCGAACTTGTGCGGCGGGTCCCCGTAGGTGATGCGATCCTCGAACACTTCGCGAATCATCTCGCCGCCGCCCAGGAACGGCCGCATCGCGCTGAGGTGCTCGTACTTGCCGTAGAGCGCACCGATCCCGGTCGGCCCATAGAGCTTGTGGCCGGTGATTGCGTAGAAATCGCAGTCGAGATCCGCGACATCGACGTCAAGGTGAACCGCGCCCTGCGCGCCATCGACAAGCACCGGAATGCCGCGCGCATGCGCGAGCCGCACCACCTCTTTGAGGGGCACCACGGTGCCCAGCATGTTCGACATGTGGGTGATGGCGACCATCTTGGTGCGTGGTGTCAGCAGCTTCTCGAATTCGTCGAGCAGGAAATTGCCGTCCTGGTCGATCGGCGCCCATTTGATCACGGCGCCGTGACGCTCGCGCAGATAGTTCCATGGCACGATGTTGGAATGGTGCTCCATTATCGAGAGCACGATCTCATCGCCGGGCGCCTTGATCCGTTCGCGGCCGAATGTGTAGGCGACGAGATTGATCGCCTCGGTGACGTTCTTGGTGAAAATAATTTCTTCGGGCCGCCGCGCGTTGATGAAGGCACGCACCGTCTCGCGGGCGCCCTCATATCCCTCGGTCGCTGCATTGGCGAGATAGTGCAGCCCGCGGTGCACGTTGGCATACTCGCTGGTGTAGGCCTTGTTGAGGCGATCGAGCACCGCCTGCGGCTTCTGGGCGGACGCGGCATTGTCGAGATAGACGAGCGGCTTGCCATAGACCTGCATGCCGAGGATCGGAAAATCCTCGCGAATACGGGCGACATCGTAGCTGCCGTTACTGACCGCAGGGTGCGTCGTCATGCTGATCTCGCTCTCAGCCAGCGTACGGCGGCGAACATGAGATCGGCGCGCACGCCCTCGTGCGAAATTGTCTCGATCGCCTCACCGACGAAAGATTGGATGAGGAGCGCCTCGGCTTCCCGTTCCGGAATGCCGCGCGCCATGAGATAGAACTTGAGGCTCTCATCGAGCGCGCCGGCCGTGGCGCCGTGCCCGCATTGCACGTCGTCGGCAAAGATCTCGAGCTCGGGCTTGTTGTCTGCCTCGGCGTTTGGCGACAGCAACAATGCGCGGCTCATCATCCGGGCATCCGTTTTCTGGGCGTCCGGACGCACGACGATCTTGCCCTGAAACACGCCGTGGCTCTCGTCGTCGAGCACCGATTTGAACAACTCGCGGCTGCTCGATCCGCCGACTGCATGGTCGAGCATCAGCGTGGTGTCCGCGTGCTGGCGCCCGCGCAGCAGGCTGGCGCCGGCGAGAGACAGCTGTGCGCGCTTCCCTTTGCACGTGACAAAGAGCTGGTTGCGCACCACCGCTCCGCCGAGCGTGAACGTGAAGTCGCGCAGTTCTGCCGCTTCGCTCACCCTGGCGTTCAAGGTCGCGAGATGCAGGGCCGCATCGCCCTCGCAGGTGACCTTGATGTGATCGACCTTGGCGCCGCGGCCAACTTCGAGATCAAGCGCCGTGTTGATCTGATAATCGAGCTTGTCCGGACCTTCGTGGCTCTCCACCAAGGTCACGGTCGCTCCTGGTTCAACAACGACGTGCGAGCGCGCAAACACGGCTGTCGCCTTGCCGGCACTGTGCACGAACACGAGCTGGATCGGCCGGTCGACAACGGTGCCGGACTTGACGCGGATCACGGCGCCGTCGGTGGCTAGCGCCGTATTGAGCGCGAGCACGGTGTCGCTGTTTTCGCTATTGAGAAATTCATCTTCGCCATTGGCTACCGCAGTCGCAAACGGCGTAACCGTCACCCCGCTGATAGCCGTAGCGGACAGCTCGGGCGCGAAGCATCCATCGACGATGATGATGCGATGAGCCTTCAGCCCGGCCAGAATGGCGCCCGCCGATTTTGCGGCTGCCTTGGCGCTCGCGTCAGGCGCTTGCGCCAACGGCTTGCCTTCGCGCATCAGTGCGCGCAGGTCAGTATACTTCCATTCCTCGACGCGCCGGTGCGGCAAGCCGCTCCGCTCGAAACGACGGAACGCCGCCTCGCGCAGGCCGGCAATCTCGCGGCCGCCCGGCAGTGCCGCCTGGCGTCGGAGAAACGCGTCGGCGAGTGCCGTTTCGGCCGCAGTCTTGATGGGGGTCACCTCGGCGTTCATGACCTCACGCCGCTTCATCCTGATAGGCGGCATAGCCGCGCGCTTCGAGTTCGAGCGCAAGCTCTTTACCGCCGGTGCGCACGATGCGCCCGCGTGAAAGCACGTGCACCACGTCGGGCACGATGTAATCCAGCAGCCGCTGATAGTGAGTGATGACGATCATCGACCGCTGCGGCGAACGCAAGCGATTGACGCCGTCCGCCACGATCTTGAGGGCGTCAATGTCGAGACCGGAGTCGGTTTCGTCGAGCACCGCGAGGCGCGGCTCCAACAACGCCATCTGCAGGATCTCGTTGCGCTTCTTCTCACCGCCCGAGAACCCGACATTGACGCCACGCCGCAGCATGTCCTGGTTGATCTCAAGCTTGGCGGCGGCGTCACGCACCCGTTTCATGAACTCGGGCGTGGAGAGCTCCGCCTCCCCGCGCTGCTTGCGCTGTGCATTGATGGCGGTGCGCAGGAACGTCATCGTGGCGACGCCGGGAATTTCCAGCGGGTATTGGAACGCCAGGAACACGCCATGGGCGGCGCGCTCGTCCGGTCCAAGTGCGAGCAGATCCTTGCCGTCGAGCAGCACGTCGCCGCTGGTGACCTCATAACCGGGCTTGCCGGCGAGCACGTGCGCGAGCGTCGACTTGCCGGAGCCGTTCGGGCCCATGATGGCGTGGACCTCGCCCGCGTTGACGCTGAGATCGAGGCCGTTGAGGATCTGCCGATCCTCAACCCTGACCTGCAGGTTCTTGATTTCAAGCATTGCCAATGTCGGTATGTCCTTCTTATCCCACGCTGCCTTCGAGCGAGATCGAGATCAGCTTCTGCGCCTCGACCGCGAACTCCATCGGCAACTGCTGCAAGACGTCCTTGACGAAACCGTTGACCACCAGCGCGGTCGCCTCCTCGGCGGAGAGCCCGCGTTGCATGCAGTAGAACAGCATCTCCTCGGAAATCTTCGAGGTGGTCGCCTCATGCTCAAACACCGCCGCGGCGTTCTTCGCTTCGATATAGGGAACGGTGTGGGCCCCGCAGTGATGGCCGATGAGCAGGCTGTCACAATTGGTGAAATTGCGCGCGCCAGTGGCGCGGCGATGCGCCGACACAAGCCCGCGATAGGTGTTGTTGGAGTGCCCCGCCGCGATGCCCTTGGAGATGATGCGGCTCGTCGTATTGCGGCCGAGGTGCAGCATCTTGGTGCCGGAATCGACCTGCTGGTAACCATTGGAGATCGCAATCGAGTAGAACTCGCCGCGTGAGTTGTCGCCACGCAGGATGCAGCTCGGATATTTCCAGGTGATGGCGGAGCCGGTCTCGACCTGAGTCCAGGAAATCTTCGAGCGCGGGCCACGACAGTCGCCGCGTTTGGTGACGAAGTTGTAGATCCCGCCGCGCCCTTGCGAGTCGCCCGGGTACCAGTTCTGGACGGTGGAGTATTTGATCTCGGCGTCATCGAGCGCGATCAGCTCGACCACGGCGGCGTGCAGCTGGTTCTCGTCGCGGCGCGGGGCGGTGCAACCCTCGAGATAGCTCACATAGGCGCCCTTATCGGCGATGATGAGGGTGCGCTCGAACTGTCCGGTATTGCGCTCGTTGATGCGGAAATAGGTCGAGAGCTCCATCGGGCAACGTACGCCCGGCGGCACGTAGACGAACGAGCCGTCGGAGAACACCGCGGAATTGAGGGTGGCGAAGAAGTTGTCGGTCACCGGCACGACCGAGCCGAGATACTGCTTCACCAGGTCCGGGTATTCGCGGATGGCCTCTGAGATCGGCATGAATACGACGCCGGCCTTCTTCAGCTCAGCCTTGAACGTGGTCGCGACCGAGACCGAATCGAACACCGCGTCAACGGCGACACGGGAGCTGCCTTCGGTCGGCACGACGCCGGCGAGCAGCTCCTGCTCGCGCAGCGGAATGCCGAGCTTCTCGTAGGTTTTCAGGATTTCCGGATCGACCTCGTCGAGCGACTTCGGCGCTTTGAATGCCTTGGGGGCCGCGTAGTAGTAGAGGTCTTGATAGTTGATCGCCGGATACTCGACCCGCGCCCAGCGCGGCTCGCGCATGGTCAGCCAGCGCCGATAAGCGCCAAGCCGCCACTCCAGCATCCAATCCGGTTCGCTCTTTTTCGCCGAGATAAAGCGGACAACATCCTCGGACAGACCCTTCGGGGCCCGTTCGGTCTCGATCTCCGTCTCAAACCCGTACTTGTACTGATCGACGTCGATGCCGCGGACGCGTTCGACGGTCTCCTGCACGGCCGGCATTCATTCCCTCCGCTGCGGTTTCAAGGACCGCGGGTTGGATCTATGGCGGTGTCTGGTAACCACACCTCCTGGA
>JAFAXD010000181.1 GCA_019241285.1 Xanthobacteraceae bacterium | reverse complement strand
GCGGTTGCCACCGTAGGCCTCGAGCTTGTCCCACGCGCGCTCGAACGCGGCCCGGTCGCGCTCGGGTGAATAGTTGGCGAGGAAGTCGGCTTCCTCCTCGATACGTGCGGCGATGAAATCATCGGCCGTCTGCCTGAAGATCGGCCGGCGCTCATCGCTGTACGACGTGAGCAGCGCTTCGCCGCCCCAGCTCTGTAGCACGCCCGCAAGTTTCCAGCCGAGGTTGGTTGCGTCCTCGAGGCCGTTGTTGAGGCCAAACCCGCCGTAGGGCGGATGGCTATGCGCCGCATCACCAGCGATGAACACGCGTCCGACTTGATAGCTGTCGGCGACCGCGACGCGCAGGTCCCAGAATCCGACGTGGTCGAACTCGCAGGCAAACTTGAACCCGGCGACGCTCTGGATCAGCCCGTGGAAATCGAAATTGCTGGTCGTGGTGTCGGCGGGCACCGGCGCATGGAAGAAGAAGCCCTCGCCGACGTCGATCCGGCCGAAGAACTGCCAGTAGCCCTTCAGGTCCGGATGCAGTACCCGGTAGGTGGAGCGCTCCGGAAAGCGCTTGAGCCCCTCATGCAGCTCGCGTGAGCGAAACACCGCGAGCATCATCAGCTGATCGAAGTCCTTGCCGCCGCGGGCAATGCCGACTTCCTCGCGCACCAGCGAATGCCCACCATCACAACCGACCGCGTAGTCGGCGGTGAGAACCTTGCTCTCACCGTTCTCGCCGACGATCGTGACCCGCACGCCCGCATCGTGTTGCGCAACGCTCTCGGCTGTCCATCCGAAATAGGTCGTAATCGTGTTGAGCGTCCCCATCTTGCGCCGCAGGATTTCCTCCATGCGGTACTGCGGCATGCGGTCGTTTTCCTGGAAGTAATAGGAACGCACGACCTCTCGTCCAGCCGGCGCATGCCAGTATTCACCCATCAACGATTTGTAGGCCGTGACTCCGCCGATGGGATAACCGGGTGGCATGACGCGGGCGGCACGCAGTTCGTCGACAATGCCCCAGAAGTAGAAATGCTCGAGCGTGCGCTGCATCAGGTTTTGCCCCTTGGGGATATTCTGCAGCTTGCGCCGTCGCTCGATCAGCGCGCAGTTGATGCCGCGCAACCCGAGCTCCACGGCGAGCGCGACTCCCACTGGGCCGCCGCCGACGATGATCACCTGATGCTGATTGTCCATGGGTTGATTATTCTGTGCTGGTTCCCGACATGACGAGTGCCCCCGGGGAGCCTTGTAAGGACGAACCTCGTGCGATCAACGGTATCATGGCTGCTGTGCGCAATGCTCATCGCCCTGGCGATGCCCGCGCGAGCGCAGATCAATCCAAGCCCGCAGTGGGGTTGGAGCACCGCGGGCGGATCCGGCGGCACGCCCACGGGGCCGACCAATCCGGGCGCCTACGGCTTCGGCACCAGCACAGCCGGCGGCTCCGGTGGCAGCCCGACCGGCCCGCTCAATCCCAACGCCTATGGCTGGGGCACGAGCCTTGGGGCCGGTTCGGGCGCCATCCCCACCGGCCCGACAGTGCGCGGCCTGGGGCCTATCCCACCCGACCTGCGCATCATGGCCGATCCCTACGCCGGACGTGCCGCCCAGGCCTACGCCGGACCGGCCGCTGCCGCGCCGATCGCGCGCGCACACCGGGTCAATCAACGCCCGGCGCGGGTCGTACGTCGGGCTAGACGCTAGCGTGTCCCGGACGCGGTGCAGCGCGAAGCGGTGCACCGCAGATCCGGGACCGCCACAGATACATCGCTTGAAACGGTCCCGGGTCTGCAGCGCATCACTGCGTGCTGCGCTGCGCCCGGGACACGGCTACTCGGCCGGCTCCTCAAACTCCCATTGCAGATTGCCGCTATGAGTGACGGCGCCGAGATGCGCCGAGCCGACCTGGTTCGCGTATTTTTCCAGCGCGCCAGCAAGGGGCGTCGCGCGCCGGCGCGGCGTCCAGGCAGCCTGGCGGCGCGCGAACTCTTCCGGCTCGATCAGCAAATCCATGCGCCGGGCCCCGGCATCGACCCGGATGCGATCGCCATCGCGCACGAGGCCGATCGGACCACCGGCCGCAGCTTCCGGACACACATAGCCGATGCACATGCCGCGTGTCGCACCGGAGAACCGCCCGTCAGTGATGAGCGCGACCTTCTCGCCCATCCCCTGGCCGTAGATCACCGCCGTCGGCCCGAGCATCTCGCGCATCCCGGGACCGCCCTTCGGCCCTTCGTTGCGAATGATGATCACATCGCCGGCCTGATAGGCGCGCCCACGGATCACCGCCATCGCCTCCTCTTCGCTCTCGAACACGCGCGCCGGCCCTTCGTGCAGCAGTGATTTCAGCCCTGCGACTTTGATCAGCGCGCCATCGGGCGCGAGATTGCCTTTGATCACGATCACCCCGCCAGTGGGCGCGATCGGCTGATCGGCCGCACGGATCACCTGCCCGTCCGCGTCAGGCGCTGCAGCACAAACCTGCGCCAGCGTCTGCCCCGTCACGGTGAGCGTATCACCATGCAGATAGCCGTGCGAAAGCAGTGTCTTCACCAGCACCGGCACCCCGCCGACAGCATCCACGTCTTGCGCATAATACTGTCCGCCCGGCTGCAAATTGCCGATGAGCGGCGTGCGCTCGAACACGGCCGCAACATCATCCAGCGTGAAGCGCAGCCCCGCTTCGTGCGCGAGCGCCGGGATATGCAGCCCCGCATTTGTTGATCCGCCCGTTGCCGCCACGATGGCGCAGGCGTTCTCCAGGCTTTTGCGCGTAATCAGGTCGCGCGGCAACGGGCCGCCGTTGCGCAAGATGTCCATCACCAAGATGCCGGCATGCTTGGCGACACCGGCGCGCCGCGGATCGACCGCCGGCAAGGTCGCAGACCCTGGCGGCGCAAAGCCCAGCACTTCCGCCACCATCCCCATGGTGTTGGCGGTGAACTGGCCCGGACAGGCACCGAGCGTCGGCATGCAGGCGCGCTCGAGCGAATCGAGTTCCTCCCGCGACATCGCCCCGGTCATCACCGCACCGGCGGCCTCATAGGACGTCAGCACCGAAACCGGCTTGCCGTGCCACGTCCCGACTAGCGCCCCGCCGCCGAACACGAACACCGAGGGCACGTTGCAGCGGACCATCGCCATCATGATGCCAGGCAGGTTCTTGTCGCAGCCGCCAAAGCCGACGAGGCCATCGTAGGCGTGGCCACGCACCACGAGCTCGATCGAGTCGGCTATCACCTCGCGCGACACCAGCGAGCACTTCATGCCCTGGTGATTCATGCTGATGCCGTCGGAGACCGAGATGGTGGTGAACGCACGTGGCGTCCCGCCGGCAGCTTCCACGCCCGCATAAGCATGTACTGCCTGTTCGGCGAGATTGCCGGTGCAGGGCGTCGTCTCGCCGGCGGTCGTCACCACGCCGATGAACGGCCGCGCGATTGCCTCATCATCGAGGCCCATGCCGCGCATGAACACGCGATGCGGCGCGCGGTCGATGCCATCCGTGGTGATGCGCGAGCGGAGTTTTCTTGTTGGTGCGTCGTTCACGTGCACCCTACTCCGCCCGGTTCTGGGCGTTCCAGAAGCGCTCGAGATTGTCGATAAGGGCCCGGCTGAAATGACACTGCGCCTGCTCGCGCGCATAGACCGCGCAGTAGCGGCGGAACATATCGAGCGGTTCCTCCGCGACGCGGAACGCGCGCCGATTGCTGATCGCCCCGACCGCGCCGGAGCTGGTGAGCCGGGCAACAACACGCTCGATCGCCTGATCCATCTGCTCGGCCGGCGTGATCTCATCGCAGATCAGACGCCCTTCAAAACTGTCGCAGACGAGCTTGCGCTCGTACTGGATTGCCTGGCGGGCGATGCGGTCACCAGTAAAGCGCGGTAGCCGCAAATTGGCCGCGCCGGGGACGATGCCCTCCTTGCGCGCCGGCAGCGTCAGATAGGCGTCGTGCGCAGCAAGCACGTAATCCATGGTGAGCAGGATCTGACAATGACCGCCGATCGCGAAACTCTCCACCGCGGCAATCCAGGGCTTTTCGATACCGCAGCCGGTGACGTCGTCAGGCAACACATCGGGCTTCGCCACCCCGCGCAGGAACTTGTGCACGCAGCCGAGCTCGCGTTGCAGGAACCAGACATACGGAATCCGGCCGCGATAGAGGTGGGTGAGGTTGATACCGCTGCCGAAGATGCGGCGGCCCGCGTACTTGGGATGCTCCACCGGGGCACCGCGCAGCACCGCGATGTCACTTTCCGGATCAAGGATTGCGACATCGACACCGATCTCCATGGCGTCGATCGTCGTCTGGTCCTCGGCGTTGAGGAAACGCGGATTGGACATGATCAAATGGATGGCGCGGCCGTGGCGCTCGAGGCGCACCGCGCCGAGATCCAGCGCGCCGTCGGCCGCAAGCTTGGCGAGCGCGTCCTCCGACTCCGGCCGCGGCAACAGCATCGCGTGGCACAGGTGTCGGCCGGACTGATCGGCGGCAAGAATGTGCGAGATCAAGACGCCCTGATCGATCTCCAGGCCGTCCTTGTCACGCTGCAGTGTGTCCTTTTCCGCCGCGATCTGCGCCCGTGTGGGGGCCAGTCCGGGAAACGCGTCGGCAGCAGCAAACAAAAGCTCCTCCACGCGCACGAAGCGCTCCATCCGACGAGTGACTGCACCGTAGACCGCGCGTGCATGCGTGCGCAGAAAGCGGTCGCGCGATTCACGCGTGCGGGTCCAAATCGCCTGTGCCGCCAGTTCCTGTGCCGCCGGGCGCGCGGACTTCTCCGGCATCATGTCGATCAGCCGCTCGGCACCTTGCCAGAATGTGCGATAGCGCACGCGATCGGAGATCAGATCATTGGTCTCGGACGGCTCGTCAGCCAGCCATCCCTGCACGGCGTCCTCAGGCAACGCGTCGGTGAGAACCTCGATATTGGCGGGCGCGATGGTATCTTGCATGATCAGGTTCCGCCCATTTACTTTTTCGCACGCAGGTCGATGACGCGCTTCGCCTTGCCCTGCGAGCGCTCGATGGTGCCGGGCTCGACGACACGGACCCGCGTCGTTACGCCGACATATGCCTTGATCAGATGCTCGGCGTGGCGCTCGAGCTCCGTCAATTCCGCAGCCGCCAGCTGACCACCGGCGTTCGTACGCGTTTCAACCACCACATCGAGCTCGTCGAGCCGGTCGGGCCGGCGCAGCTCGAGCACATAGTGCGGAGCAAGCCGCTTCTCCTGTGCCAGCACCGCTTCGATCTGTGACGGAAACACGTTGACGCCACGAATGATCAGCATGTCATCGCTGCGGCCGCGGATCCGTTCCATCCGCCGCATGCGGCGCGCAGTGCCGGGAAGGAGCCGCGTGAGATCGCGAGTGCGATAGCGGATCACCGGCATTGCTTGCTTGGTGAGTGTCGTGATCACAAGCTCGCCGGCCTCCCCGTCGCGTAGCGGCTGCCCGGTCTGCGGATCGATGATCTCCGGATAGAAGTGGTCCTCCCACACGGTGAGGCCGTCTTTGGTCTCCGCGCATTCCTGCGCCACGCCCGGTCCCATCACTTCGGATAGCCCGTAGATGTCGAGCGCTGACAGACCGAGCCGCCCTTCGATCTCGACCCGCATCGCATCGGTCCATGGCTCGGCGCCGAAGATACCGATGCGCAGGCTGCATTGGCGCGCATCAAGTCCCTGCCGCTCGAACTCATCAGCAATCGCCAGCATGTAGGACGGCGTCACCATGATGATGTCAGGCTGGAAATCGTTGATGAGCTGTACCTGTCGCTCGGTAAAGCCGCCGCTCACCGGGATGACCGCAGCGCCGAGGTATTCGCCGCCATAGTGCGCACCGAGTCCGCCGGTGAACAACCCGTATCCATAGGCGACATGGATCTTGTCGCGCGCACGGCCGCCGGCAGCGCGGATGGAGCGCGCCATGAGCTGTGACCAGGTGTCGATGTCGCCGCGCGTATAGCCGACCACGGTGGGCTTGCCGGTCGTTCCACTCGAGGCGTGAATGCGCACCACTTCATCCATCGGCACTGCCAACATGCCGAAGGGATAGTTCTGGCGCAGATCATCTTTGCTGGTGAACGGAAAGCGCGGGAGATCGGAGAAATCCTTGAGATCGCCGGGATGCACGCCCGCCGCATCAAACTTCTGGCGGTAGTGCGCAACGCGCTCATAGCTGTAGTGCATCGCCTCCTTAAGACGCGCGAGCTGCAGCGCGCGCAGCTCGTCGATGCTGGCCTGTTCGATCGGCTCGACCTGATCGAGAGCGCTCATATCGCTAGGTTAGTCCGTAGGGTGGGCACGGCGCAATCGCAGTTCCAACCGCAGGCACAAACCTCAAGGGCGCGGTGCCCACGCTGTCTGATAGCGCGGACAGCGTGGGCATCGCGCGCACGCCTTCGACAAAACACCAGTGCCGAGGCGAGCGCGATGCCCACCCTACAAACCTCAATCCACGGATACGCCGCTCGCCCGGATCGGCTCCGCCCACTTCTCGATCTCGCTCGCCACAAAGCGGTCGAGATACTCCGGGCTCCTCCGGTCGGGCGAAACGAGGTCGGTCCCCATGGTCCGCGCGCGGTCGATCAGGGCCGGCGAATTCATGGCCGCGATCGTCGCTTCGTTGAGTCTGCGGATGACGGTGAGCGGCGTGCCTTTGGGAACGAAGAGCCCGACCCAGTTCGTCGCTTCGACCCCACGCAGCCCCTGCTCATCCGCGGTCGGTACGCCGGGCAGCACCGGCGATCGGTTGCGGGCCAGCACGGCAATGGCCTTTACGGCGTGCGCTTGAATCTGCGGCATCGCGCTCGTCACAGAATCGCAGAGATAATCGAGGCGGCCGCCGGTGAGATCCTGCATGGCAAAGGCCGCGCCCCGATAGGGAATGTGCTGAACTCTGACTTTGAGGGCGGCGTTGAGGAGGACGCAGCCCAGATGTGTTGCCGAACCGCTACCGCCGGAGCCGAATGCCATGTCGCCCGCATTCGCCTGCAGATAGGAGACAAACTCCGGCAATGTGTCGGCAGGCAAGTCGGGACGCGCGATCAACACCAACGGCTGCTCGGCAATCAGCGCGACCGATGCAAAGTCGGTGCGCGCGTTGTACTGTGGATGTTTGAAAAGCGTCTGATTGTAGACTTGCGTGCCCACCGTCCCGAGCAGGATTTCGTAGCCGTCGGCCGGAGCTTGGGCGACGCGCGCCGCTCCGGTCATGCCGCCGGCACCGGTAACGTTCTCGACCACCACCTGCTGGCCGAGCGTGCTGCTCATATGATCCGCGATCAGCCGGCCGACCACGTCGGTCGGTCCGCCGGCCCCGAACGGCGCGACCATGGTGATCGGCTGCGTCGGCCAATCCTGCGCGGCCGCGCCGGCGGCCCAGGCTACCAACCCGAGCAAGACTGCGAGGAGGCGCACCCACAACCTCATTCGGCAGCCAGCGTGCGCGCGCCGCTTGCGCGCTGCGGCTTGACCACGACCTTGATGGCATCGTCGACGCGATCCTTGGCGTAGCGGATCGCGGTCGGCAGATCCTCGAGCGGGAACGTGTGCGTGTGGATCTTGGTCGCATCGAAGCGCTTCTGCGCCATGAACGCTTCGGCCCGGTGCGTCGCGCTGCGCCCCTCCCCGCGAATGCCGAACAGGTAGATGTTGTTGCGCACGATATGCGCGACATCGACCGGCACCTGCTCGTGCGGGAATGCGGCGAGACAGATCTTGCCGCCGCGATTGAGCATGTGCGCCGCATCGTTCACCGCGCCGGCGGCGCCGGAGCATTCGAGCACGTAATCGGCGCCGAGCCCGCCAGTGAGGCGGCGCACCGCCTCAACCGCGTTCTCCTTGGTGACGTTGATGACGTGATCGGCGCCAAGCTCGCGGCCGATCTTGAGGCGATTGTCGCGGGTGCCCGTGAGGATCACCGGCTGGGCACCGAGCGATTTTGCGACCGCAACGCCAAGCAATCCGATCGGGCCCGGCCCCATCACCACGACGCTTTCGCCGGCAACGAGCCCGCCCAGCTCAGTCAACCCGTACATCGCCGTCCCGGCGGTGACGACCAGGGTCGCCTCCGCATCGGACATCTCGTCGGAGATTGCGATCAGCGTGTTGATGTTGTTGACCTGATACTCGCAGAAGCCGCCGTCGGTGGTGAAGCCGTTGGCGCGATGGCCCTTGTCCTGCTCACCGTAATTGAGGCCGTAGTTGAGGCAGGCCGTGTACATGCCCTCCCGGCAGCGTTTGCACTGCCCGCAGCCGGCATGGATCTCAACGGTAACGCGCTGGCCGATGGCAAACTCATCGACGCCGGGACCGAGCGCCACCACGGTCCCCATATATTCATGGCCGGGCGTGAAATTCTTGTTGAACGGGAGGCCGCCCTCTATTGAGGCCGGCGGGCCGGAATAGATGATCTCCAGATCGGTGGCGCAGATCGCGACTGCGTCGATGCGCACCAGCACTTCCGCCTTGCGGGGGACGGGCGTCGGCTTGTCGCGCAAGGCAACTTCGCCCGGACCGCCCAGCACCCACGCCTTCATGGTGTCGGGGATCGGGAATGCGCCGCTGGTTTTCACACCGGCCGGTCGATACATGCTCGGGCTCCTTCACCAAATCATGCGACTTCCGCGCGAGTGCCGGCAGGATATACTTGGATTTCGCCTGAATACCAGCCGCCCCGTTGCAGGTCTGGTAAGGCTGGAAGGGGAGCCCCATGGCAGAAGCGGTTGCCGAGCTCGGTCTATCAAATGCGACAGCGCCGCAACGCGTGCTCGACGCGGGTTATGCCGACCGGCCGGTGCTAAGATACGGCTCTCGTCTGCGGCTGGGGATGGTGGTCCCGTCCGTGAACAGCAACGCCGAATCGCACATCGGCGCCATGTTGCCGGATGGTGTGACCCTGCACACGACGCGGCTCAAGATGGAGGAGAAGGACGCGAATGCCATGCTCGGCTTCGTCGATCGGATCGAGGAGGCCGCTTCGCTGCTCCAGGACGCCGGCTGCCAGCACATCCTGGTCAATTGCACAGCGGTCACCACCGCCGACCCGACCATCGGCACGCGCATTGCCGAGCGTATCCGCAAGGCCACCGGCCTGCCCTCGACCACCACGGGCGACGGCGTGATCGCCGCGTTGCGCGCACTGCGCGCCCGCAGCGTCGTGATGCTCACGCCCTACAAGCGCGCGGTGAACGAACGCGAGGCGAAATATCTGGAGCACTTCGGCTTCAAGGTGCTCGACTGGGAAGGTTTGGAGCTCACTGGCGCCCAGGAATTCGATGAGGTGACGCCGCAGCAATGGCACGACCTCGTGCGCGCACACCGCAACGACGTAGCGGACGTTTATTTCCTGAGCTGCGCACAGACACGCGTGGTCGAGGTGATCGGCGCGATCGAACGCGACCTCGGCCGCCCTGTCCTCACCAGCAATCAGGCCGCCACGTGGTACGCGCTCCGCCAGCGCGGGATCACCGATAAAGTGCGCGGGTTCGGGACGCTGATGCAGCTGTAGCTGCAAAATAGATTTGACAAATCTATAGCAAAATTAATTATGCGAGCGTTTTGAAGGACACGCATGTCTGCGTCGGGCTGTTTGAAAAGTGAATCTCTATTTGTAGGCCGGATGAGCAAAGCGACATTGGGGATCGAGCTTCAAGTTCACCGCAGCGTTTGTGGAACGGCCGTCCGCGCTGTCATCTATGTGAGAAAGGTCATCTCGTGTGGCCATCCTTCGAGACGCCTTGGCCCTGCAGGCCAAGGCTCCTTAGGATGAGGTCTGAGTTTGTTGCTGCGCAGCCTTCGATCAACCCGCAACCCTCATCCTGAGGAGCACGCGCTTGCGCGTGCGTCTCGAAGGATGGCCGCACACCGATGTCATCTATGCGCGAAACGTCATCTATACGTGTGGCCATCCTTCGAGACGCCTTGGCCCGACGCCAAGGCTCCTCAGGATGAGGTCCGAGTTTGTTGCTGCGCAGCCTTCGATCAACCCGCAACCCTCATCCTGAAGAGCACGCGCTTGCGCGTGCGTCTCGAAGGATGGCCGCACACCGACGTCATCTATGTCATCTATGCGCGAAACGTCATCTATGAGGCCGCGGTTGCCCGCACGGCCTCCAGCGCGTCGGGTGTATCGACGTCGAGCAGCGCCGCGGTGTCGGTCGGGACCTCAGCCACTGCTTCCTGGTAGCCGGCAATGAGATGGCGCGCGCCGATATCGCCTTCGACGCTGGCGAGGTCCGGGAAGAACCGGCGCGACCACACGACCGGGTTGCCGCGCTTGCCGGCGATGGTCGGCACCACCACCAAGGCGCCCCGCTCCGGGTCGAACGCCGCGATCAGCCGGTCGATCAGCTTCGCATCGACCTGCGGCATGTCACCTAAGCAAACTATGGCGCCATCCGGCTCCGCGGGCAGCGCCGCGATCCCAGCGCGCAGTGAAGTCGATAGCCCGTCGGCGAAGTTTGCATTGTGCACGAAGGTGACTGGCAGCCCGCTCAACGCCGCCTCCACCCGTTCGCGCTGATGCCCGGTGACGACGATCACTGGCCGCGCCCGCGACGCCAGCACCTCCTCGACCACGATGCGCACCATCGGCCGGCCGCCAATATCGGCGAGAAGCTTGTTCGGTCCCCCCATGCGGGTCGAGCGGCCGGCCGCGAGCACGAGCCCCGCGACCTGCCGGCCGGCGGTGCTCTCGGTTGCCCGCGGCTGCGGGCGGGTGACGATCTCCATCAGCAGACCGCCGACGCCCATGCCCATGATATCGTGGCGCGTCACCGGCAACCCGCACAGGAGCCGCGCCAGCACCCAATCAAATCCGTTCTCTTTGGGGGAGCGCGCGCAGCCGGGCGCGCCCAGCACCGGGCGGCTGCCGGCCGAGCCGATCAGCATGAGGTTGCCGGGATCGACCGGCATCCCGAAATGCTCGACCGTGCCGCCAGCAGCCTCGATCGCCGCCGGAATGACATCACGTCGATCCGCGATGGCCGAGGCGCCGAATACGAGGACCAGCTCGGCACCTTCGCCAAGCGCCGCTTCAATCGCTGTCGCAAGCGGCGCCGCTTCGTGCGGAACGCGCCGCTCGCTGATGATCCTTGCCCCGGCCGGCGCAAGCCGTTCGGCGGTCACCCGCAGCGTCTTGTCGATCACCTTGTCGGCAAGCCCGGGCAGCAGCGTCGAAATGATCGCGACACGCTTCACCCGGTACGGGGCGAGACGCACCAGCGGCTTGGCGGCACGCGCCACCGCGACGGCGCGGTCGCAAGCCTCCCCGCTCACCGCAAACGGAATGATCTTGACGGTCGCGATCATCTTTCCGGGGACGACAGGGGCGAAAGCATCGAGTGTCGCGAGCGTGATATCGGGATCGACCTCGTTGAGGCGGTCGATGCCCTCGCGATCAACGACGAGCACGCCTCCAGTCTCGGCAAACAAGTTGGCGCGGCCGGTGAAGGCCGGATCGACCCGCACCCCCTCCCCGGCCACGGCCGCCGCAATCTCACCGGCGGCTTCGTCCTCGGACACGTCGCCGGGCTCGAGCCGCGCGACGGTAATCGACGCTATGCCGGCCTTGGTGAGCGCGTCGATTTCGTTGAGCCCGATGTGGGTGCCTTTCTTGAGCACCAATCCGTCCTTGCGGATCGAGTGCACCACGATCCCGCCTTCCGCGTCCTTGGGAGCAAACGCGCCGAACTTCATGCGCGCTGCTCCGCCGGGAGCCGCAAGCGCCCCGTGATCTGGGCGAGAATCGCGACGGCGATTTCGGGCGGCGATACCGCGCCGATGGCGAGCCCGATCGGCGCGTGAATGCGGGAGAGCGCGGCCTCGCTCACGCCCTGTGCCTTGAGCCGCTCAAGACGACGGCCGTGGGTTTTCCGCGAGCCGAGCGCGCCGATGTAGAAGCAATCGCGCGCGAGCGCATGCATCAACGCCGGGTCATCGATCTTGGGATCGTGCGTGAGCGCCACGAATGCCGTGTAATGATCGACGTTGAGCGGCGGAAGGGCGACGTCCGGCCACTCCGGGATCAGCTTCACATCGGGAAAGCGTTCGGGCGTGGCGAAGGCGGTGCGCGGATCAACAATCACCACGTCATAGCCAAGCAGCGACGCCATCGGCGCCAACGCCTGACTGATGTGCACCGCGCCGGTGATGACGAGGCGTGGCGGCGGCACGTAGGCGGTGATGAAGACCTTGCCGTCCGGGGTCTCCTCCATGCCGCTCTTGCCAGTCCGCCGATGCGCGTCGAGGAAATCGCCCAGCGGATCGCCGGCAATGTCGGCCGCTTTGACGAGGCGCTGCTCACCACTCGCCTCGTTCGTCACGAGGAACACGGCGCGGCGTGCTGCCCGTTCGGCGTTCAGTGTCTTTAGGAGATCGAGACGCATGTGCGATCAGTCGATCTTCTCGACATAAACCCGGATGGTGCCACCGCAGGACAAGCCGACCTTCCAGGCAGTCTCGTCGGCGACGCCGAACTCCAGCGTCTTGGGCTTGCCGGACTCGATGACATCTATGGCCTCCGCCACCACGGCGCCCTCGACGCAGCCGCCCGAGACCGAGCCGAGGAAGTTGCCCTGATCGTCGATCACCAGGTTCGATCCGACCGGGCGCGGCGCCGAGCCCCAGGTCTCCACCACGGTCGCCAGCGCCACGTTGCGCCCGTCACGCCGCCAATCCTCGGCGGCTTTGAGGATATCGTCATCGCGAGCCAGCATGGGAAACCTCCGGGTCTAAAGGTCGTCTAAATATGGTTCGCGCCGGGCCTA
>JAFAXD010000072.1 GCA_019241285.1 Xanthobacteraceae bacterium | reverse complement strand
CATTGCGCTGATCGAGCACGACATGGGGGTCGTGATGGACCTGTCCGATCGCGTGGTCGTGCTCGACTATGGCCGCAAGATCGCCGACGGCACGCCCGAGCAGATCAAATCCAACCAGGCAGTGATCGATGCCTACCTGGGCGTGGCGCGGTAATGTGCGCTTCGATTAATTCGTCTCACTCTCGGTCGTCATCGCCGGGCTTGTCCCGGCGATCCCGATTAGGGTTGCACGGCCTTGCCTTCCTAAGCGAGATGGCCGGGTCAAGCCCGGCCATGACGAGCGGAGAGGCTTCGGCTCAAAATGAGCGCGAAAAGCTCTAGCCATGGACCTCCTTTACCAAATATTTGTCGATCCATTCGTGCAGATGGGCACGGCACCGGATCTCCTGGTGCAGACCTTGTGGGAGGGGCTGGTCTCCGGTGTTCTCTATGCGCTGATTGCTCTCGGCTTTGTGCTGATCTTCAAGGCCTCCGGCGTGTTCAATTTCGCTCAGGGCATCATGGTGGTGTTCGCTGCGCTCACGCTTGTCGGTCTCTACGAGAAAGGCGTGCCCGCGTTCCTCGCCCTGGCGCTGACGATCGTTGTGATGCTCGGGCTCGCCGTTCTGGTCGAACGGCTGATGTTGCGCCCACTCGTCAATCAGCCGGACATCGTTCTGTTCATGGCAACATTTGGGCTCACTTACGTGCTGATCGGGCTTGGCGAGATCATCTTTGGCGGTGATCCGAAAGTGATGATCGCCGACCAGCTCTACCTTCCGCGCGGCGCCATCGACGTGAACATGCTGGGCGGCTTTGTGTCGCTGCAGAAGATCGACATCGCCGCGGCGATCATCGCTTCGTTGATGGTGGCAGGCCTCGCCGTGGTTTTCCAGAAGACGCGGATTGGCCGCGCGCTGCGCGCCGTAGCCGACAGCCATAAGGCGGCGCTGTCGGTCGGCATTTCGCTCGAACAGATCTGGGTTGTCGTGTGGTTCGCAGCGGGCATTGTCGCCCTTGCCACCGGCATCATGTGGGGCGCGCGCTCGAACGTGTCGTTCGCGCTTGAAATCGTCTCCCTCAAGGCGCTGCCGGTGCTGATCCTCGGCGGCCTCACGTCAATCCCCGGAGCGATTGTCGGCGGCATCATCATCGGGGTCGGCGAGAAGCTCGGCGAGTTCTACTGGGGGCCGCTGCTCGGCAGCGGCATCGAGAGCTGGCTTGCCTATGTGATCGCGCTGATTTTCCTGCTGTTCCGGCCCCAGGGCCTGTTCGGCGAGCGGATTATCGAACGGATCTGACGCATGTTTTATCGCGAGGCCGGTCAATACAAAACGAGCTACGCGGCGGATCAGGCGATATTCCCGGTCCTGCAGGATCGGCTCGGCCTGATCGCGATCCTGATCGTCGCATTCGTGGTCATTCCGCTGACCGGAAATGAGTTTCTGTTGCAAGCGGTGATGATCCCGTTTCTGGTCTTCACACTGGCGACCATCGGTCTCAATCTTCTGACTGGTTATACCGGGCTTCTCTCCCTGGGCACCGGCGCTTTCATGGGGGTCGGCGCCTATGCGTGTTACAAGCTCGCGACCATCTTCCCGCAGGTCAACCTCCTGGTCTGGGTCGTGGCATCCGGGTTCTTCGCGGCCGGCGTCGGGGTGCTGTTCGGCCTGCCCTCGCTGCGCATCAAGGGCTTCTATCTAGCGGTGGCAACGCTCGCGGCGCAGTTTTTCCTGTCCTGGTGCTTCATTCGCATTCCCTGGCTCTACAACTACAATATCTCGGCCTCGATCGAGGTACCGACGCGCACCTTGTTCGGCATTCCGGTCACCGGCCCGACGGCCGCCCCGGTCACGCGCTACCTGGTGGTCCTGTCCATTGTTGTCGTGATGACCTGGCTTGCGTCCAACCTGGTGCACGGCCGGATCGGTCGGATGTGGATGGCGGTGCGTGACATGGACATCGCCGCTGAGCTGATCGGGATCAAACTCTACCGCACCAAGTTGCTGGCCTTCGCGGTGTCCTCGTTCTACTGCGGGGTTGCCGGCGCAATGCTTGCGTTTCTGTGGCTTGGCGCCGCGGAATCGGAAAGCTTCAACATCAACCAGTCGTTTCTGGTGCTGTTCATGGTCATTATCGGCGGGCTTGGCAGCCTCACGGGGTCATTCTTCGGCGCCCTGTTCATCTGGGGGCTGCCGATCGTATTGCGTAACGCGCCGGGAGCGTTTGGGCTTTCCATCACCGCGGCAACAGTCGAGCACATCACCTTCATGGTCGTGGGCGCTCTCATCGTCTTTTTCTTGATCGTCGAGCCGAACGGGCTCGCCCGGCTCTGGCAGATCGGAAAACAAAAACTGAGGGTGTGGCCTTTCCCGTACTAACGAGGCACAATCGGTTCCAATCCTCGCCCTTGATCAGGCAAGGCAAAATGAACCAAGCCGGCCAACATAGGCCGGTTCGAGAGGGAGAAACGCAATGCGCATGAAACAACTGGCTCTGGGCGTCGCACTGGCAGGCATAATGGCTGCGCCGGCCTTGGCGCAGAACAGCATCTTTGTTCCGCTGCTGACCTACCGCACCGGCCCGTTCTCCAATTCCGGGATCCCGATCGCCAACGGGATGCACGATTATCTGGCGATGCTGAATGAGCGCGACGGCGGCATTGGAGGCGTCAAGCTGGCGATCGAGGAATGCGAGACCGGCTACAAGAACGAAAAAGGCGTTGAGTGTTATGAAGCGCTCAAGAGCAAGAAGCCGGTGGTGGTCAACCCTTATTCGACCGGAATTACGCTCGCCCTTATACCCAAGGCATCGGTCGATCACATTCCGATTTTATCGATGGCCTATGGTCTTTCAGCTTCAGCCCAGGGTCAGGACTTCCCGTGGATCTTTAACCCGCCAGCGACGTACTGGGACGGTTTGTCCATGATCATCAAGTACATTGCCGATAAGGAAGGCGGATTGGCCAACCTCAAAGGCAAGACCATCGGCTATATCTACTTCGATGGCGGCTACGGGCTGGAACCAATTCCTCTGCTAGACCAATTGGCCAAGGACTACGGCTTCACGGTCAAGAAATATCCCGTCCCTCCCGCCGATATGCAGAACCAGTCGGGACTTTGGCTCAACGTGCGGCGCGATCGCCCGGCGTGGATGATCATGTGGGGCTGGGGGGCCATGAACCCGACCGCGGTCCAGGAGGCCGCCAAGATCAACTATCCGATGGATCATATGATCGGTGTATGGTGGTCCGGCAGCGAGGATGATGCGCGTCCGGCTGGTGCCGGTGGCAAAGGGTATCTGTCGCTCAATTTCAATAGCGTGGGCGCCAACTATCCCGCCATTCAGGACATCCAGAAATACGTCATCGACAAGGGCAACAGCCAGACGGCCAAGGACAAAGTGGGCGACAATTTCTACAACCGCGGCGTCATGAACTCCGTGATCATAGCTGAGGCCATCCGCAACGCCCAACAGTTGACTGGGAAGAAAGAGGTCAATGCTGAGGATCTCCGGCGCGGATTCGAGACGCTCAAGATCACCCCGGAGCGCTGGAAGGAGCTCGGGCTCGAAGGCTTCGCGGGTCCGGTCAATGTCACCTGCACCGATCACAACGGCCATCATGCGGCGTATGTGCAGCAATGGGACGGCACCAAGTGGGTGAAAGTATCCGATTGGATCACGCCCATGAAGGACAAGGTGCAGCCGCTGCTTGATGCAGCCGCCCAGGATTATGTGACCAAGAACCAGCCGTGGCCGAAGCGCACCGAAGCCTGCGACAAGTCATCGTGAGAGCAGCTGATTGATGTCACAAGCCGGCGCGCGGTCGCGCGTCGGCTCTCCGCAGTGAGCGGCAAGCGATCGATGCGCGAATGAGCATTCTGCAACAAACAAATTCGCAGGCCACCCACGCCGTTGCCGATGCGATCTTGTCGCTCAACAACATTGAGGTCATGTACGACCGCGTCATTCTGGTGCTTAAAGGCGTGTCGCTGGACGTCCCGCGCGGCCAGATCGTGGCTTTGCTCGGAGCCAATGGCGCTGGCAAAACCACGACCCTGAAGGCAATTTCCAACCTGCTGCACGCCGAGCGCGGCGAAGTAACCAAGGGCTCCATTACGTTCGACGGCACGCAGGTCGAGGCGCTATCCCCAAACGAATTGGTGCGCCGCGGTTGTATCCAGGTGATGGAAGGTCGGCACTGTTTTGCGCACCTTACGGTCGAGGAAAATTTGCTGACCGGCGCCTTCACCCGCCGCGATGGTGCAGCCGCGATTAGCCAGGACCTCGAGCGCGTCTATGCCTACTTCCCGCGCATCAAGTCGCGCCGGCAAGCGATCGCTGGCTACACGTCCGGCGGCGAGCAGCAAATGTGCGCCATCGGCCGCGCGCTGATGTCGCGGCCTAAGATGATCCTGCTCGACGAGCCCTCCATGGGCCTCGCCCCGCAGGTGGTCGAAGAAATTTTCGAGATCGTGAAGGACTTGAACCGCAACGAGGGCGTATCGTTTCTGCTGGCCGAACAGAACACCCATATGGCGCTCAAATACGCGCAGCACGGCTATATCCTCGAGAACGGTCGTGTGGTGATGGATGGTCCCGCGGATGCGCTCGCCGAGAACGCCGACGTCAAGGAGTTCTATCTCGGCATTGCCGAGGGCAAACGCAAATCATTCCGCGACGTCAAACACTACAAGCGCCGCAAGCGCTGGCTCGCGTAAGTTGGTTGGGCGTCAATGACTGCTCATTTTGATGATCTTGAAACCCGTCAACCTCCGGAGCGCGAACATGATCACGCGTCGCGTCTGTCGCAGGTCATTGCCAATGCCCTACAAGCGCCGGGCTGGGTTAAGCAGTTGGCAGGCGTCGATCCGCAAGCGATCACGTCTCGGGCCGCACTCGCCAAGTTACCTATTTTGCGCAAATCCGATTTGCCCGCGCTGCAGAAGGACTCGCCGCCGTTTGGTGGGCTCAATGTTGTCACCCCCGGCAAGGCTCGGCGCTTGATGATGTCGCCCGGTCCGATCTTTGAGCCGGAAGGTCAAACCGAAGACTCCGCCGGTGCCGCGCGCGCCTTGTTTGCGGCCGGCGTGCGTCCCGGTGATATCGTGCACAATTCATTCGCCTATCACCTCACTCCAGGTGGTTGGATGCTCGACGATGGCGCCCGTGCGTTGGGCTGCGCGGTCATTCCCGGCGGGGTTGGCAACACCGAGCAGCAGGTCGATGCGATCGCGCATTTCGGCGCGAGCGCCTACACGGGGACGCCCGATTTTCTCAAGGTGCTCCTCGACACGGCGGAGAAGCTTGGCAAGGACGTGTCTCGCCTCAAGCGTGGCCTCGTCTCCGGCGCTGCGTTGCCGGCGTCACTTCGGGACGAGCTGGGCGGACGGGGCGTTACGGTTCGTCAGTGCTACGCGATCGCTGAGGCCGGCGTGATCGCTTATGAGACCGAGGTGCTCGCCGGCATGGTGGTGAACGAGCACCTGCTGGTGGAAATCGTCCGCCCCGGCACCGGCGATCCTGTTCCCGAGGGAGAAGTTGGCGAAGTCGTGGTCACGACCTTCAACCCCGATTACCCCATGGTCCGGCTCGCGACCGGCGATCTTTCCGCAGTCCTTCCCGGACCCTCGCGCTGCGGGCGCACCAACATGCGCATCCGCGGTTGGATGGGGCGCGCCGACCAGACAACCAAGATCAAAGGCATGTTCGTGCGCCCCGAGCAGGTTGCCGAGATCGCGCGACGCCACCCCGAACTCGGCCGCCTGCGGCTCACGGTCACGCGCGCCCAGGAGCAGGACATCATGACCCTCTCGGCCGAGTGCGCGTCGCCGCCGGATGGGCTCGCGGATGCGATCTCTGCGACTTTGGCCTCCGTGACCAAGCTGCGGGGTGAGGTGGTCGTGGTCGCGCCAGGAAGCCTGCCGAATGACGGAAAGGTGATCGCCGACGAGCGCCCCGTCAGCTAGCGAACTGCTTGCCCTCGCGCGTCTGGATGGAACTGCCGGCGTGCCCTCATTAGATTTGGCATGCCATGAACGATGCATCACCCCTCTCGCAGCGCGCGCTCGACTCCCGGATCGGGGTCCTGCTCGTCAATCTCGGCAGTCCCGACGAGGCAAGCCCGGCAGCTTTGCGGCGCTATCTGCGCGAGTTTCTGTCCGATCCGCGCGTCATCGAAGATCAAGGCCTGATCTGGAAGTTCGTGCTCAACGCGATCATTCTGACGACGCGCCCGCGCCGCCGTGCGCGCGACTATGCGAAGATCTGGAATACGGCGGAGAACGAAGCGCCGCTCAAGACCATCACGCGGGGCCAGGCGCAGAAGCTCGCGGCAGCTCTCACGCGGTCGAATACCGAAGTCAAGGTCGATTGGGCGATGCGCTATGGCAATCCGGCGATTGCCGAGCGCATGGGCGCGCTGGTAGCCCAGGGCTGCGATCGCCTCCTCGTCGTGCCGCTCTATCCACAGTACGCTGCGGCCACGACGGCCACCGTCGCGGATGAAGTCTTTCGCGTCCTCGCTCGGATGCGCTCGCAACCGGCATTGCGGTTCGCCGCGCCTTACTACGACGACCCGACCTACATTCGCGCGCTTGCAGGATCGCTCAGAACTGCGTCGGAACAGCTCGCGTTCGAGCCTGAGGTCATCCTTGCTTCTTTTCACGGGATCCCGAAATCCTACGCCGAGCAAGGCGACCCCTATCCCCAACAATGTGCCGAAACGATACGCCTGTTGCGCCAGGAGCTCGGCTATGACGAACGCAAGCTGATGCTCACGTTTCAATCACGATTCGGGCGCGCCGAATGGCTCAGGCCCTACACGGACGAAACGGTCGAACGGCTTGCGCGCTCGGGCGTGCGCAACCTCGTGGCGATCACGCCGGGTTTCTCAGCCGACTGCCTGGAGACGTTGGAGGAGATCGCGATGGAGAATGCGGAGATTTTCCATCGCAATGGCGGCGCCAATTTCTTTGCCGTCCCGTGCCTTAACGATAGCGACGCCGGAATGTCGGTGATCCGCGCCGTTGTTGAGCGCGAGCTGAGGGGATGGCTTTGAGCTTGTTTACTGGGCGCAGGCCTGATCGGCCTTCTGCGGTTTCCAGTACGCGCGACCCATGTTGTTGGTGCCCGGAGTCGGTGCATCGTTGGGGCCGGCGCAGACATTGGCCTGCCGGCCTTCGCATGAAAACGAGCCGATCGAGTAGGCCTCATTGCGGAAGATGCAATAGTCCTTGAGCTCGTCTGGCTTGATCACATCGTAGAAGCTCTTGCCAACCTCCTGCGAGGTCGTGTCCTGGGACAGCGCCGGCGAAGCAAGTGCCAGAACGAACGTGGCGAAAACGGCCGCACGTATCATCGGGTTTCTCCTGGGTCTTGGGTTGTTTGATAACTATGTCAGTGTTCGCGCGCGCCGCCCTCAAGCAACTCCGGCGCGCAACAGATCGTGCATGTGCACGATACCAATCGGGACACCCGCCTCGACCACGAACAGGGCCGTGATCTTCGAGGAATTAAGAATTTCGAGTGCCTCGCTGGTGAGTTGATCGGGGCGAATCGTCTTGGGCCTCTTGGTCATCACGGCCTCAACCGGCATATCAAGCAAGTTGGGTTGCATCTTTCGCCGCAAGTCACCATCGGTGATGATGCCGACGAGTTGCTGTTCTTGCGTGATCCCGACACAACCGAACCCCTTCGCCGTCATCTCGACCAAGGCATCCGACATGCGGTTGCCCAGGGAGGCCAACGGCATTTTGTCGCGGCTATGCATAATTTCACGGACAGTTTTCAGCGCCGCGCCAAGTCGTCCGCCCGGATGCAGCGCGCCGAAATCAAGCGCTGTGAAGCCGCGGCTCTCCAGGAGCGCGATGGCCAGTGCGTCGCCAAGCGCGAGTTGCATCAGCGACGAAGTGGTCGGCGCCAGATTGTGCGGACAGGCTTCACGCGCCTGCGGCAGCGCGAGCACGACGTCGGCAGCTTTAGCCAAGGTCGAACGCACGTCGGCGGTGACGGCGATCAGTCCGATCCGATGGCGCTTCGAGAAGTCGATCAGGTTTTTCAGCTCGACTGTTTCACCCGACCACGACAGCGCCATGATGACGTCATCGGCGGTGATCATGCCGAGATCGCCGTGGCTCGCTTCAGCCGGATGTACAAACATAGCGGGCGTGCCGGTGGAGGCGAGCGTAGCGGCGATCTTGCGACCAATGTGTCCGGACTTGCCCATCCCGGTGACGACGACCCGGCCGCGCGCCGCGCGGATTGCCTCGACGGCCGCGGTGAAAGCTACCCCCATGCCATCCTGCATCGCGGCCACCAGCGCCGTGATCCCACCCGCCTCGGTTTCCAGCGTTCGCAGGCCGGATAGGACCAGCCCGGACAGTTCAGCCGGCATACGACGCGCCCTCGATTTGCTCATCAGTTCCCCCGCCCGCACGCGAAGCTATCATAATGGATGTCGCCCAGCGATGCCCCGCTGTCGATCTCCAAAGTGTTTCTAATTCAGCAACCGACGGATCTCATCGCGCAACGACGGGGCGATATCTTCCCGTTCAAGGGCATAAGCGATGTTGGCGCTCAGAAAGCCGATCTTGGAGCCGCAGTCGAAGCTCTTGCCTTCGAACTTCAACCCAAAGAATGGCTGTGTCTGAGCGAGGCGCAACATGGCGTCGGTCAATTGGATTTCGCCGCCGGCGCCGCGCGTCTGCGTGCCGAGGAGATCGAGCACTTCAGGCTGCAGGATGTAGCGTCCGGTAATGCTCAGGTTGGACGGTGCGTCTTCGACGCGCGGCTTCTCGACCATGCTGGTGATCTGGAAGGCCAATCCGTTTTGCTTGCCGACGCCGACGATGCCATACATGGAGACCCGCTCGCGCGGGACCTCCTCGACCGCAATCACGTTGGCCTTGTCTCCCAACGATTTGTAGGCATCGATCATCTGCGCCAGGCATCCGCGCTTGGCTTGCACCAGCACGTCCGGCAGAAGCAACGCGAATGGTTCACGCCCGATGATCTCGCGCGCGCACCACACCGCGTGGCCCAAACCAAGCGGAGTTTGCTGACGCGTAAAGCTCATCTGCCCTGGTTCCGGCAGGTCGCTCGCCAATATTTGAAGGTCCGCGTACCGGCGCTTCTCCGTCAGTGTCGTCTCAAGCTCGAACTGCCGATCGAAGTGGTCCTCGATCACCCCCTTGTTGCGTCCAGTCACGAAGATGAAATGCTCAATCCCGGCTTCCCGCGCCTCGTCCACCACGTGCTGAATCAGAGGTCGGTCGACGACCGTAAGCATCTCCTTTGGCACCGCCTTGGTGGCGGGCAGAAATCGGGTGCCGAGACCGGCAACGGGGAGGACGGCTTTGCGAATGGGCATGGATTGGATACGGGCTCAAACTGGTTGGAGTGGCCGGACCAAACCACGCTGTTTGCGTGAAGTCCATCGGGTGCGACCGTGACGGCTTTGCCGACGCACGTTGGCGGTACGGCCATATGGCGCAGGCTGCGGCTAAACCGGCTTTTCCGGCCGAAACCCCGTGATTTCGCCACATTAAGCCTCTTGTAAGCAAAGCTGCGCCTTTATGGATGGGCCTTTGTGGCCACGGGTTGGTGCGCCATGTCGAAATCAATCATCGCCGGCGGCGTTTTGCTGCTGGCCACGTTGTCCGTGACCGCGGCACAAGCGCAGGGCTTTGACGTGCGGAACCTGTTTGGGCAAGCGAATGCGCCTGCACCGCAAGCTGCGGCGCCGCAATCTCCGCCCGCATCCTCACCGCGCGAGTGGAGCGGAGAATCAGGCGCTTCCGGTCACCCGCTGATGACCGCGGATGCGATCCGCGCCGCTGCGGCCAACTTCCCCAACTGCGTCGCCGGCCTGTGGCCGGACGCGGAGCGACGTGGCATCTCGCGCGCGACGTTCGAGCAGGCGACGCGTGATCTGACACCCGATCTGCGCATCATGGACCTGCTCGACCAGCAGCCGGAGTTCACCAAGGCGTTCTGGGACTATCTGGACATCCTCGTCACCGATGCCCGTATCCAGCGCGGCCGCGAACTCCTCCAGCAATACAAGCCGGTGTTCGATGCGGTGGAGAAAAGCACCGGCGTCGACCGCCATGTCGTGGCGGCGATCTGGGGTGTGGAGTCGAACTACAGCACCATGGGGGGAGATCGCTCGGTCGTGCGCTCGACCGCGACGCTCGCCTGTGTCGGCCGGCGCCAAGCCTATTTCCGCGATGAGTTCCTGGCGGCGTTGGAAATCCTGGAACATCGCGACATGCCGGCCGAGGACCTCAAGGGTTCATGGGCGGGCGCATTCGGGCCGACCCAGTTCATGCCGAGCAGCTTCAAGCGCTATGCGGTTGATTTCGACGGTGATGGCCATCGCGACGTGGTGAATTCCGTTCCTGACATGATCGCCTCCACGGCCAACAATCTCAAACTCGATGGCTGGATGCGCGGCCAGACCTGGGGATACGAAGTCGTGGTGCCCCCGAACTTCAATTTCATGCTGGCCGACCGGGCCCGGTCCATGACCATTGCCGACTGGCAGAAGCTCGGCATCACGCGCGCGGGCGGCAAACCGTTCCCGCGGCTCGCTGACAAGGCCTACTTGCTGGTTCCGGCCGGTGCGCGCGGCCCGGCGTTTTTGATGCTGCAGAACTTCCGCGTCATCATGAAGTACAACCCGGCGGAGGCCTACGCGATGGCGATCGGCTACCTGGCGGATCGCTTCCGCGGCGAGCCGCCGTTCGTGCAACCCTGGCCGCGTGATGAGCGCGTGCTCTCGCTCGCCGAGCGCTACGAGCTGCAGCAGCATCTCGCGACCCGCGGCTTCGACGTGGGCGCGCCGGATGGCCTGCTGGGCAGCAAATCGCGTTCGGCGATCATGCAGTATCAGGCCTCCGTCGGCCTGCCGTCGGACGGGTTTGCCTCCGCGGCGGTCCTCGACCGCTTACGCGGCCAATAGCGCGGCGCCCTTCAGGTGACCCCTTTGCCGTGCTATGACCTGCGGGGAACTGACCGAGGCTGCAGCATGAGGGCCAAGCCGCAAATCAGCATGCTTTTACTGGCGGCGGAGCTCGTCACCGCTTTGCTGGTGCTGTTTGCCGCGCCCGCGCCGGCGGCAGCCCAGTTTTTCGACTTCTTTGGCGGCGGTGGGCGTGGTCGGCAGCCGAGCTTCATTCCCTTTTTCGATCAGCCGCGGGCTCGCCCGCGCGTGCAAGCCCGGCCGATGACACCCGGAGGGGCGGCTCAGCAATCGGATTTTTCGCGCGCGCCCACGCAGGCTGCGCCCAAGGCTGGCTCCCCGGACGCCAAGAGCGTGGTCGTGCTGGGTGATTCGATGGCCGACTGGCTCGCGAATGGGCTTGAGCAGGCCTACGCGGACGCCCCCGAAGTCGCCGTCGTTCGCAACACCCGGCCGGGGTCGAGCCTGATCTTCAACCCGGGGCGGCATGATCCCCGCACCAGCGTGGATTGGCCGGTCACCGCACGCGAGATGCTCGCCAACGAGCCAGCGAGCTTCATCGTCATGATGACCGGGCTGGGTGATCGCGACCCCATCCGGGTCTTGCCGCCACGTCCGAAACCCGCTCCCAAGCCTGATACGGCCACCCCGGGCGAGCAGCAGGCCAAACCGGCCGAGGCGCCCGACAGCACAGACCAGGCTGCGGCCGACGAAGGCGCTCCCGACCCAAAGGCCGTTCCGATCAGCTACGAGTTCAAATCGGAGAAATGGGCCGAGCTCTATGGCAAGCGCATCGATGAGATGATCGCGGTCCTCAAGAGCAAAGGCGTGCCCGTGTTCTGGGTCGGACTTCCGCCGGTGTTCGGGCCGCGCTCGATGGCGGACATGCAATATCTCAACGATCTGTTCCGCAAACACGCTGAGAAGGCTGGGATCACCTACATCGACGTGTGGGACGGCTTCATTGACGAGCAGGGCCGCTTCGCCCTGCAGGGGCCGGACTATGAAGGACAGATCCGCCGCCTGCGCACGCCGGATGGCATCTTCTTCACGCCGGCCGGTGCCCGCAAGCTCGCCCACTACGTTGAGCGCGAAATCCAGCGCGCGCTCACCCCGACAGGGCCGATCGCCGTCCGCTTGCCGGAGGAGCCTTTGCTTCTGCAGCAGCAGCCGCCAGCCGCGGCCCCGGGTGCCGCACCGGCTCCGGCCCCGAACACAGGGACACCGCGTCCGCTTGCCGGCCCCGTCATCCCGCTCAACGCCAGCGTCGAGCCGTCAAAGACGGCCGCGCTGCTCGGGAGCGCGGCGCCGCAGCAGTCCATTGCCGATGCCGTCGCCAACCGGGTTCTGGTCAAGGGCGACCCGGTGACGGCTCCCGCCGGTCGAGCCGATGATTTTGCCTGGCCGCGGCGCGCGCCGGCAGCGGTGGGCGCTGATCCGGTGGCTGCGACCACCGATCTGCCGATGACGCCGATGCTGGCGAGCAATGGTGCTGCCCAAGCCCAGGATGCGGCGCCTGGAGCCCAGGCCGCCGGTCCCGGCGCTGCCGGCGCCGGTGCAGCGCGTGCGCGTGTGGTGCAGGCGCCGACGGCGCGGGCGCGCCCGCGCGTGAGCTATCAACAAAATCAGTACCGCAACCCGTTCTTCTTTTTCTTCGGCCGCTAGCTCAGCGCGGCAGGCTGGTCTCGCCCATCAGGAACTTGTCGATGGCGTGAGCGCATTGGCGCCCCTCGCGGATCGCCCAGACCACGAGTGATTGACCGCGGCGCATGTCGCCCGCGGCGAAAATCCTCGGCTGTGACGTTTGATAGCGCTCCGTGTCCGCTTTGACGTTGCCGCGCTGGTCAAGCTCGAGCCCGAGCGCCTTGATCATGCCCTCGTGCACCGGGTGCACGAAGCCCATGGCCAGCAGCACGAGGTCGGCCTCAAGCTCAAACTCGGTTCCGGCAATCGGCTTGATCTTCTCGTCAACCTGCACGCAGTGCAGCTTCGTCACCTTGCCGTCGCAACCTGAGAACTTCTGTGTCAGCACGGAGAACTCACGCTGCGCACCTTCTTCATGACTCGATGAGGTGCGCAGCTTCAGCGGCCAATCCGGCCACGTCAGCAACTTATTCTCTTTCACCGGTGGCTGCGGCAGCAGCTCGAAATTCACGACCGACACCGCGCCCTGCCGGATCGAGGTGCCGATGCAGTCCGATCCGGTATCGCCACCGCCGATGACGATGACGCGTTTGTCCTTGGCGAGTATAGGCTTCACGTCGCCGGCCGCTTCGCCGCTCACGCGCCGGTTCTGCTGGGGTAGGAAATCCATGGCGAAGTGAATGCCGTCGAGATCGCGTCCCTCGATCGGCAAATCGCGTGGCTTTTCGGCGCCGCCAGTGAGCGCGACCGCGTCATAGGCCGCGAGCTCTTCCACCGGCATATTCACGCCCACGTCGGCGCCGTAGTGAAACGTCACGCCCTCCGCTTCCATCTGCGCGATGCGGCGGTCGATGAGCGGCTTCTCCATCTTGAAATCGGGGATGCCGTAACGCAAAAGCCCGCCCGCTTTGGCGTAGCGCTCGTAGACATGCACGTCGTGGCCGGCGCGCGCGAGTTGCTGGGCGCAGGCCAATCCGGCGGGGCCCGAGCCGACAACGGCGACCCGCTTGCCGGTCTTGACCGCTGGCGGCTCCGGTTTGACCCAACCCTGCTCGAATGCGCGGTCGACGATGGCGCACTCGATCGTCTTGATGGTGACCGGAATGTCCTCGAGGTTGAGCGTGCAGGCGGCCTCGCACGGCGCTGGACAGACGCGACCCGTCACCTCCGGGAAGTTGTTGGTGGAGTGGAGGTTTCGTGCCGCCTCCTGCCACTCGCCCGTATAGACGAGGTCGTTCCAGTCGGGGATCTGGTTGTTGACCGGACACCCCGTGTGACAATACGGGATGCCGCAGTTCATACAGCGCGCCGCCTGCTGCCGCGTTTCCTTTTCCGGAAGCGGCTCAACGAACTCACGCCAATGACGGATACGCGCCTCGACCGCTTCGTAGTGACGGTCGTTGCGTTCGAATTCGAGAAAACCTGTAACCTTGCCCATTACGCCCCGGCAGCCATCAATCGCGGTACTGACGCTTCCTGCGCCTTCATTTCGGCGAGTGCGCGCCGATACTCAAGCGGCATCACCTTGCGGAACTTGGGCAGATACTCGGCCCAATGTTCGAGGATATGAGCGGCCCGCAGCGAGCCGGCGAACCGCGCCTGGCGTGAGATCAACAAATGCAGGCGCGCCGCATCGTAGCGCGTCATGTCGGAGAGCACCTCGACGCGGCCATTCGTGGCGAGGTCGGCGGCGTGGTGATATTCGCGCGCGTTCACTTCTTCTTCCTCGGGGACGGGCTCGAGCTCGA
>JAFAXD010000299.1 GCA_019241285.1 Xanthobacteraceae bacterium | reverse complement strand
GCCAATGCCAGCGAGACCGAGCGGGCCAAGCTCCTCGCGGTGTTCGTCGTGGACACCAACGAAACGGAACTGACGATCCCATTCGGGAAATGAGGTCAAATGCCTTGCAAGCTCCGAACGGGAAGTTGACGAGAACCTGCCGCGAATTGCTTGCACTCGCGTCGCTGTGCATTGAGCTCACAACTCCGCTGGGCGGTGTAACTCAAGCATTCATCCCACCGTCCGCCATCAGGATCGAGCCGGTGGTGAAGCTGCTCTGATCCGAGGCGAGGAACAGCGCGGCGCGCGCGATCTCGTCGGGGTGCGCGTGCCGATGCAGCGGGATCGCGTCGTTGAGCATGGCGGTGGACCGACGACGCTTCACGGAATTAGAACCACTGAGCCTATTGTTCGCCGCCCCTCGAGATCTCGATGCGCCTGCGCCGCCTCGCAAAGCGGGTAGGTGCGTTCGATGCGCGCCCTCAGCACGCCCTTGCTCATCAGGTCAAAGACCTCCTCGGCGGCTTTTGCCTGAATCCGGCGATCTTTGAAGAAGAAACCCATTCCCAATCGCGTCACCATCTGCGCGCCGCGGGCACCAAGCAACCGGATGTCCAATGGCGGCGGCGCGCCGGAGGCGTTGCCGAAATTGACCAACGTTCCGAAGGGATCAAGACATTGGAGCGATGGAAGGAACGTATCCTTGCCAACGCCATCAAAGACAGCGGACACGCCATCGGGAAATAGGCGGTTCACTTCGCGGACGAAGTCGACTTCGCGATACAGGATGGTGTGGTCGCAACCTGCCGCGCGTGCTGCCTCGGCTTTCTCGGTGCTGCCGACGGTGCCGACGACGGTGGCACCAAGGTGCTTGGACCACTGGCTGAGGAAGCTCGCAACGCCGCCGGCAGCGGCGTGAATGAGAATGGTGTGGCCCGGCCGCACCGGAAAGATGCGTCGCACGATGCACCACGCCGTCAGCCCCTTCAGAAACGCGGCCGCGGCTTGCCGATCGGAAATGTCTTGTGGAATTTTCACGAGCTGGTCGGCATCGATCACACGCAGTTCACTGTAGGAGCCGGGTGGCGACATCCCGCTCGGGCTGACATAGGCCGCCCGATCCCCCACTTTGACGTTGCCGACACTCGAACCCAAGCCTTCGACTACGCCGACGCCCTCGTTGCCGAGGATCGCGGGCAGGGGCAGTTTGGTATGGATGTAGAACGTGCCATTGCGGAGATTGACGTCGGCATAGTTCAGGCCAACGGCGGTGTGCCGCAGCAGAACCTCGCCCGGACCGGGCTGCGGCACGTCCACGTCCTCCCATCGGAGGACTTCCGGTCCGCCATTCTCGTAGATGCGGATTGCTTTTGGCACTGTGCCGATCCGGTGTGCTGACGTTTGCGGCCCAATACTGCTTCGCGTGAAAGCTCTTAGCCGCGCGTTCGGTCGCGACGTCGCCGGCTCACGAAAGGGGCTCGATTTTCGCGAGCTTGACGTATTCGCCCCAAGCCTTGGTGTCCTTAACGAGCAGTGATTTCAACATCTGCGAATTGCCGGGGAACGGATCGCTGCCCAGATGGGACAGGAACTTCTTGGTCTCCTCATCGATAGCAATCTGATTGAACAGAGCCTCGAGCTGGTCGAGAATTGGCTTCGGTGTCCCTTTCGGCATGTGGACGGACCACCAACCGATGATGTCCGAGTTCGTGATCCCGGCTTCGCCGGCGCTGGGAATATCCGGCAGCGAGACGAAACATTCCTTGGATGACGTGGCGAGTGCCCTCAGCTTGCCGCTCTTGAGGTGGGCCATCGCCGTGACAGGATCGAGATGTGCAAACGCGACATTGTGCCCCCATAAGTCGTTGAGCATTGTGCCCGCGTCTTTGTACTTCACTTCGACGGTCGTGAGCCCGAAATTGGCCTTATAGAGCTCGCTGCTGACAAGACCAGTATTGGCAGCCGATGCGTAGGAGGCTTTGTCACCTTGCTGCTTAAGATACTCAGTGAGGTCCGCGACAGATTTGTAGGGGCTGTCACCCGACACAATGAGAATGAAAGGCAACTTGGATAGGGTCGTCACGTGTTCGAAGTCGTTGATCGGATCGAACGCCAATTTCTTGAACAAGCTCGGTACTTCAACCTGTTCGGTGAGCGCTCCGACATGGACGACATGATCCGCGCGCTGCGCATCGCCCGCGAGATCTACAACACCGAGCCGCAGAAGAACCTGATCGGCGAGGAGATGATGCGGGGCACGACGGCGAAGAGCGATGCCGAGCTCGAGCAGGCCATCCGCAAGCTGGTTCATAACCGCCAGCACCCGCTCGGAACTTGCGCGATCGGCACCGGACCGAAGGCCGTGGTGGACGAGGATCTGCGCGTGCACGGCCTCACCGGACTGCGCGTGGTCGACGCCTCCGTCATCCCCGATCAGCTCGGCGGCAACATCAACATCCCGACCATCATGATCGCCGAGAAGGCCTCCGACCTGATCCGCGGGCGGGCGCTGCCGGCGGTGTGAGCCCGAGCCGATGTCAATGCGCAGGACGCCTATCGACATGACCGTCCAAAGGTTCTGGGCTTTCTACTCTTACCTCAGTTGCTCTGATTTTAGGAGCCGCCCATTGGACGTACTGTGCCTCCAAAAG
>JAFAXD010000632.1 GCA_019241285.1 Xanthobacteraceae bacterium | reverse complement strand
CCGCCCAGGAGTGGGTGAGGACCGGGGCTTCCTCGGTGTCCGTCGGCAACTGAGGTGCGGTCGTATCGGTCATGCTTTGCCCGAAATCTGGCGCTGCGTGATGGTGAGCAGACCAATACCAGCCACGTTCACCACGAGCGTGATGGCGAGCAGTACCAGCGCCGCGTACATCAGGACTTCAACCTCCGCCGGACCGGCTTCGGGGAAGTGCGAGGCGAGCAGTGCGGCCAGGGTCTCGGCCGGGGCGAATAGCGACAGGCTCACCTGGTTGGCGTTGCCGATCAACATGGCGAGGGCCATCGTCTCACCGAGCGCGCGACCGAAGCCCAGCACCATGGCGCTGAAGATGCCGCCGGCGGCCGTGGGCACCATCACCTTGAGGATCACTTCCCAGTGGGTCGCCCCCATCCCGTAGGCGGCCTCCTTGGTGCGGTAGGGCACCGAGTTCAATGCGTCCTGCGAAATCGCGGCGACGGTCGGCAGCACCATGATCGCCAGGACAATGGCGGCCGGGAGCAGGCCGGGGCCGCTGAGCGACGTGCCGAAAAACGGAATGAACCCGAAATATTCGTTGAGCCAGTTCGCCGCCGGTCGGATGACTGGGATGACGACAAAGATGCCCCACAGGCCGAACACGACGCTCGGGATCGCGGCCAGCATGTCGATGATCAGCCGGAACACAAAGGCGAGCCGCGGCGGCAGGAAGTTCTGGGTGAGGAAGATCGCGACGGTGAGTCCGAAGAATCCGCCGATCAACAAGGCCAGCAGCGAGCTGTAGAGCGTGCCCCAGATGCCCGGCAGAATGCCGAACTTGAGTTCCTGAACATTGTACTGTGAGCTGATCAGGAAGTTGAAGTGGTACTTCTGGATCGCCGGCATCGCCTGGCGGCCGATCTTCCACAGGATGTAGGCGACCAGGACAATGATCAGCGCCGCTGCCGCCCAGGCGAGCGCTCGAAACAAGCGGTCGACGAAGTATTCGAACGGGACAGGCGCGTGGGTGACCGCGTCGGGTGAAGCCGCAATGGCAAACGGCGAGCTAGACATACAACTTCCAGTTGGAAGCCCGGGAGGCAAGCCTCCCGGGCTGGTTTACTCATTTGATTTCGTTGGCGGCAGCTTTGACCTTGTCGACAACCGCGGCGGGCAGGGGAATGTAGCCCAGGCTGTCGGACATTGCCTGCCCCTTTGTGGCCGCATAGTCGACGAATTTGCGCAAGATTTCCGCCTTTTTGGCATCCTGCTGCTTATAGAACAGCAGCCAGGTGAACGTGGCGATGGGGTAGGCATCGGCGCCATCCGGATCATCGACCCAGCCACGCAGATCCGGGCCAAGCTTGGCCGCCGCCAGCGCCGCCGCACCCGATTTGGCATCCGCCTCCACATATTTGCCGGCCTTGTTCTGCAGGAGCGCGGTCGGCGTCTTGGTGAGCTTGGCGTAGCCGTACTCGATATATCCAATCGCGCCGGGGGTCTGCTTGATGGTCGCCGTCACCCCGTCATTCTTTGGAGCGCCGACGATCTTACTGCTGGCTGGCCATTCCACGGTCGTGCCGAAGCCGACTTGCTTGGCGAAGGCCGGGCTCACCGCTGAAAGGTGCTTGGTGAAGACGAAGTTGGTGCCGCTCGCGTCCGAGCGCCGGACGACCGTGATCGGCAGATCGGGAAGCTTGGCACCGGGATTGGCGGCAGCGATCTTGGGATCGTTCCAGTTGGTGATCTTGCCGAGGAAGATCTCGGGATAGACATCGTGTGGCAGCTTGAGCCCGGTCACACCAGGAAGATTGTACGCCAGCACGATCGTTCCGGCGGTGATCGGGATCAGCACCACCCCGTCCTTGACCTTGGCGATTTCCTCATCGGTCATCGCCGCATCGCTGGCGGCAAAATCGACCGTATGATTGATGAAATCCTGGATGCCGGCGCCGCTTCCCTTCGACTGGTAGTCGACGATGACGCCGGGCGTGTCCTTACTGAACGTCTTGAACCACACCGCGTAGATCGGAGCCGGAAAGCTCGCACCCGATCCAATCAGCTTGTCCTGTGCGCGTGCCTCTGACCCAAGCACGCCGATAATCAATGCGAATGCAGCCGCGGCACATAGTGGCCGACGAGCGGAACGCATCATGCGAAGCTCCCATTTTTCTTTAAGACGCCGAAAGCAAAACAACCCGGCGGCCGCCCCATCTTGATACCGGACGGGGCCACCCGGTTGGCGGCGCACAATAGGTCCGCCCACATGACAGTTGGATGACAGTCATTGGCGGATCCGATGACAGCGCGGATAGCGTTCACGTGGCATAATGTCCCCCAGACCCCCGCGGCGGACCTCCCTCTGTCGCCCCGACGCGGCATCGGCACTGCTTGACAAACCCGCGGGATAGAATGGATTTTTTACCATCGCCCGGAACAATGGAACCGAATCTCACGTTAAACGGGTGGGGTAAGTGCGACTGCGCCGCAACAAGACCAGTTCGCCAAAGGCTTGGTGAGTTCCCTTGGCTGATGTGAAACCCGGCTCTTACGCATCGGACACAGCGCGATTGCAGCTGTTCATCGACGCCGTGACCGACTACGCGATCTACATGCTCAGTCCCGAGGGCCTGGTCGCCAGCTGGAACTCCGGCGCAGAGCGCATCAAGGGCTATGCGGCGCACGAAATCATCGGCCAGCACGTCTCGCGTTTTTACACCGAGAGCGCGCAAGCCGCCGGTGAGCCAGCCCGCGCCCTGCAGGCCGCAGCCCAGACCGGCAAGTACGAGGCGGAGGGGTGGCGGGTCCGCAAGGACGGGAGCCGGTTTTGGGCCAGCGTGGTCATTGATGCCATCCGCGACGAACACGGAACACTGGTCGGTTTTGTCAAGATTACGCGCGATATTTCGGAGCGTCGCGAAGCCCAGCTTGCCCTGCAGCGCGCACAGGAAAAACTCTCATATGCGCAAAAGATGGACGCACTCGGACAGCTCACCGGAGGTGTCGCGCATGATTTCAACAACTTGTTGATGATCATTAGCGGGCATCTGCGCATCATCAAGAAGCTCATCAAAGATGATCAGCGCGGCCTGCAGGCCATTGACGCAATCGATACCGCGACCCGACGCGGTGAAACGCTCACGCGCCAGCTGTTGACGTTTTCGCGCCGTCAGCACCTCAGTCCCGCGGTCATCGACGTCGGTCAACGGATCGACGCGTTGCGCAACGTATTGTCGAACTCGCTCGGGAGAGCCATCCAGCTCACGACCAGCATCGACACCGGGGTCTGGCCGGTCGAGGTCGACAGCAGCGAGTTCGAATTGGCGCTGGTTAACATTGCGGTCAACAGCCGCGACGCGATGCCGGACGGCGGCGCCATTTCAATCGTGGCCAAGAATGTGCAGTTGAAGGCCGGCGATATCGCGGGTGATCTCGCCGGTGATTTTGTCGCGCTCACCGTGGGAGATACCGGCAGCGGAATCGACCCCGAGATCCTGCCCAAGGTCTTCGATCCTTTCTTCACCACCAAGCGCATCGATAAGGGCACCGGTCTCGGCTTATCCCAGGTCTATGGATTTGCCCATCAATCCGGTGGCACCGTGAGCGTTGACAGCCAGCCCGGTCAGGGCACGCGCGTCACCATCTATCTGCCGCGCGCCAAGACGGCCGCGCCGGCCGCGCGCCCCAACGAGCCCTCGGCGCAGGAGGTTCCCGCCGGCGGCCTGGTGCTGCTGGTCGAGGACAATCCGGTGGTCGCCGATGTGAGCGCAACCATGCTGGGCGAGCTCGGCTTTGGGGTCGAGACCGTGGGCGACGCAAGTGCTGCTCTGCGCGCCCTCGAAGCCGGCAAGAAATTCGAGCTGATGTTCAGTGACATCGTCATGGCCGGCCAGATGGACGGCATCGCACTCGCGCGCGTGGTCCGCCAGCGTCGACCCGATCTGCCCATCCTGCTTGCGACGGGATACAGCCAGGCCGCGGACTCGGCCCAAGATGAATTTTCCATCCTACGCAAGCCCTATCAGATCACCCAGCTCGGCCGCGCCATTGCCACGGTTATCGCGCAAACGCGGGGACAGGGGCCCGGCGACAGAAAGCCTTTCGGCGGCACCGGCCAACACTCGATTTGAAACAGCGGCCGCGGGCGTGGGGTGCAATTAGCTAAAAACCTATCGGCTCGTCATGGCCGGGCTTGTCCCGGCCATCTCGCTTAGAAAGGCAAAACCGTGCCTTATTATCGAGATCGCCGGGACAAGCCCGGCGATGACGACGTGGAGAGCCTCGAATTGATCGGAACGTGATTGGCGACACTCGCCGGGAGTCAATCCGATGATCCAGGCCGACAGTAACCGCTTCTACGACAGCGTTCCGGTGTTCGACCGCTTCGCCGATATCGCCGATCCGTCCCGCTATCAGCCATTGCCGGATGACTGGATGCTCGGCCTCGCCGACGTGGTTCAATCGACGAAGGCGATCGAGGAGAATCGCTACAAGGCCGTGAACATGGCCGGGGCCGCGGTCATCGCCGCGGTCGCCAATGCGTTGGGCAACCGCGATTTTCCCTTCGTGTTCGGCGGCGACGGCGCGAGCTTTGCGGTGCCCCCGGCCGATAGCGCAACGGCGCGCCGCGCGCTCGCCGACACCGCGGCCTGGGTGCGCGATGAGCTCAATCTTGCGCTGCGCGTCGCCTTGGTGCCGGTCAGCGAAGTCCACCGGCATGGGTTTGCAGTCAACGTCGCCCGTTTCGCCGCCTCGCCCAACGTCGCCTATGCGATGTTCTCCGGCGGCGGGATCGCCTGGGCCGAAGCCGCGATGAAACGCGGCGACTACGCGGTCTCGCCGGCGGCACCGGGCGCCCGGCCCGATCTCGGCGGCCTCTCCTGCCGGTTCTCCGAAATTCCGACGACGCGCGGAACCATCGTCTCGCTGCTGGTCCTGCCCGCCGGTGAGGTCGACGCGCGGTTTCGCCAGCTGATCGGCGAAATCATTGCGCTGATCGAGACCTCGCCCGAGGCCGCGCGGCCGGTGCCTGCGGGCGGTCCGCCGTTGAACTGGCCGCCGCAAGGGCTCGAGCTCGAGGCGCGAGCGACGCGCAGCACCGGCATCCCACTGGCGCTGCAGCGACTGCTGATCGGGCTCAGAACTGCCCTTTCCTACATCATCATTCGGTTCCGGATCAGGATCGGCACGTTCGTGCCGGCGACCTACATCAACCAGCTGGTCGAGAACTCGGACTTCCGCAAATATGACGATGCGCTGCGGATGGTGATCGATTGCAGTCCGAAATTCGCGCGCAGTCTCGAGGCGCGGCTTGCGACCGCCGCGGCCGCAGGAATCGCGCGCTACGGAATTCATCAACAAGACCGCGCGATGATGACGTGTTTCACGCCGTCCGCTTTGCGCAGCGATCATGTCCACTTCATCGACGGCGCACTCGGCGGCTACGCCTTGGCGGCGCGCGCGCTGAAGGGCGGTTCTTAAACCAACAAAAAAAAACCTATCAGTTCGTCATGGCCTGGCTCGGCGATCCGCGTCATTGCGAGGAGCGCAGCGACGAAGCAATCCAGTGCGGCGCCTCAGCGCTGGATTGCTTCGCTTCGCTCGCAATGACGGGGAGAGGATGACGAGAGGGTGCCTCAGTTCACGCGCGCTTGTAGATATCATCCAGGCGCACGATGTCGTCCTCGCCCAAGTAGCTGCCGACTTGCACTTCAATCAATTCCAACGGGATCTTTCCTGGATTGGACAGGCGGTGCACCGATCCGAGCGGGACATAGATCGACTCGTTCTCATACACCGTGTTGACCGTGTCGTTGACGACGACCTGGGCGGTGCCTTTGACCACGACCCAATGCTCGGCGCGGTGATGATGCTTCTGCAACGAGAGCTGTCCGCCCGGCTTCACCACGATGCGCTTGACCTGATAGCGCGGGCCGCTATCGACGCCTTGATAGTAACCCCACGGCCGATGGATCCGCCGATGCTCGGTTGCTTCGCGGCGCGCCGTGCCTTTGAGCTGGTTCACCAACTCCCGGACTTTCTCCGACTTCGCTTTGGAAACGACCAGGACCGCATCGGACGTTGTCACCACCACGATGTCGTCGAGGCCGATCACGGCGGTCAGGATCGTTTCGTCCGAGAACACCAGGCTGTTGTGCGTATCGATGAGAGCCGTCGGGCCGTCAGTCGTATTGCCGTCCTTATCGTGGGCGAGCTCCTTCCACAGCGCGTTCCAGCTGCCGATGTCCGACCACCCGAAGTTGACCGGCAGCACCGCAGCATGTGCGGTTCGTTCCATGACCGCATAGTCGATCGATTTCTTGGGGGCTTGCAGGAACGCCTTCTCGGGCAGGCGCAGAAAGTCGAGATCGTGGGCGATGTCATCGACGGAGGCCTGTGCGGCAGCAAGCATCTGCGGTTCGAACTGCGCCAGCTCCTCGAGCATGCGATCGGCGCGGAACAGGAAATTCCCGCAGTTCCAGAGATAACCTTCGGCGACGTAGCGCGTCGCCGTCTCGTGGTCGGGCTTCTCCACAAACGCCGCGACGGCGTGCACGGCCGAGTCCTCGAGCTTGGCGCCAGGCCGGATATATCCGTAGCTGGTGGCGGGGCCGCTTGGATGCAGCCCGAAGGTGACCAGATGGCCCTGCGCGGCCGCCGCCAGCGCCTGTTGGCATGAACGGCGAAAGGCTTCCGTGTCGTGCACGATATGATCGGCGGCTAGAACCAGCAGGATGGCTTCGCGATCGCGCCGGCCGGCGAATTCAGCCGCAACCGCAATGGCGGGACCGGAATCGCGGCCGATCGGCTCGAGGATGATGTCGGCCTTGACACCGGACCGCTGCAGCTGATCGGCGACGGTAAAGCGAAACTCGGTGTTGGTGACGACGATCGGTGGCGCAAAAATACCGGGATCGGCAACGCGCGCGAGGACCTGCTGAAAGGTAGAGGTCTCGCCGCCCAACGGGATGAACTGTTTCGGCTGGCTTTCGCGCGAGAGCGGCCACAGCCGCGTTCCACTACCCCCGCAAATGATCACCGGCGTTATCAGGCTTGAGGGCATAAAGTCTCCGTCGCAGCTGCCGCATATGGCACAGCGTTTACTTGTAGCCCGTACCTAGTGCCGACGAAATGCTCCCCGCCATTTTTGTCCGGAACCGGGGCGTTTGCCCTAACGGAACTTCGCGGAACCGGCAACGTTAAGGTGCGCCCGATTACCTCATATGGACATTTTTTCGCGGATGACGGCGCCGGACCTTGCGGAGCAAACCAAATCGACCGCCCCTAGCGCTGAAGCCGGGCTACAACCGCGCCCCGCCGAGGCTTCGGGCCAGGTTGCTCCAGCAAAGCGGCGCCAGACGTGGATCGGCCTGCAACGCGCCGCACAGCTGTCCGCCATCGGAATCTTTGTCATTCTGCTCGGCGCCTTCCTGCAGGCCGCCCGGGTCGTGGTGATGCCGGTCGCATCGGCGATCGTAATCGGCTTGATGCTCTCGCCGCTCGCCCGCTGGGCCTCGCGTTACCGGATCCCGCCCACCATTTCGGCCATCTTGGCGGTCGTGTTTTTCCTCGTGCTGATCCAGTTCGCGCTGATCGCCGTGGCTGCTCCGCTGATCACGATCCTCAATCATGCGCCGGATATCGCCGACAATATCAGGCAAAAACTCGAAGCTTTTGATCCAATTCTCAACGGGGTGCGAAATCTGCAGGCGCAGATCGCACCCAGTTCGGGCGACCTTGGCTCGCTCAGTCTTCCCAAACCCGACCTGGCCAGCTGGGCATCCTCCGTGGTCGGGTTGCTGACACCGGCGGCGGGCGAAATCGTCATCTTTCTAGCAACGCTGTTCCTTTACCTGATCAGCCGCGAGCAATTGCGCCGCAATTTGATCCTCATGGCGTCCGACTCGTTGGCGCGCCTGCGCGCCATCCGCGTCTTCAACGAGGTTGAGGAGAAACTCGTCCGCTACATCGGCACCGTCGCGGTGATTAACCTGGTCATGGGTTTGCTGACCGCGCTCGGGACCTATCTGCTGGGCTATCCAAACCCGGCGCTGCTGGGTGCGCTGGAATTCGTCTGCGCATTCGTGCCTTATCTGGGTGCCGCATTCATGCTGATGGTCCTGGCCTTTGTCGGATTGATCACCTTCTCCGGTTGGCATCAGACCCTTCTTGCCGTCGGCCTGTTCCTCGCGATGGTCACCTGCGAAGGCCAAGTCATCACCCCCAACATCGTTGGCCATCGGTTTACGACCAGCCCGCTGACGATCTTTCTCGCGCTTGCGTTCTGGACCTGGCTGTGGGGGCCAGTCGGCACCTTCCTGTCGGTCCCGTTCGTCCTCATCGGGGTCGCCGTCGTGAACCATTTCTTTCCCGACGATGCTGCAGTGCTCCCAAAGTAGCGGGATTCACCAAACCAGGCGGGATTCGTTGCGGCAGCGCAGTGTTGGGTGTTAGCTCCGCGTCTCTATTGCGGAGAACGCGCCCATGCCGAAGAAAACCGACCGAACCGCCGGCGTCGCGGACGCGACCCGGGACGTCCAGGACGATTTACGCGCGCTGCGCGAGGACCTCAGCACGCTCGCCCAGGAAGTCACCGACCTGATGAGCGCCACCGGCAATCAGACGCTCGATGACGTAAAAGACCGCATTCGCCATATTCGCACGACACTCGACGAGGTGATGTCGGAGGCCGGCCTGCGCGGCCGCGATACGCTGCGCGGCGTGGGCGAAAACCTGAGCTCCGCGGTGGAAGAGTCGATCAAAGAACGCCCGCTCACGACCCTTGCCCTCGCGCTGGGCCTTGGCTTTTTCCTGGGCGCAACCTGGCGCAGATAACGGATCTCACCGACCAGCACTTGGCCTTTTAGCGATCGCACCCGCGCACAAGGACGCCGCCCGTGAACAGCCTGTTCCGCGAGGTGAGCAATCGGCTTGATCGCATCTTCAAATCGATGATTTTTGCGGCCGCGGCCGGCGCGGCGGCGATTGCGTCGCTGTTCTTCTTCAGCCTGGCAGCGTTTTTGCTGCTTCGGCTGGGGTACGGCACCTTGTGGGCTTGCGTCATCATGGGCGCCATCTATGCGTTGATCGCGCTCGCCGCGCTCATCGTCATTCTGCTGCTGGGTCGCAAAAAACCGGTGCCGCAGGCGCCGCCGCCCAAACCTGTGTGGCAGGACCCCCTCGTGGTTTCGTCGGCTTTGCAACTTGTCAAATCAATGCGCCCGCGCACCCTTCTCACACTGGCCGCGGTCGGCGCGTTCGTGGCTGGTCTGGTGTTGACGGGTGAGAAGAACAAACCGACAGATCGACCAACAGATCGGATCTGATCGGCACCCGACACGTTGCAGCGCAGCGGGAACTTTTCACAGCTACAAAGATTAAGTCGTCGCCATTGCATGTTCCGGAGCGGGGCGACCTGCAATTCCGATCAGCAACATGCGCGCATGAATTTGCGGACGATATCCGGCGCCGTGCTTGGATGTCGGTCCGAGCATAAGGAAACGGAAGATGCTGTCCACCATCCTGATCATCGTGTTGATTCTCATCCTTGTCGGCGCCCTGCCAACCTGGGGCTATAGCTCCGGATGGGGATACGGGCCCGGCGGCATTGTTGGCCTGATCCTCATCATCGTGGTGATACTGGCGCTGCTCGGGCGCATCTAGGTTGCGTGTCCCGGACGCGGTGCGGCACGCAGTGCTGCACCGCTGATCCGGGACCGCCCCAACGCCCAGAGTTCGTTACGGTCCCGGGTCTGCAGCGCACCACTTCGTGGCTGCGCTGCGCCCGGGACATGCTCGTCTGGCTTGCGCGCGCCTGATCCCGCATGCGAGATTGCGCGGGGCACTTCTCGGACGACAGCAACAAAAACTGGGCCGCGCATGCAGTTACAGACGGAGGCGACGCGTCCACCGGTGGCCGGCGTTCTGCACGGAAGCCGGATCATCGCGGAGATCAAGGCGAGCGGGATCGAATTTATCCCGTGCTTGCCCGATATTCACACCAGTGAAGGCTTGCTGCGGCCGCTGACCCGGGAGCCGGGTCTGCGGCTCATCCGCGTCTGCAAGGAGGACGAAGGCGTCGGTATTTGCGCCGGGCTGTCCTACTGCAACAAGCGCGCGCTGCTGCTGATGCAATACACGGGGCTGCTTGATTCCATCAACGCCATCAGGGCGGTTGGCGTCGAGTATTCGTTGCCGATCTGCATGATGGCGGGCTTGCTGCAAAAAGAGCCCGGCGTACTGCCACGCGATTCCAAACACTTCGGCGTGCGCATTGCCGGTCCGGTTCTCGATGCGCTCGGCGTCAAACATCACGTGATCGAGACGGATGCCGATGTCGGCCAGATCCGCCCGGCGATCGATGCCGCCTACACGCATCACCACCCGGTTGTGTTGTTCATTGGTGGACGGCCTGTAGCATGAGCATGCGGCGCGATCAGGCATTGCGGGCGCTCGCCGAGCACGTGGCGGATGACATCGTCGTCGCGATCTACACCACGGCATTCGATTGGATCGCCATTCGGGAGAGCCCCCTCAACTACATCATGACCGGCGCCATGGGGCTCGGCTCCTCACACGCGCTCGGGCTCGCGCTTGGCCGTCCGGACAAACGCGTGCTGGTGCTCGACGGCGACGGCAGCCTGCTGATGAATCTCGGCTCGCTTGTGACCATCGCGGAGGCCGCACCGCGAAACCTCATCCACTTCGTGTTGCAGAATGGGACATACGAAGCCAACGGCGCTCACCCCACGCCGGGAAGCGATCGGGTGGATTTCGCCGGCTTCGCGCGGGCGGCCGGCTACCGCAGCTGCCACGTGTTCGATGATCTTGCGACCTTTGCCGCGCGCATCGGATCCGTTCTGCAGGAGCCCGGACCCGTCTTCGTCACCATGAAGATCGAGCCCGGGCCACCGCCCAAGCTCGATTACCAGTACATGCATAGCGCACCAGTGCGGGAAGCATTCAGAGCCGCGCTGAACGGCTCGCATTGAAATTGGTCGCGTTTCCATCCAAGAGAACTTCCTGATGTTGCTCAAATCCCTCGCAGTCGCGCTCCTACTCGCGCTCGCTGCCGGTCGCGCGAACGCTGACGCCCTCGGCGACTACCCAACAAGTCCGGTGCGGATGATCGTGCCGTTCGCACCCGGCGGGGCAACCGACGTGGTGGCACGCATTTTCATCGACCAATTGTCCGCGCGCTGGGGCGGCAGACCGATCGTGATCGAGAACCGACCGGGGGCCGGAACAATCATCGGCGCCAACGTGGTGGCCAAAGCCCCGCCGGACGGATACACGCTCGGCATGATCGTCGGCTCGTTCATGACCAACGCGGCGGTCAGCACCAATCTGCCCTATGACAGCCTCAAGGATTTCACGCCGCTTGGCATGGTGGCGATGCAACCGATGGCGCTGGTCGCCAACAAGAACTTCCCGGCCAATTCGATCCCGGAGCTTGTCGCCGTCGCCAAGCAAAGTCTTGACGGCATCCAGTTCACCTCGCCCGGGCCGCGCAGCTCCGGTCATCTCACCGGCGAACAACTGGCCCTGCGCGCCGGCATCAAGTTGCAACATATCTCCTATAGCGGCGCCGGCCCGGCCTTGACGGACGTCATGGCGAACCGCGTTCCGCTGCTGTTTGACGTCTGGCATTCGGCGCGCCGTTACGTCGTCACCGGCGATCTCAAGCTGATCGCCGGGATCGGCGCCGAGCGCCTGCCCGACGCACCCGACGTACCGACGTTGGCCGAGACCTATCCGGGCTTCGACGTGATTGCGAGCCAGTCGATCTTCGCGCCGGCCGGCATGCCCAAACCGCTGGTCGACAAGCTTGCCAACGATATCCGGGCCGTCGCCCTGTCCCCGGAATTTGCCGAGAAGACCGAGAATTTGGGTATCGAGGCGAAGGCGATGACCCCCGATGAATTGTCCGCCTGGGTCGCCGCCGAAATCGCCCGCTGGCACGACATCGCCCAAGCCGCAAACATCAAGCTAGATTAGAACACGGCGCGTGTGGCCATCCTTCGAGACGCATGCGGGCATAGCCCGCATGCTCCTCAGGATGCGGTCTGAGTTTGTTGAGGCTTGCTTGGTGCGCTTCAACAACTTCAGCCCTCATCCTGAGGAGCTCGCGCGCTTTTGCGCGCGAGCGTCTCGAAGGATGGCCGCATTCTCTCCGTAGTCAAAAAACCATGCTTGCATCATAATAAAAATAATAGATACGTCATTATGAGAGCCGGCGCAAGTCCGCCCGCCAAGCCCCAGGAGATCCCATGCGCTTCGATCAGCCGCCACGGCCATCGCCATCCCTTGTCCCATCGCCGGAGCGGGTCGCCGCCGGCATGGCCGAGATACGCGCGCGTGCCGAAAAAGAGGTGGCCGCCGCCTTCGGTCGGACCGCAAAACCTGCCGCGATCCCGCAGCTGGTCTCGGGCACTGCCAACACGTTCAGCGCGCCCGAATGGGTTTGGCCGGAGCGCATTGCACGCGGCAAGCTCACGGTCCTCGGCGGAGCGCCGGGCAGCGGCAAGTCAGCTTTCGTGACGGACGTGATTGCGCGGGTGACAGCCGGCAGCGCTTGGCCCTGCCAGGAAGGGATGGCGCCGCAGGGGGCGGTGCTGCTGATCGCGCCGCAGGGGGACGCGGATGTGTTCGGGCTGCGCTTTCGGGCCGCCGGCGGGGAACTGACCCAACTTCATACCCTGCGCGAGGTCAAGGACGGAGCCAAGACGCGTCCGTTCGATTTCGAAAAAGACGTCGCGGGACTCAATCCGTTGATCGAGGGAATTAAGGACCTGCGGCTGATCGCCATCGATGCCCTGCCGGTCCCGGGCGGGCGTGGGGCTGCCGCCGCTCGCAAAACCGAGGCCCTGTTTGAACAGCTCGCCGCACTGGCATGCCGCCATAACGTTGCGGTTCTGGCGATCGCGCGACAATCCGGGGGCGATTATCTCAGCCGCAAGCCCGTTCCGTTTGGAAGCCTCCCGCTCACGGCAGCCACAACGGCGTTCCTGGTCGAGATTGACCCGAACGACGAGGGCCGCCGGCTGTTGCTGCAGGTGAAGAACGAGCTGTCCGGCGATCCAGGCACGCTCGCCTTCGGCATCGTACGACGCGAGAACGCCGCCGCAATCGCACTCGCGCCGGCGAAGCCCATAGTAACCCCGCGCGCGTTCACGGCCCGCAATGCGCCCGGCTTCAACTCCGCCAAAGCGGACGCAATCGCGTTCCTGCGCGGCCTCTTCGCCCACACACCCCAGATCAAAGTACGCGAGATCGAGCAGGAGGCGCGTGCGGTGGGTCTGCTCGGCGCGAACCAACCGCTGTCGCAATGCCGTCCGCTGCGCGATGCCCGGGCGGCGCTCGACCTGATTGTGATACGCGCAGGCTTCGGCCCCGGCGGTTCGTGGGTCTGGGCGAAACCCGATGCGGCGGAGGCGGATCAATCAGAGGCGACGTCGGTCACAAGCCCACCGATCCAGCCCGCGCCGGCACAGACCCAGGATGCCGACGGGTGGAGCGAACGACGCCATGTATGAGAAAGGTCATCTATGGTGCGAGGTTATCTCTAACTCTATGCACCACGTCTAGGCCGCGGCTGCCGCGACGGGCACCGCGCACAGCCGCTTGATTGCTTCAATCATCGCCGTCGGATTGGCGACGCCCTTGCCGGCGATGTCGAATGCGCTGCCGTGCGCCACCGAGGAGAACAGGATCGGCGTGCCGATGGCGAGACCCGCGGTCGCATTCTGGGCCAGCAGCTTTGCGGTGATGTGTCCCTGGTCGTGCAGCATCACCACGAAGGCGTCGCAGTCTTTCTTGTGGAACATGGTGTCGGCGCCGAACGGCCCCGCGACATCTATGCCGCGCCGCGCCGCGTCGGCGATCGCCGGTGAGATGATCTCGATCTCCTCACGTCCGAACAGCCCGCCTTCGCCGGCATGCGGATTGAGGCCGCTCACGTAGATCTTCGGCCGCGCGATCCCCAGCCGCCGCAACGCCGCATCCGCCGCGCCAATCACCCGATTGACGCGCTCGCGCGTGATCAAGCGCACCGCCTCGGCGACACCGACATGCAGCGTGCAATGCACGATCCGCGTCGCGCCGAAACACAGCATCAGGAACACGTCGTTGCGGTCGGTTCCGGTCTCGCGCGCGACGAAGCTCGGGTAACCGTCGAATTCGATGCCCGCGGCCGCAATGGAGGTTTCGTTCTGCGGCGCCGCCACGACCGCATCGACGTCGCCCGCAACCGCGGCGGCGATAGCCCGTGCTGCGGCGGCCAGCGAGCCGCGTCCGAAGGCGGCGCCATTTTGGCCGAACTCGAAATCGCTGATGTCCGGCATCGGCACGTCGAGCACGGCGAGCGCGCCGGCCGGCACGCTCGTGTCCTTGAGGTCATCTATGCGCCGTAGCGTTGCCGGGACCTTGGCGACCTTGGCGTGGCGCTCAATCACCCGTGCGTCGCCGACCACGATCGGCTGGCAGATCGCCTGCACGGCCGGGTCCAGCGCCGCCTTCAGGCTCACCTCCGGACCAATGCCCGCCGGGTCTCCGGTTGCAATGGCAACGCGCGTCCTCACCTTTGACATTTCCCGCTCAGCCGAGTTTGTTGCGCTCGGCGACACATAAGCCAACCGGGAGGACGTGTGAAGCTCACTGCATTTCTGATCGCACTGTTGATGCTGACCGCCACATATGCGCGAGCCGAAGACTGGCCGGCGCGACCGGTGCGCATCATCGCCCCGTTTGCACCCGGTGGTACCGCCGACACGCTCGGCCGCGTCGCCGCCGAGCACCTGTCGCAAGCATTTCACCAGGATTTCTTTGTCGAGAACCGTCCCGGTGCCGGCGGCGTCACGGCTTCGCTCGCGGTCGCCCGCATGGAACCCGACGGTTACAACTTCGTGGTTTCCGGCATCGCCACGCACGCGATCGCGCCGGTCATCAATCCCAATACCGGCTATGACCCGGTGAACGATTTCACCCACGTGGCCTACTTCGGCGGCCCGCCGATCGTCTTCATCGTACCGAAGGAACTCGGCGTGAAGACATTGGCCGAGTTCGTCACCTATGCGAAGTCGCGCAAGGAGCCGCTCACCTTCGCGTCACCCGGGACCGGCACCAGCGGCCAGCTGGTGGCGGAATATTTCGCCCAGAAAGCCGGCATCAAGATCGAGCACATCCCCTACCGTGGCGCCGCCCCCGGCGTGATGGACGTGATGGCCGGCCAACTGACGTTCGGGTCGATGACCTGGACCACAGCCTCAGGCCAGATCTCGGCCGGTACCGTCGTTCCGCTGGCGACGAGTGCGCCGCAACGGCTTGCGGACTTTCCGACCATTCCGACTTTCAAGGAGGAAGGCTATCCCGACCTCGTAAGCACGACCTGGTTTGCCCTCGCCGGTCCGGCACGGCTGCCCAAAGACGTTGTTATGAAGGTCAATCAGGAAGTCGTGAAAGCCTTCGCCAGACCTGAAGTGCTGGAGCGGCTCAAGGTGGAGCAGATCATCACCGAGCCGATGACGCCGGACGAGCTGACCCGGTTTGTGGCAGCAGAATATGCCCGCTGGCGCCCAGTCGCCGAGCAAGCGCATCTGGTCAAGACGAACTGAGCAGCGCTTTTGTTTGAACGAAATCCCTCCACTCGTCATCGCCGGGCTTGTCCCGGCGATCTCGATCATAAGGCACAGCCGTGCCCTTCCTAAGCGAGATGGCCGGCACAAGGCCGGCCATGACGAATTGAGAGGTTTTGCGTATGTCACCGTTTGCGGATGCGGAAAATAATGGCGTCCGTCTCGCGCGTCGTCGCCTCGATGCTGTCGCCGGTCTCGCGGATGAGATTGGGGATATCGATGTCCACCAGCGGATCCGTGCATTCCACCGTCAGCAAATCGCCGGCATGCAGTTTGGAGAGCGCCTTGCGGGTGCGGAGCGCCGGCAAGGGGCACTTGAGCCCGCGCAGATTGATGGTCGTGTCGGTCATGGTGGGGTTGTGGCCTAACATTACGCCGCAGAGCTATCAATTGCCTACGCCTTGACCACGGCCACGCGGCCTCGCCACATAGGGTCATGGACGATGTTCGCACCCCGGTGCAGCGGATCGAGCGGCTGACCCCGTTGGCGGATGTGCTGACCGCCATCGACCGGCAAGTCACGCCGATTGCGCCAACGCAAGTCGATCCCGCGTCGGCCCGCGGGCGCGTTTTGGCGCACGATATCGACGCAGACCAACGCCCGCCGGTGGCGCTGGCCTTGCGCGACGGCTACGCGCTGCGATCGGAGGAGACGGCCGACGCCGGCTCGTATGCGTCTGCTCCATTGTCGCTTGCGGTGCGCGTCGAGGTCGGCGAACCCGTTCCACGCGGGGCAGATGCGGTCGCCCCACTCGATGCGGTGGCCGATGACGGGACGACGCCGCAAGCCGTGGCACCGATCGCGCCCGGTGAAGGCGTCCTCCTGCCCGGGCAGGATTGCGACGGCGCGCAACCCGTGTTGCAGGCGGGATGCGTATTGCGGAGCCTCGACCTCGCGGTGCTGTCCGGGCTTGGTGTCAGCCGTGTTCCGGTGCGCATCCCGGCGCTACGCATTGTTCAGACGCGCCGAAACGATGACGTCGCACACGCCATCAGCGCGATGCTTGCGGACTTGGTTGGTTGTCACGCGAGCGCAGAGTTGTCCCCGGATGGCGCTGAAGCCGCTTTGCAAGACCCGCAGGATGCAGATGGCGTGATTGTAGTTGGTGGCAGCGGCGCCGGGACGAATGACCACAGCGTGCGCGCGCTGGCCGGCGCGGGTCGCGTGGTCGCGCATGGCATCGGATTGAACCCGGGGGAAACCAGCGCCTTCGGGTTCATCGAGCACACGCCGGTGCTCGTCATCCCGGGCCGGCTCGATGCGGCGCTCGCGGTTTGGCACGTGCTCGGCGCACGTATCATGGCGCGGCTGTCCGGATGCACGGACACGCCCGCGGTTCGCCATGCAAAGCTCGCGCGCAAGATCGCGTCGACGATTGGGCTTGTTGAATTTGTTCCGGTTGCCGCCGAGGCCGACATGGTGACGCCGCTGGCGTCCGGTTACCTGCCGTGGCGCGTGCTGGCGCAGGCGACCGGCTATGTCCTGGTGCCGGCACAGCAGGAAGGTTTTGCACCCGGGGCTCTCGTACCGGTGAATCCACTATGAGTGCGTTGCGCGACACACCAACAACTTCGGCTCTGCTCGCGGCCGTGCGCCAGGCTGCGCGCCAGGAGCAGTTTCTTGAAGTCGTGCCGGCGGAGGAAGCACAGGCTCGCTTTGCCGCCGCGGTCGAGTTTGGCCCGCAAGGCAGCGAGACCGTGACGCTCGCGGCAGCCCTGGGGCGGATCCTTGCGGCCGATGTGAGCGCACCGATCGATGTCCCGCCATTCGATCGATCGGGCGTCGATGGATTTGCTGTGCGCGCCGCCGATACGACCGGCGCTACCGAACAAACGCCGCGGCGGCTGACGCTCAACCCGGAAGTCATCACCTGCGGCAGTTCCCCGCGTGGCGAGGTCATGCCGCGCACGGCGACCACCATCGCCACCGGCGGCATGATCCCTCGCGGCGCTGATGCCGTGCTCATGATCGAGCACACGGACTTGCTGGAAACCGCGCAGGGTCCGGCGATCGACGTATTCCGGGCCGCCCCGCCGGGTCAGTTCGTCGGCTTCGCCGGCAGCGACATCGCCCGCGGCGAAACGCTGCTGCGCAAAGGCACGCGGCTCACGTCGCGCGAGATCGGCATGCTGGCCGCCTGCGGCTTCGCCTCTGTCGCCGTGATCCGCCGGCCGAAGGTTGCTGTGTTGGGGACCGGCGATGAACTGGTCCCACCCGGCGAGCCGCTCCGCCCCGGCGCAGTTTATGACTCGAACAGCCCGATCATTGCAGCCGCCGTTACGGAGGCGGGCGGCGAGCCGGTATCGTTGGGCGCCTATCCGGACGATGAACGCGCGCTCGAAGCGGCGCTGCAGCGCGCGCTTGCGGAATGCGACATCGTGCTGCTCTCCGGCGGCACCTCCAAGGGCGCGGGCGATCTCTCCTATCGGATCGTCTCGCGCATGGCCCAGGTCCTGGTGCATGGCGTTGCCCTCAAGCCGGGAAAGCCGCTGTGCCTCGCCGTCACCAAGGGCGAACAATCTGCCAAGCCGATCGTCGTGCTGCCTGGTTTTCCAACATCCGCGATCTTCACCTTCCATGCTTTCGTCGCGCCCTTGATCCGCGCCCGCGCCGGATTGCCGAAGGAGACCGCACCAACGATGAGCGCGCGGGTCCCGGTGCGGATCGCCTCCGAGCTGGGACGCCAGGAATTCGTATTGGTTGCCCTGACCGAAGGGACCGACGGCCTCACCGCATTCCCGACCGGCAAAGGTTCGGGAGCGGTGACGGCGTTCTCGCAGGCCGATGGATTTCTGGCGATCGATGCGCTCGCCAGCGCGCTGGATGCCGGCACCACCGCCGACGTCACGCTGATTGGCGCGCAGGAGCGCTTGCCCGACCTGGTCATCATGGGAAGCCATTGCGTGGCGCTCGACTGCGTTTTGTCGCGACTGGCAGAGCAAGGGATCGCAGCCCGCTCCATCGCGATCGGCAGCCAGGGCGGGGTCACGGCGATCACGCGTGGCGAATGCGATCTTGCACCGGTGCACCTGCTCGATCCCGCCGGCGAAAGCTACAACAAACACTTGCTCAAACCCGGTCTGTCGCTGGTCCACGGCTGGGAGCGCATGCAAGGCTTTGTGTTCCGCGCCGGCGACGCTCGATTTGTTGGTAAGAGCGCTGCGGATGCCTTGAAGGCGGCGCTCGCTGAACAAAACTGTTTGATGGTGAACCGCAACGCCGGGGCAGGCACCCGCATCCTGATCGATCGCCTGCTCGCGGGCGCGCGGCCGCCGGGCTATGCCAACCAGCCACGCTCGCACAACGCCGTTGCGGCGGCGGTGGCGCAGAACCGCGCCGACTGGGGCATTGCCATCGAATCCGTGGCGCGCATGTACGGCCTGGGCTTCCTGCCGATCGCCCCCGAGCATTATGACTTTCTGATCGCCGACAGCCGCCGTGAACGTCCGGCGGTTCAGGCATTTCTCGCCGCGCTGCAAGACCCGGAGGTGCGCGCGGCAATCCGCGCGGCCGGCATGCGACCGAGCGATGTATGACCCGGTGGCCCGGCGCCGTCCTGATCCTGGCGCTGACCGCAAGCTCAGCTGTGGCACAATTGCGCGGCCATGGCGGACAGGTGCGGGCACTCGCAGTGTCAGCGGATGGGCAGCGCGCGCTATCGGGAAGTTTTGATAGCACGGCGATTATCTGGTCGCTCGCCAACGACTCGGCCGAGCGCGTGCTGCGGTTTCATGATGGCGCGGTGAATGCCGTCGCATTCCTCGGAGCAGATCGCATCGCGACTGCCGGCGAAGACCGGCGTATCGCGATCTGGTCGATCGGCGCGGATCAACCAAGCAAGGTCCTCGAGGGCCATGAAGGCCCCATTGCGGCACTCGCGGTTTCTCCAGATGGCGCATGGCTCGCCTCGGCTTCCTGGGATCACACCGCGCGCCTTTGGCCACTGCGGTCCGGCGATGCCCGCGTGCTGACGGGACATCTAGACAACGTCAATGGCGTCGCCTTTCTGCCTGACGGCCGCGTGGTCAGTGCGGGTTACGACGCAACGCTGCGCATCTGGCCAGCGGGCGACGGATCACCCTTGGTCATCACGTTGCCTTCACCTCTCAACAGCCTTGCGGTGGCGCCCGATGGCGAGATCGCAACCGCCGGCGCCGATGGAAAAATGTACTTCGTCGGCGCGACCGGCGAGCGCCGCGCCGACGTCGTTGCGCAATCAAGCCCGGTCGTCGCGCTCGCAATATCTCCGGATGGCAAGCTTGTCGCCGCCGCCGGCATCCGCGGCTCAGTCGCTGTGTTGGATCGAGGCGCGCATACACTCGCCCGCACTCTGGTCGGCCCAGGCTTGCCGGTTTGGTCGCTCGCTTTTCTGCCGGACAACAAGACCTTGCTCACCGGCGGCGCCGATCGGGTGATCCGGCGCTGGGATGCGCTGACCGGCGAACCCATCGGATCGGTGGCGCTGAGCGAAGATCGCGATCCGCTCGGCGCCTATGCGGGCGACCATGGCGCCGAAGTATTCCGGGCCTGCGTCGCCTGCCACACGCTCAAAACCGATGCCGGTCCGCGCGCCGGTCCGACTTTGGCCGGACTATTCGGCAGGCGCATCGCCAGCTTGCCCGGCTACAACTTCTCGCCGGCGCTCAAGCAACTCGACATCGTCTGGACGCCGGAGACGGTCGCCAGACTGTTTGAAGTTGGTCCCGCCGCCTACACGCCGGGCACAAAAATGCCGGAGCAGAGGATCAGCTCGGCCAACGATCGCAAAGCGCTCGTGGAATTTCTGGAAAAGGCGACCAAACAGTGAGGCGAATAAGCCGGGAAAACCTATCAGTTCGTCATTGCGAGCGAAGCGAAGCAATCCAGAACGGCACCTCAGCACTGGATTGCTTCGTCGCTTCGCTCCTCGCAATGACGAGGACGGGACAAGCCCGGCAATGACGACGCAGAGTCATTACTTACTCTTCGCGCTCGCGTAAGTAATCATCCGTGGTGCGCGGCTTTGGTCGCGCCGGGGCGCCATAAGGGTCGAACTCCTGGCGGCTGATCTCGATTACCCGGCAGTCGTCGCACATCTGCAACAACGCGATGCGCGACTCGCCGCCCTGGTACATCCAGTGCTTGCCGGAGAGCTTGGCGATGACGCGGTCGATCGAGCTCTTCACCCCGAACGGCTTGCCGCAACGGGTGCAGGCAAACGGCTCTTCTTCTTTGATGATGCGCGGCAGCGCCGTCGCGGCGCGGAAATCGAGCTGCGGCCTGAGCGAGATCACTTTTTCCGGGCACGTCGCCTTGCACAAACCGCACTGGACGCAAGCGTCCTCGGTGAACGCCAATGTGGGTCGATCCGGGTTGTCGGAGAGCGCACCGGTCGGACAGGCGGACACACAGGAAAGGCACAGCGTGCAGCCGTCGACATTCACCTCGATTGCGCCGAACGGCGCATTGTCCGGTAAGCTGATC
>JAFAXD010000590.1 GCA_019241285.1 Xanthobacteraceae bacterium | reverse complement strand
ATCGGCGGAATGTTCAGACAATCTTGGAGGTGGACGCAGCCCCGGTCGAATTCGCTGCGCTGAGGTAATATCAACTAATCCACGATCGCCTGATACACCAGCGCGTTGATCAGGCGGCGGTAGTGCCAGCGGATCGGGCCGGGCGCGTGCGACATGAACACGACGGCGAGCTTCTCGCGAGGATCGGCCCACCAGTTGGTGCCGCTCATGCCTGGCCAGTTGAACTCGCCGACCGAGCCAAGCAACGGCGTGATGCCCGCCGTGGTGCGCACCGCAACTCCTAGGCCAAAGCCGTAGCCGGCCCGGGTCGGATCCGCCTCGGCGATCAGGTTCACGACGTCCGGGCCAAGCTGATTGGACAGCATGTATTCGACGGTCTTGCGGCCGAGAATGCGCGTGCCGGCAAACTCGCCCTTGCCGAGCAACATGAGGGCAAAGCGCAGATAATCAGAAGCGGTCGAAACCGCGCCGCCGCCGCCACAGTCGAACTGCATCAGCTTGCGCAAGTCCGGTACCGACTGCGGCCGGCCGCTGAGCGGATCCTCCGGGAGGGCCTTGGCGTAACGTCCGCTCTTGCCATGCGGCACGTAGAACGACGTGTCCTGCATGCCAAGCGGTCCAAACAGTCGGGCTTCCATGAATTGGCCGAGGTTTTGTCCGCTGAGCTTCTCGATCACCAATCCGAGCACATCAAGCCCGAACCCATAGTCCCACACCCTGCCGGGGTGGTAAAGCAGCGGAGCTGACGCCAAGCGGTCCAGGAACTCGGCGCCGTTCATGGCCGCGGCAGCTGCGAGACTGCCGTGCAGGTATCGGCGGTGGATGGCGGTGGTGCCGCGGTTGCCGTAGGGCAATCCGCAGGTATGCCGCATCAAGTCGATGATCATGATCGGCCGCGCGGGCGCTTGCGTTTCCAGCACTCGCTCGGCCGGCTCGTCCATCACACCAACCCCCAGCGTGCCGACCCTCGGGAAGTATTTGTACAACGGGTCGTCGAGCAGCAGCTTGCCTTCTTCATAAAGCATCAGCGCGGCGACCGCCGTCATCGGTTTGGTCATCGAGGCGATGTTGAAAATACAATCCGCGCTCATCGGCTGACCGCCGCGCGCGTCGCGATAACCATACGCATCGAGCGAGACGAGCTTGTCTCTGCGGACGATCCCCACCACGGCCCCGGGGATTTGCCCATCAGCGATGTCGCGATTGAGCACACTGCCGATGCGCGCCAGCCGCGCCGCATCGAAGCCGACCTCCTCCGGCGTGGCGACCGGCAGCGGCAGGAACGGGGAGGCGGGCAAAACTGATTGCAATTGCGATGGGGGAGAAACAGTCATGAAGCATGGTACCGGCGCAACCGGCCATGTTCAACCTCTCGCCGGTATGTCAATATAATGGTGACAACACACGATAAGCGGGTGCCCAATTGCGAGCATCCATTGCAGGATGAGGAAAGCGATCATGACGTCTCCCACCCCGCCGGCATCATCCAAGCTCGCGACCGTCCTGCGGGTGACGAGCGGCAATTTTCTGGAGATGTTCGATTTCTTTTTGTTTGGGATCTACGCTTCGCACATCGCCAAGGCCTTTTTCCCCACCGAGAATGAGCTCTCCTCACTCCTGCTCACCTTTGCCACTTTTGGCGCGGGCTTCCTGATGCGGCCCTTGGGCGCCATTTTTCTCGGCGCCTATGTGGACCAGGTCGGCCGGCGTCAAGGCCTCGTGGTCACGTTGTCGATCATGGCCATGGGCACGATCCTGATCGCGTTCGTGCCGGGCTACGCAACGATCGGTCTTGCCGCACCCGTACTGGTGCTGATCGGCCGGCTGCTGCAGGGTTTTTCCGCCGGCGTCGAGCTCGGCGGGGTCTCGGTCTATCTCTCCGAGATGGCGCCGCGCGGACAGAAAGGGTTCTACGTCTCGTGGCAGTCAGGCAGTCAGCAGGTCGCGATCGTGGTGGCGGCACTGCTCGGGTACGGGCTCAACAAATTGTTGATGCCGGAGCAGCTCAGCAACTGGGGTTGGCGCGTTCCGTTCTTCATCGGCTGTTTGATCGTTCCGGTAATTTTCATCATCCGGCGCCAGCTGCAGGAAACCGAGGAGTTCCTCAACCGCAAGCATCGGCCCAGCGCGCCGGAAATCTTCCGCTCGATCCTGGACAACTGGCAGACCGTGCTGCTCGGGGTGCTGCTCGTCATCATGACCACCGTCTCCTTCTACCTGATCACCGTCTACACCCCGAGCTACGGCAAGAACGTCCTGAAGCTCAGCGAGACCGACAGCCTGCTAGTGACGTTGTGCGTCGGTATCTCCAATTTCTTCTGGCTGCCGGTCATGGGCGCGGTGTCCGACCGCGTCGGGCGCCGGCCGGTTTTGCTGACATTCACAGCACTGACGATCCTCACGGCCTATCCGGCGCTGTCCTGGCTGGTGGTCGCGCCGTCATTCTCGAAAATGCTGGTGGTCCTCCTCTGGCTGTCGTTCCTCTACGCGAGCTATAACGGCGCCATGGTGGTGGCGCTGACCGAGATCGTGCCGGCCAGCGTGCGCACCGCCGGCTTCTCGCTCGCGTATAGCCTGGCGACCGCGCTCGGCGGGTTTACGCCCTACATTTCCACGCAGCTGATCCAGCTCACCGG
>JAFAXD010000083.1 GCA_019241285.1 Xanthobacteraceae bacterium | reverse complement strand
GAGCGTTCTCCAGGAGCATGAGCTGTCCCTGCGGAGCAGCCTGGTAGTGATGCCGCACCACTTTATGGGTGGTCGCAGCAGACGCAACCGAGGCAGAGCCGAGGATCACGGCGGCGGCTACTAGAGCGGAAATCTTGCTGATCATGGCGGTGTCCTTTCAAAGCTTGTCCGTCGCGCTCTGATGTAGTCCGCCGGGCGAGCAAGATAACCGCCGTTCCCCTAAATGGATTATTTCGCATTTGCGAACAATGCCGTAAGGAAAATGTAACGTTGGTATGCTCTGTATGGAAACTCCTCAAATAACGGTGATATGTGATCTTGAGCACACCAGCTCATGTCGGGGCGGTGATGCGCCAAGGCAAGCAGGTTTCATAACAATCCTTCTGGCGGGCAGACCCTGATACGAGCGGTACCGCCGACCTCTTCTCGCCGCGCGCCACGAACGCGTCGCTTTCCTCCACCTCCTGGTGCTTCGGTCCGAAAATTGCAACACGATCGACCTATCATGCCCAATAAAAGGGCTTTCGCATTTCGGCGCGCCGGTGACACTGGCGCGGGGCAATAACTCTCGGGGGCAGCGTGCGATGTCGATCCTGGTCAGTCTCCACCACGCCACGCGCTATCAATACAATCGCCCGGTCAACCTCGGCCCGCAGGTGATCCGTTTGCGGCCAGCGCCGCACTGTCGCACGCGCGTGCCGAGCTACTCGCTCACCGTCACCCCGAGTGAGCATTTCGTGAACTGGCAGCAGGACCCGCACGGCAATTGGCTGGCGCGTTTCGTCTTTCCCGAAAAGACCACCGAGTTCTCGATCGTCGTCGATCTGCTCGCCGATCTCGAGGTGTTCAACCCGTTCGATTTCTTCATCGAACCGTATGCGGAGAAATTCCCGTTCGCCTATCCGGCCGACCTGCGGCACGAGCTCGCGCCTTACCTGGAGACGGAGCCGGCTGGACCGCGGTTGAAGGCGCTGCTCGCCTCGATTTCGCTCGAACCGCGCAACACGACTGATTTCCTGGTTGAGCTCAACCAGTACCTCTGGCGCGAGATCAAATACGTGATCCGCATGGAGCCGGGCGTGCAGACGCCCGAGGAGACGCTGGCGGCCGCGAGCGGCTCGTGCCGTGACTCGGCGTGGCTCATGGTGCAGCTGTTGCGTCTGCTCGGTATGCCGGCGCGTTTCGTCTCCGGTTATCTGATCCAGCTGCGTCCGGATATCAAAGCGCTCGACGGACCGTCCGGCGCCGAGCAGGATTTCACCGACCTGCACGCATGGTGTGAGGTCTATCTGCCGGGCGCCGGTTGGGTCGGGCTTGATGCGACCTCGGGGCTTCTGTGCGGTGAGGGCCATCTGCCGCTCGCCGCCACGCCACACTACCAGTCCGCCGCGCCGATCAGCGGATTGGTCGAGCCCGCCGAAGTCGCCTTCGCGTTCGATATGAGCGTGGCGCGCATGGCGGAAAAGCCACGCGTTACCTATCCGTTTTCCGATGAAGCCTGGAGCGCGCTCGAAGCGCTTGGCGATGCGGTTGATGCCGATCTCGCCGCTCAGGACGTGCGACTCACCATGGGCGGCGAGCCGACCTTCGTGTCCGTCGATGACTACGAGTCGCCCGAATGGAACACGGCGTCGGTCGGCCCGACCAAGCGGATCCTCGCCGACAATCTGGTGCGCCGGCTGCGCGAGCATTTCGCTCCCGGCGGATTCCTGCATCACGGTCAGGGCAAGTGGTACCCGGGCGAAGCGCTGCCGCGTTGGGCGTTCTCGCTGTTCTGGCGGCGCGATGGCGTGCCGGTCTGGCGCAACCCCGCGCTGTTCGCGCCGGAAGCCAAAGCGCAGAACGCGGACGTCGCCGATGCGCACGCGTTTGCGCGGCATGTGGCCGACAAGCTCGCGGTCGCAGCGCAGTTCGTGCAGCCCGCTTACGAGGATCCTGCCGACCGCATGGTCAAGGAAGGCGAGTTGCCGGCGAATATCGACCCGGCTGATCCCAAGATCGATGATCCACAGGAGCGCGCGCGCATTCTGCGACTGATCGAGAGCCGCGTCAGTGAGCCGGCCGGTTTCGTGCTGCCGCTACAGCGATGGACCGCACAGGCTTCGCCGGGCTGGACCAGCGAGATCTGGCGCACGCGGCGCGGCCGCTTGTTCCTGATGCCAGGCGACTCGCCGATCGGCTTTCGCTTACCCCTCCAATCGTTGCCGCATCTGGCTGAGGTTGATGTTCCCCACGTGGTGCCGGCCGATCCGTTCGAACCGCGTACACCCCTATCGCCAACATCCGGCCGCACCATTCCGCTGGCCGCGGTCGGACGCGATGCATCCGGTGTGCAGCTCATTCCGGACGTGCAGGTTCCACAGCCGATCATGCACGCGCATGGCGCGGCACCGCGCCACGACATGCCGGTGCGTACCGCGCTCACCGTGGAGATCCGAAATGGGCGCGTCTGTGTGTTCATGCCGCCGGTCGAGCGGCTTGAGGATTATCTGGAGTTGATCGCCACGGTCGAGGCCACGGCCGAAGGGGTCGGCTTGCCGGTGCAGATCGAGGGCTATCCGCCACCTCCCGATCCGCGCCTCAACGTCATCAAGGTCACGCCCGATCCGGGCGTTATCGAGGTCAACATTCATCCGGCGGAGTCCTGGCGGGACGCGGTCGCGACGACCCGGTCGCTCTACGAGATGGCGCGGGAATCGCGCCTCGGCACCGACAAGTTCATGATCGACGGCCGTCACACCGGCACTGGCGGCGGCAATCACATCGTGCTTGGCGCAGCGAATGCGCCCGACAGCCCATTCCTGCGCCGTCCCGACCTGCTCAAGAGCCTGGTGCTTTATTGGCAGCGGCGGCCGTCGCTGTCCTACCTGTTCTCTGGGCTATTCATTGGGCCTACCTGCCAGGCGCCTCGCATCGACGAGGGGCGGCCCGACATGCTCTACGAGATCGAGATCGCGCTGGGTCAGGTGCCGGCCCCAGGCGCCGGCACGCCGCCACTGCCGTGGTTGACCGACCGGCTGTTCCGCAATCTGTTGGTGGACGTGACCGGCAACACCCACCGCGCCGAGATCTGCATCGATAAGCTCTATTCACCCGACGGGCCGACCGGCCGGCTTGGCCTGGTCGAATTCCGCGCGTTCGAGATGCCCCCCGATGCGCGCATGAGCCTCGCCCAGCAGCTGCTGTTGCGGGCGCTCCTCGCTTGGTTCTGGCGCGAGCCGCTGGATGCCCCGCTGGTGCGCTGGGGCACGGGCCTGCACGACCGGTTCATGCTCGAGCATTTCGTCTGGCAGGACTTCCTGGAAGTCTTGGATGATCTCGCGCGTGAGGGGTACCGGTTCGATCCACTATGGTTTGCAGCCCAGCGCGAGTTTCGCTTCCCCACCTACGGGACGGTCGATCACGGCGGAGTTAAGCTTGAGCTGCGCCAAGCCCTCGAACCCTGGTATGTGCTTGGCGAGGAGAGTACCGTCGGTGGTACATCGCGATTCGTCGATTCGTCGGTCGAGCGGCTGCAGGTGAAGGTCGAGGGCTTGAATCCGCAACGCCATGTAGTGACCTGCAATGGCCGGCGTGTGCCGCTGGTCTCGACCGGTCGTCCGGGTGAGCTCGTTGCCGGTGTGCGCTTCAAGGCCTGGAAACTCGCGTCGGCTCTGCACCCGACCCTCGACGTCCACGCACCGCTGACGTTCGACATTATCGATACCTGGAGCCGGCGGTCGCTCGGCGGCTGCGTCTATCACGTGGCGCATCCGGGCGGTCGCCACTACGAAACATTCCCGGTCAACTCCTACGAGGCGGAGTCGCGCCGCCGCGCCCGATTCCAGGACCACGGCCACACGCCCGGCATGATCTATGACGTGCCGCCGGAGGAGCGCAGCGTCGAATATCCGGCGACCCTCGACTTGCGGCGTCCAACACGGGGTCCCTGAGCGGTATGGCCATGTCAGCCGACGACATCCGCGCTTCGGATGTCCCGCTCGATGCGATGCTGGCGGGCTATCGGCCGCTCCCCGGCATTTTTGATGAGATGATGGACGCCAAGGGATCGGTGCGCCCCCACTGGCGCCCGTTCCTGTCCATGCTCGCCGGGCTGGGCACTGAAGAGATCAACCGGCGCCGCGGGGTTGCTGATCGGCACCTGCGCGAATCCGGCGTGTTCTATCGGGTCTATGAGGACCCGGCTGGTGTGGAGCGCTCCTGGCCGCTCAGCTTCGTGCCGCTACTCATTGATCCCAAGGAATGGGATGCGCTGAAATCGGGGCTTGTGCAGCGCGCGCAGTTGTTGGAGGCGGTACTGGCCGATGTGTACGGCCAAGCGGAGCTCGTGCGCGAAGGCCGCTTGCCGGCAACCTTGATCGCGGGCAGTCCGGAATTCCTGCGCCCGCTGGTGGGCGCGGCCCCCGCTGGCGGTGCGCACCTGCGGTTCTTCGCCATCGATCTCGGGCGTTCTGCCCAGGGGGAATGGTGGATTCTCAGCGACCGCACGCAGGCGCCGTCCGGTGCCGGCTATGCCCTGGAGAGCCGCCTCGCGCTCGCGCGTGCATTGCCTGACATCTACCGCACCCTGCATGTGGAGCGGTTGGCGCAGTTCTTCCAAGCCTTCCAGGCCGAGTTGGCTTCGCTTGAGCGGCAAGATGATTCGCGTATCTGCGTGCTCACACCCGGTCCGCTCAATGAAACCTATTTCGAGCATGCCTATCTGGCGCGCTACCTCGGCTTCACTTTGGTCGAAGGATCCGACCTGACCGTACGCGATGACGGTGTGTTCGTGCGCACGGTCTCCGGATTGAAGCGCACCGAAGTGATCCTACGCCGGCTCGATGCCGACTTCGCCGATCCGCTGGAGCTCAACACCCATTCGCGCCTCGGTGCGCCCGGCCTGGTGCAGGCGGTGCGCGACCGTAAGATTGTCATCGCCAATGCGCTCGGCGCCGGCCTCGTCGAAGCGCCGGGCCTGCTCGCGTTTCTGCCGGCGCTGGCGCCGACCATCCTCGGCCACAAGCTCACGATTCCCAATGTTGCAACCTGGTGGCTTGGCCATCCGGTCCTGCGGGATGAGATCATCGGCGAACTCGACGAAATGGTGATCGCGCCGGCATTCTCCGGACGCAACGAGCCGCATGGGTTGGGCCAGGGTGTGCTCGGGGCAGCCCTCGAGCCCGACCGACGCGATCGCATTCTGCAGGACATCGCAACGCGCCCGATCGATTTCGTGGCGCAAGAGGCGGTCACGCTCTCGACCATGCCGGTTTGGCGCGACGGCCATTTCGAGCCGCGTCCGTTCATCCTGCGCTTGTTCGTCGCCAAGGTCGGCGACGGCTGGACCGTGATGCCGGGCGGCTTTGTGCGCATTGCCGAACACGTCGACGCGCGCGCCGTGAACCTGCAGCGCGGCGCTTCGACTGCCGATGCCTGGGTACTTTCCGAAAAGCCGGTGCTCGAGACGACGCTGTTGCCCAGTCCGGAGCGGATCACCATCCGCCGCGCCGCCGGCGTGCTGCCGAGCCGCGCCGCCGACAATCTGTTTTGGGTCGGCCGCTATGTCGAGCGCGCGGAAGCAACCTTGCGTCTGGTGCGGGCGCTGATTCACCGGGTCACCGAGCATGACGATGCGGCCAAACCGGTCATCTTGCGGATCACCGATCTGCTCGGCGCCTGGAGCGCCGGTCCCAACGACATCCCGCACGCAAAGGCGATGCTGATTGCGCGCGCCGCTTTCATTCAGGGCAGCTTCGACGGATCGCTGCCGCACCTCGCGGGCGCCGCCCGCTCGGCCGCATCGGTGATCCGCGATCGCTTCTCACCGGATGCCTGGCGCGCGCTCACCCGATTGGTGGCGACCATCAATGCGCCGTTGCCGCCGGGCCCCTCGGAAAGCGTCATGCTCGACCGTGTCGACGCGGCGCTGCGCGTGATCTCTTCGTTCTCTGGTTTGGCACAGGAGAACATGAGCCAGCTCGCCGGTTGGCGTTTCCTTGAGCTTGGGCGCCGGCTCGAGCGCGCGCTCGCCACCTGCCGTTTCGTGCGCCAGTTCGGCGATGACGACGATGCGCCTGAAGGCGCGCTCGACGTTCTGCTTGAATTGGCCGATAGCCGGATCACCTACCGGCAGCGCTACGTCATGGTGGCGGCGCGCGCGCCCGTGGTCGATCTCGTCATGCTCGATCCTAACAATCCGCGCTCGATCGCCTATCAGCTCAATCGCATCGAGTATCATTTGTCGGAACTGCCGCTGCATCAATCCGATGGCCGATTGTCGCCGCCGCAGATCATCGCGGTGTCGCTGGCCGCCGCGCTGCGCACCGCCGATGCGGCGACGCTCACTGACGCGCAGATCATGCGGATGGAGGACAAGTTGCAGGACCTCTCAAACGAGATCACCGCGCTCTATCTCACCCACAACGATCGTACCGATACGGAGCGGGAGGCGCTCGCGTGATCTTCGACATCCGGCAGACGACCTCGTACACTTACGCCTCGACGGTGAGCTATTCGCGCCATGTGCTGCGGCTCACCCCCGTCGACCGTCCGGGCCAGCGCGTGCACGCAAGCGCGCTCGACATCGAGCCTGCGCCGGTCGGTCGTCGCGAAGGCGCGGATTTCTTCGGCAACCACATGACGTGGGTGGCGCTCAACGCACCGCATGATCACCTCGTGATCAAGGTGGCTGCGCGGGTCACGGTCGAAGAAGCTGGAGAGCCCGACCTCTTTGGCGCGTCGCCTTGGGAGACGCTGCGCGACGACGTTTTCATGACCAGCAATTTTGAGGGGCTTTCGCCGGCGCACTTCTTGTTTGCAAGCCGACAGGTTCCGCTTGACCCGGAAATCCGCAACTACGCGCGCGAGAGCTTTCCGCCGGGGCGGCCAGTGCTCGATGGCGCGGTCGAGCTGATGCGGCGGATCAAACAGGACTTCGTGTACGAGATCGGCGTCACCACGGTTTCGACAACGGCGCCGATGTCGTTCGCATTGCGCCGCGGCGTCTGTCAGGACTTCGCCCACATCATGATTTCCGGGCTACGTGGGCTCGGCATCCCCGCGGCCTACGTGAGCGGCTATCTGCGCACCGCGCAGACGCCCGAGGACATAACCCTGCAAGGCGCCAACGCCATGCACGCCTGGGTCCTCGTCTGGTGCGGCGGCAGCATCGGCTGGTACGGCCTCGATCCGACCAACGCGGTGCACGCCGGCACTGAGCACGTGACCCTCGCCATCGGCCGCGACTACGCCGACGTCGCACCGATCGACGGGGTGGTGTTCGCGTCGGGTGGTCAGAAGATCGACGTGGCGGTGGCGGTGATTCCGGTGGGGTGAAGTAGAGAGCCGATGGATAGGTCGGCTTGTCGCTAGCCCAGCGCACTCGACCAGTACAGTCACAAGCATGTTCTTCGCATCCTCCTTGGATTAGTGCTGTGTTGCATGCGAAGCTGACTTGCGCGTAAAAATCACCGGGCTTGTAACAAAAGAAGAGAATGGGGAGGACATGAGCATCACCAATCGATTTCGGCTGAGGGCCGTTCCGGCAGTACTTG
>JAFAXD010000075.1 GCA_019241285.1 Xanthobacteraceae bacterium | reverse complement strand
GTAGGCGATGGCTTCTTCCCAGCTGACTTCCTGCCACGGGTCGGTGATCTTCTTGCGGATCATCGGCGTGGTGATGCGGTCCTTATGGGTGGTGTAGCCCCAGGCGAAGCGGCCCTTGACGCAGGAATGGCCGCGGTTGGCCTTGCCGTCCTTGTACGGCACCATGCGCACGACCTCTTCGCCGCGCATCTCCGCCTTGAAGGAGCATCCGACCCCGCAATAGGCGCAGGTGGTCACGACTGAATGCTCAGGCTGGCCGATCTCGATGACCGACTTCTCCGTCAGGGTCGCGGTTGGGCAGGCCTGCACGCAGGCGCCGCACGACACGCATTCGGAGCCGAGGAACGCTTCTTCCATGCCGGGCGACACGACGGAGTCGAAGCCGCGGCCCGCAATCGTGAGCGCAAACGTGCCCTGCACTTCCTCGCACGCGCGCACACAGCGCGAGCAGACAATGCATTTCGACGGGTCGTAAGTGAAATACGGATTGGACTCGTCTTTCCCCGGGTTGGGATGCTTGTCCCCCGCATAGCCGTAGCGGACATCGCGCAAGCCGACCGCGCCCGCCATGTCCTGCAGTTCGCAATCGCCATTGGCCGCACACGTCAAACAATCGAGCGGATGGTCGGAGATGTAGAGTTCCATCACGCCTTTGCGCAGGCGCTTGAGCCGCTCTGTTTGCGTGCGCACGCTCATGCCCGCCGCGACCGGGGTGGTGCAGGACGATGGCGTGCCAGGCCGTCCCTCGATCTCGACCAAACACAACCGACAGGAGCCGAACGCGTCGAGCATGTCGGTCGCGCACAGCTTCGGGATTTGCGTTCCGATCTCCATGGCGGCGCGCATGATCGACGTGCCTTCCGGCACCGTCACCGACATGCCGTCAATGGTCAGCGTCACGGTCTTCTCGGCCCGGGAGCGCGGGGTGCCGTAATCGACCTCGTGTACGAGCGACATGATGGGCTCCTATTCCGCCGCCACGAGCCGGCGCGGGCGGGCACGAAAATCTTCTGGGAAATAGGTGAGCGCGCTCATCACCGGATACGGCGTGAAACCGCCGAGTGCGCAGAGCGAGCCGAACTTCATAGTGTGGCAGAGGTCCTCGATCAGCGCGATGTTCGGCTCGGCATTGTCGCCGTTGATGATGCGCTCGAGTGTCTCCACACCGCGCGTCGAGCCAATGCGGCAGGGCGTGCACTTGCCGCACGATTCCAGCGCGCAGAATTCCATGGCGAAGCGCGCCTGTTTCGCCATGTCGACGCTGTCATCAAACACGACGATGCCGCCATGCCCGATCAGGCCATCGCGCGCCGCGAAGGCTTCGTAATCGAACGGCGTATCAAACAGCGCCCGCGGGAAATAAGCCCCCAACGGACCGCCGACTTGCACGGCGCGCACCGGCCGGCCACTCGCAGTGCCACCGCCAACACGATCCACAAGCTCGCCCAACGTAATGCCGAAGGCGGTTTCAAACAGTCCGCCATATTTCACATTCCCGGCCAGTTGGATCGGCATGGTGCCGCGCGAGCGCCCATGCCCGAGTTCACGATAGGCAGCGGCGCCATGGCCGAGAATGCTCGGCACCGAGGCGAGCGAGAGCACATTGTTGATGACGGTCGGACAACCGAACAGACCTTTGTGCGCAGGGAGCGGCGGCTTTGCCCGTACAATCCCGCGCTTGCCTTCGAGACTGTCCAGCAACGACGTTTCTTCGCCGCACACATAGGCGCCGGCGCCGACGCGCAGTTCGAGATCAAACGCGTGAGCAGAACCAGCGACCCCTCGACCGAGCAGGCCTTCCCGACGCGCGGCCGCGAGCGCCGCCGCCAGCGTTGCGACCGCGTGCGGATATTCGGAGCGGATGTAGACGTAGCCCTTGGTCGCGCCGACTGCGATCCCGGCAATCGTGATGCCTTCGATCAGGACGAACGGATCGCCCTCGATCAACATGCGATCCGCGAAGGTGCCGGAGTCACCTTCATCGGCGTTGCAGACAATGTATTTCTGCGGCCCTGATGTCTGCGAGACGGTGCGCCACTTGATGCCTGTCGGAAAGCCGGCGCCGCCGCGGCCGCGCAGACCCGACTGCACCACCTCTTCAATGATCGCTTCTGTCCCGAGCGACAGTGCGCGCTCAAGCGCCCTGTAGCCGCCATGCGCGCGGTAATCGTCGAGCGACAGCGGATCGATGACGCCGCAGCGGGCGAAGGTCAACCTGATCTGGCGCTTGAGCCAGGGAATCTCTTCGGTCAAGCCGAGGCGCAACGGATGTTGGCCGCCATCGAAAATGCCGGCATCAACGAGCGCCTCGACGTCCTCGGGTGCCACGGGGCCATAAGCCACGCGCCCGGCAGGGGTTACGACCTCAAGCAATGGCTCCAGCCAATAGAGGCCGCGCGATCCGGTCCGGGTGATGTCGAGCGCGACACCACGACGGGATGCGGCGCGCGCGAGCGCCACGGCAACGTCGTCAGCGCCGACGGCGAGAGCGCCGGCATCGCGGGCAATGAATACACGCGCGCTCACGCCCACGTTTCCTCCAGCAGCGCGTCGAGGCGCTTGGCGTCCAGGCGGCCGATCACCCGGTCATCGAACATCGCGGAAGGCGCGACTGCGCAGAGGCCGAGGCAGTATGTCGGCCTTAGCGTCACGCGCTCATCGGCCGTGGTGTCGCCGAGCCCAACGCCAAGTTTCGCTTGGGCGCGCTCTGCAAGCGCATCGCACCCAGCGGCCTGGCAGGCTTCCGCGCGGCAGAGTTTGAGCACATGTCGGCCCGGCGGCTCGCGGCGGAAATCGTGATAGAAGGTGACAACGCCATGGACTTCGGCGCGCGATAAATTCAATGCGTCGGCAAGGATGGGAACGGCGGGTTCAGGAATGCAGCCGAATGCAGCCTGCACGCCGTGCAGGATCGGGAGCAGCGCGCCGGGCTGGTCAACATACTGCGCGATGATCTCCGCGGTTCGTTCCGCACTCCACGTCTCGTAGACTGGCATCATCAACTTTCAACAAAGACCGTGGCCTGCGACCTTGGCCGGAATGGTCATGCGGAATCAATAACGGTGTTCCGTCAGGCGATTTGGATTTCAAATCGACGGCAGTCGCCCGCCGATAGCCTGAGGCTATATGGCGACCGGCGTTGGCACCGATGCCGACATGCCGCGACTAATGCAGACAGCCGGGCCCTTGTGTTGTAGGTCTGCCCGATTGTCTCGCGGACCTCGGCGCAATGCATGATCGACAAGCTTGAATTCATCATTGCGCTTGCCCGCGAGCAGCATTTCGGCCGTGCCGCTGAAATGTGCAACGTCAGTCAACCGACGTTTTCCTCCGGCATCAAGCAGCTCGAGGACCAGTTCGGGGTTTTGCTGGTCCAGCGCGGTTCGCGCTTTCAGGGCTTCACGCCCGAGGGCGAGCGCGTACTCGAATGGGCGCGCCGTATCGTCGCGGACAGCCGGGCGATGCGCCAGGAGGTGGACGCGCTCAAGCGCGGTCTCGTCGGGCACGTGCGTATCGCGGCAATTCCCACGACGCTCGCCATGGCCGCGTCGCTGACCACACCGTATCGGGCGCGGCACCCCAACGTGCGCTTTACGATCCTGTCGCGCACCTCGATCGAGGTGCTCAAAGCGCTGGACAATCTCGAGGTGGATGCGGGGCTCACCTACATCGACAACGAGCCGCTCGGACGCGTGACGACGGTCCCCCTCTATCACGAGCGCTACCGCCTGCTGACATCGGCCGACAGCACGCTCGGAGATCGCGACCAGGTCACCTGGGCGGAGGTGGCGAAAGTTCCGCTGTGCCTGCTGACGCCCGACATGCAGAACCGTCGCATCATCGACGGGATCCTGCGCCGCGCCGGCACCGAGCCCTCGCCGACACTGGAATCAAACTCGATGATCGTCCTGTTCTCGCACGTGCGGACCGGGCGATGGGCGAGCATCATGCCTGCCGTGCTCGCCGACACGCTCGGCCTCACAGACACGATTCGCTCGATCCCGATCGTCGAACCGGATGTCACGCACGTGATCGGTCTCGTCGTACCACACCGGGAGCCGATGACACCCTTGACCGCGGCACTGGTAACCGAGGCGCGAAAGGTTGCCGTCACGCTCGACGCTCACTAGCGGCTGCGCTACCCCGATCCGCCCTTTACAGGGTCGCCATATCCGGCGGAATATAGGGCATGGTTTTGCCACGGTCCGGAGAGATGCCGCACACCCGCCTGTCGATTCGAGTGGATCTTGCCAGCGGCGAGCGCATCGGCCCGGGCAAGATCGCACTGCTGGAAGCAATCGCGCAGACGGGCTCCATATCGGCCGCCGCGCGCCAGCTCGGCATGTCGTATCGGCGCGCCTGGCTGCTGGTCGAGGCCATCAACGACGCGCTGCGCGAGCCCGCGGTCAGTGCGGCGACCGGCGGCCACCACGGCGGCGGAGCAGTGCTCACGCCCACGGGCGAACGTATCGTTGATCTTTATCGGACAATCGAAGGCCATGCACATACGTCGGCGAGCGAGGAATTCCGCGCCCTTTCACGCATCACGCGCAAGAGCGCAAAGTCGCGCGTCTGATTGCTGCAGCGCCTTCAGGCCGCTTGTCGGCTGGGCACTCGGAACGGCGTGCCTGGCATTCATCTTCTCCCCGGCTGACGCGCGCGTCGTTACCGATTCGGCGGGGCGCAACGTCACGGTCCCGGACCACGTCGAGCGCGTCCAGGCGGCGGGGCCGCCGGCGACGGTGTTGGTCTATGTGCTGGCGCCTGAAAAGCTGATTGGATGGGTGCGCAAGCCCAATCCGGCGGAACTTGAGTTTCTGAACCCGAAAGTACGCGAGCTCCCGGAGATCGGGCGACTCACCGGCCGCGGCGATACCGCCAACCTGGAGGTCGTTATCAAGGCCAAGCCGGATCTCATCATCGACTTCGGCACGGTCAATCCGACCTATGTGTCGCTCGCCGATCGGGTGCAGGCGCAGACCGGCATCCCCTATTTGCTGATCGATGGGCGCTTGGCCAGCACGGCCGCAAGCATGAAGCTCGTCGGCAATATCCTCGGGGTCGACGATCGTGCGAACGTGCTTGCTGACAAAGCGGCCGCCATCATCGGCGAAGCGGAGCAGACCGTGGCGGCGTTGCCGGAGGGTCAGCGACCGCGAGTCTATCTGGCGCGGCAAGCCAACGGCCTGCAGACCGGCAACCGCGGATCAATCAACACGGAGATCATCGA
>JAFAXD010000010.1 GCA_019241285.1 Xanthobacteraceae bacterium | reverse complement strand
TCGCTTCGCTCGCGGGGGGAGGGGGCGCGCTCCTGCTACGCCGTACTATCGAGCCTCAATCAAATCTTCTGATTGTACTCGCCCACTTCGGGATGCGTGCGCAGCACCGCATCGACAGCGTGGAACATCTCGCGCATCCGCGCTTCTGATGCGGGGCTCTCCACCACCACCACCAGCTCCGGTTTGTTTGACGAAGCGCGGACCAGGCCCCAGGTGCCGTCCTCGACCGTGACGCGCACGCCGTTGACGGTGACGAGGTCGCGGATCGGCTGACCGGCGACCGGCTCGCCCTTGCCCTTGGCGCTCTCGAACCGTTTCACCACATCATCAACAACACGGTATTTGATCTCGTCCGGACAATGCGGCGACATGGTCGGCGAACCCCAGGTTTTCGGCAGCGCGCGCTTGAGCTCGGACATGGTCTTATCGGGATTGCGCTCGAGCATGTCGCAGATGGCGATCGCGGAGACGAGGCCGTCGTCATAGCCGCGGCCGAACGGTTTGTTGAAGAAGAAGTGCCCGGATTTTTCGAACCCGACCAGCGCATTTAGCTCGTTGGCGCGGCGCTTCATGTAGGAATGCCCGGTCTTCCAGTATTCGGTCTTGGCGCCGTTCTTGATCAGCACCGGATCCGTCATGAACAGGCCGGTCGATTTGACATCGACCACGAACAGCGCGTTTTTGTGCAGGGCTGAGATGTCGCGCGCGAGCATGACGCCGATCTTGTCAGCGAAGATTTCCTCGCCCTCGTCATCGACGACGCCGCAGCGATCGCCGTCGCCGTCGAAGCCGAAGCCGACATCGGCCTTGGTGCGCTTCACCTCGTCGGCGAGCGCGTGCAGCATCTTCATGTCTTCGGGGTTGGGGTTGTATTTGGGAAATGTGTAGTCGAGCTCGCAATCGAGCGGGACAACCTCGCAGCCGATCGCTTCGAGCACACGCGGCGCGAACGCGCCCGCGGTGCCGTTGCCGCAGGCGGCCACGACCTTGAGCTTGCGCTTGAGCTTCGGGTGCTTGGTCAGGTCGGCGATGTAGCGCTCGGGAAAATTGGCGACGAACTCATAAGCGCCGCCGCCGCCGAGTTTGAACTTGGCGCCGAGCACGATCTCCTTGAGCCGCGTCATCTCGTCGGGACCGAAGGTGAGCGGGCGGTTGGCGCCCATCTTCACGCCAGTCCAGCCGTTGTCGTTGTGCGAGGCCGTCACCATGGCGACGCAGGGCACGTCGAGATCGAACTGGGCGAAATAGGTCATGGGCGTCACCGCAAGCCCGACGTCGTGCACCTTGCAGCCGGCAGCGAGCAGCCCGGAAATCAGCGCGTATTTGATCGACGCCGAATAGCCGCGGAAATCGTGACCGGTGACGATTTCGGGCTTGGCGCCGAGCTCCTGGATCAAGGTGCCGAGCCCCATGCCCAGCGCCTGCATGCCCATAAGGTTGATCTCTTTGCCGAACAGCCAGCGCGCGTCGTATTCGCGAAAGCCTGTGGGCTTCACCATCGGTTCGGATTCGAACGCGTAGGTATTCGGGGCGAGCTCGGGCCGCGGGGTCGGGAACATCGGTACCTCGGTAGGAGCCATAATGGGGATCGACATAGCGTAACGAGAAAACCCCGCAAAGGTGCCACGGGTCTGCGAAATTCACGTGTCGTGATGTTCGCGCAGGCTCATGCGGACGGCAATGCCGGAGCCGGCGAGGGCCAACGCCGTAACCAGCAGGACGCCGCCGGCGCCGGTGATGGAGGCAAGGACGCCACCGAGCAGCGGTAGGAAGAACTGGCCGAGCCGGTTGCCGGTGATCCGCAAAGAGAGGGCGGTGGCGCGTGCCTCATGCGGCGCAATGAGCACGACCTCCGAGAAGGTGAGCGTGGCGGCAATGCCGAGCCCGAGACCCATGGCGCAGACCCCCGCGTACATCCAGGGCAGCGAGGTCGGCACGCCGAGCAGCGCAAAGGCCGCAGCGCCCAAGAGGAGACAGACAAGCATCAGCCGCACCCGCCCAACGATCTCGATCAGCCGGACGTAGAACACGCGTGAGAGGATCGAGACGCCGGAGCGGACTGCCAGAAGGAGGCCAATGTCGCGCGTATCGATATTCCGTTCCGTGCCCAGCAGTGGGAGATAAATGACCAGGAGCTCGAAGGCGGTGACCGTGATGACGCTCGCCCAAAGAGCCGCGAACAGGCCCGGCATTCGCAAGAGCTTGGCGATCGGGACCTCGGTCCCGGGTGCGGCGCGAGTGGTGCCATGGGCAGCCGGCCGCAACGCCAGGGCAACGCCTTGCGCGAACACGGCGCCGGCGAGGCAGATCGCAAACAGAACGCTGGTTGGAGGCAATGCGGTGCGCCCGCCAAAGAGGCTGAGCACGGTGGGGCCCAAACCCTGGCCGACACCGAGCGCCACCATAAAGTAGCCGAACACCCATTCGCGACGGCGCTGTCCGCTGCAGCGCACCGCGATCATTTGCTGCCCGGCCATGCTGCACAATTGGCCGACACCCAGGATCACCGACCAGACAAAAAGGTGCACGGCCGAGTTCGGCCACAGCCAGAGCCCCGCGCAGGCCAGCACCATGAAGCCGGCGCCGATCCAGGCTGCGACCGCGTCATGGCCGCGGTCGATGAAGCGACCGAGCGCCACAGCCGCGAAGATCGGCACCAGCGAAAAGCCGGTCTGAATGGCGCCCAGCGAGACGATCGAGAGGCCGAGCTCGATGGTGCGATAGCTGATGGTGACCCGCGCGAGCGAGATGACGGCGTGCACTACGACGCAGTGCGCCATCAGGGCCACGAACAGCGGGTAATCCAGGTCGCGGCCGATCGGCACGCGCAGAGCATCGGCCATGGCACAATCTGGGTTGGAGAGGGGCCTCTGTGTCCTCTCTCTAGCGGCCCGCCGGGGTGCGGCAAAGCGCGCAAGCTATGCGCTGCACACGCGGCAAACCGGCGCGCGGGTGCAGTGCGGAATCCAGTTTACGAATCAGGTCGGTACCCGCTACATTGCGGCTGTCGTCAACCTTTAGAAAGGAGGTGATCCAGTGTCTCATTGTCATTCGCCGTGGTCGTCGGATTGCGTGAGCTGGATCCTTGCCTCTACCGGGGTCCAAGCCTAACGCACGCCGTTACGGCAGAGGAGTCAGGCTCGCGCGAGAGTGACCTGACTGGGGTGCCGGACCGCGGTTCGACAATGGAAGGGCCGCCCTCGCGGGTGGCCCTTCGCCCTTTTCTGGGGGGCAACTTCTACTGGCCGCGCGGTTTGGCGCGGCGGGTCGCCGG
>JAFAXD010000465.1 GCA_019241285.1 Xanthobacteraceae bacterium | reverse complement strand
CGCGCTCAAGCGCAAGGAGATGATCTCGGGCCGCTTCGCCGATATTTTATGCGAGCTTTACCTCCTCTCCGCGGTGCTCAAGCGCTGGCACGACGAAGGCCGGAACGAGGCCGACTTCCCGCTGGTGGCTTATTGCTGCGAGAGAGGACTCGCGACGATCGCCGCGCGCCTGGATGAGATTCTAGCGAACCTGCCCAATCGACCCGTGGCTTGGCTCTTGCGCATCATGACCATGCCGTTCGGCCGACAGCACCGGGGCCCAGCCGACCGGCTCACCGCCGCCTGTGCGCAGATCCTGCTCGAGCCCTCGGCGGCGCGCGAGCGCGTGACAGTCGGCCTCTATCATCCGACCGACGACGGGCCGGTCGCGCGGCTCGACCGCGCCTTCAGGCTCGCGGTCGCGGCCCAGCCATTGCGCGACCGTATGCGCAAGGCTCACGTGCGCGACGCCGACACCGCGCGCGCACAAGGCTTGATCAACGAGAGCGAAGCAGCGCAACTAGCGGCGCTCGCCAAGGCGGTCGCCGACGTGATCAATGTCGATGACTTCGCCCCCGAGGAACTCACACGGCACGGAGGTGTGTCATCAACGATCTCGCCCGCGAACGCAGCCTAGGCCGCCCGGTCTACATCATCGATGGCAGCCGTACGCCGTTTCTCAAGGCGCGCGGCAAGCCGGGCCCCTTCACGCCGGTCGATCTCGCTGTCCAGTGCGGACGGCCGTTGCTGCTGCGCCAACCGTTTCCACCGGATGCCTTCGATCAGGTGATCCTCGGCTGCGTCAATGTCATCGCCGACGAGATGAACCCGGCGCGTGTCGCGGCGCTGCGGCTCGGCATGGGCGAGGCGATGACGGCCTTCACGGTACAGATCAACTGCGGCTCCGGCATGCAATCGATCGACACCGCTTATCGCTACATTCAGGAAGGCATCTCGGACCTGATCCTGGCCGGCGGCGCGGAGTCCTTGAGCCATGCGCCGCTAGTGTTCCGCAACAGCGCGGTCGGTTGGTACGCGTCGCTGTTCGCGGCACGCGATTTCACCGCGCGCCTCAAGGCATTTGCCGGCGTGCGCCCGAGTTTCTTCAAACCGGTGATCGGCCTGGAGCGTGGCCTCACCGACCCGATCGTTGAACTCAACATGGGACAGACCGCCGAGATCCTGGCGCATGAATTTGGGATCTCGCGTCACGACGCGGACGAATACGCGGCGCAAAGCCAGCAGCGGCTGGTGCACGCTCACAAGGAGAAATACTTCGAGGGCGAGCTTGAACCTGCATTTGGTCGCGACGGCCGCCTGTTCGATTACGATGATGGCGAACGCCCCGACTCGACAGTCGAGTCACTCGCCAAGCTGCGCCCAGCCTTCGAGCGCCCGTGGGGCAAGGTCACCGCGGGCAATAGCTCGCAGATTACTGACGGCGCCTCCTGGGTGATTCTCGCCTCCGAGGATGCGGTGAAGAAATACGATCTCAAACCGCGCGCCCAGATCATCGACAGCGCCTGGGGCGCGCTGGACCCGTCGATCATGGGCTTGGGACCGGTGCTCTCATCAACCAAACTGATGCGCCGGCACAATCTCGCGCTCGATGCGATCGAGCTGTGGGAGATCAACGAAGCCTTCGGCGCACAGGTGCTGGCCTGCGTTGCCGCATGGAATGATGACGCGTTCTGTCGTGACGTGCTCGGCCTACCCGGCGCTGCCGGGGAGATCCCGCGCGACACGCTCAACGTAGACGGCGGCGCCATCGGGCTCGGTCATCCGGTGGGCGCGAGCGGCAATCGCATCGTCCTGCATCTCGTGAACGCCATGAAGCGGCTTGGCAAAAAACGCGGGATTGCCACGGAATGTATCGGCGGTGGCCAGGGCGGCGCGATGCTGATCGAGACGGTGCAGTGATGGCGACCCCCCTTCAAGTTCTCAAACCGCGCGATCTCGAGCTCGGCCCGCTGTCCGGACTGATCGCGTCCGACGCAGGCACAACCGCCGAAAGCGCCGGTGGCGAGATCACGGTCGACACGTTGCGCCGCAAGGTCCAAGCGATCGCCCTGCCCCCGTCGCCGTGGAAACATTGGCGCCTTGCGCGCGACGAGGATGGGGTCGCCTGGCTGGTGATCGACAAGCAGGGCGCCAGCGCCAACACACTGTCGGAAGACGTCATCCATGAACTCGGCGATGTGCTCACGCAACTGGAGAACGATCCTCCCAAACTGGTGGTGATCCGTTCGGCCAAACCGAGCGGCTTCATCGCGGGAGCCGACGTCGGCGAGTTCCGTGGCAGCGCCGCGCCAACCGACATCGAGGCGCGGCTGCAGGGCGCCCACGATATCGTTGATCGGCTGGACCGGCTGCCGGTGCCGACCGTCGCCGTGATCCATGGCTATTGCCTGGGCGGCGGACTCGAAGTCGCACTCGCCTGCGATTATCGCATCGCCGTCGAGGACGCGCGGCTCGGTTTTCCAGAGGTGCTGCTCGGCTTGCATCCAGGACTTGGCGGCACGGTGCGCCTGCCGCGCCTCATCAATCCGATCGAAGCGATGACGACGATGCTGACCGGCCGCACCTTGCGGGCGCGGCGCGCGAAATCATTGGGCCTGGTTGATGCCGTCATTCCGGAACGGCACGTGCGCGCCGCCGTCGCGGATGTTGCCGCGCGCAAGTTCAAGACATCTCGCGCCAGCACGTCGGTGACCGTGTTCAACAGCGCGCCGGCGCGGGCGCTGTTGGCGGCGCGCATGCGCCGCGAAACCAAGGCGAAGGCCGCGCCCGAACACTACCCGGCGCCCTACGCGCTGATCGACTTGTGGGAAACGCACGGCGGTGACCCGCGCGCGCAACAGAAAGCGGAGATCGCCTCGTTCGCGCGGCTCATCGTCGGCAGCACCGCACAGAACCTGGTGCGCGTGTTCTTCCTGCGCGAAAAAATGAAAGGCTTGACCGACGGCGAATGGCGTGGCCGCCGCGTGCATGTGATTGGCGCCGGAGCCATGGGCGGCGATATCGCCGCCTGGTGCGCCTGGAACGGTTTCACCGTCAGCCTCGGCGACATGAATGCTGAGGCGATCGCCAGCGCCATCAAGCGCGCCAGCGAGCTCTATCGCAAGATCGGCCACAAGAGCACGGACATCCGCGATGCACTCGATCGGCTCGTTCCCGACCTGCGCGGTGACGGCATCCGCTCCGCCGATCTCGTGATCGAGGCGGTGCCCGAGAAACTCGAGTTGAAGCAACGCATCTATGCGGCGGCCGAGCAGCAAATGCGCGGTGACGCGATCCTTGCCACCAACACATCGAGCATTGCGCTCGAGCAACTGCGCACCGGTTTGCGCCGGCCGGAGCGTTTTCTCGGATTGCACTTCTTCAATCCGGTGTCGCGCATGCAGCTCGTCGAAGTGGTGAGCCACGACGCGGTCGCCCCCGAGGTGCTGGCTGCGGCCAACGCATTCCTGGGCCGCATCGATCGGCTACCGACACCGGTCAGGAGCGCGCCGGGGTTCCTGGTGAACCGCGCGCTCATGCCATACATGATGGAAGCCTTCATTCTGCTTGATCAAGGCGCGCCAAAAGAGACGATCGACGCGGCCGCCGAGCGTTTCGGCATGCCGATGGGGCCGATCGAGCTCGCCGACGAGGTCGGGCTCGATATCTGCCTGAGCGTTGCCGAGCATTTGCGCCAGACCCTCAAGCCGAGCGCCGACGGACGCGACATGTTTGAGCGTCCACTCCCTGACATTCCGCAATGGCTGCAGGATAAGGTCGCGAAGGGCGAGCTTGGCCGAAAGACCGGCAAGGGTCTCTATGAGTGGAAGAACGGCAAGGCGATCAAGAAACCGCCCGAGATCCCGCATCCGCCCCAGCCCGCCCCCGGTGCGCAGGCGGATGCCGATCACCTCGCCGAGATGACCGACCGGCTCATCCTGCCGATGATCGACGCCTGCGTCGCCTGCCTGCGCCAGCGCGTGGTGGGGGACGAAGAGACGGTGGATGGCGCCATGATCTTCGGGACCGGCTTTGCGCCGTTCCGCGGCGGACCGCTGCACTATGCGCGCGCGCGCGGGTTCAGCAATGTGGTAACGGCTCTCGAGCAGCTCGCGGGCAAATACGGTGAGCGCTTCCGGCCCGATCCAGGCTGGTCGCAGCTTGCATGACAGAGCCGGTTTCTTTCACCGATCCCGAGCGGATTGCCGAAGCCATCATCGGGCGCGTCGGCAAGAACATCGTGCTTGGCTTGCCGCTGGGGATCGGCAAGGCCAATCACGTGGCGAATGCGCTCTACGCCCGCGCGGTCGGCGATCCGTCGATCAAGCTTCGCATTTTCACCGCACTGACCCTGGAGAAGCCGCATCCCAGGCAGGATCTGGAACGCCGGTTCATGGCGCCGATCTCGGAACGGTTGTTTGCAGGCTATCCGGAGCTTGAGTACGGATTGGCGCAACGGGCCGGGCGACTGCCGCCGAACATTGAAGTGAACGAGTTCTTCTTTCTCGCCGGCAGCCGCCTGCATTCGCCTTCGGCGCAACAGAGCTACATCTCGGCAAATTATACGCATGCGCTTCGCTACGCGCTCGATCACGGCGTCAACGTGTTTGCTCAGCTGGTGGCCACGCGTTCTGGCGATGCAGAGAGGCGGTTCAGCCTCAGCTCCAATACGGATCTCGGCGTCGAATTGTTGCAGCTGCGGCGCGCGGGCGCCGTCGATATTCTGATGGTGGCGCAAACCAATTCCGAGATGCCCTTCATGCCGGGCGACGCAGACGTTGGATCGGAGGCTTTCGATTTTGTCCTCGACTCGCCTTCGACCGATTTCCCGTTGTTTGCGCCGCCACGCGAGCCGGTTGATCTCACCGAATATGCGGCTGGCCTGCACGCGGCGCTGCTGGTGCCCGATGGCGGAACGCTGCAGCTCGGCATCGGCGCCCTCGGCGATGCTGTCGCCCAGGCATTGGTTCTTCGTCACAGCCACAACGCCGCCTTCAAACAGATCGTCGCGCCGCATCTTGGCCGCGTTCCGTCGTTCGCCCGCGAGCAAGCCCCTTTTGCCACCGGCCTCTATGGCTGCAGCGAGATGTTCGTCGAGGGTTTCCTCGACCTCATCCGTGCCGGCGTCATCAGGCGCGAGGTCGACGGCGCATTGCTGCATGCCGGCTTTTTTCTTGGCTCGCGCGCTTTCTATCGGGCGCTGCGCGAGATGCCGGCCAATGAGCTCGACAAGCTGCAAATGAAGGCCATCGGGTTCGTCAACGAGCCCTATGAGCAGGAAGAGCGCAAGCGTCGCGCCCGCGTCAAAGCCAGGTTCATCAACACCGGGATGATGACCACCCTCCTCGGCGCCATGGTCTCCGACACACTGGCCGACGGCAAAGTCGTGAGCGGCGTTGGCGGCCAGTATAATTTTGTGGCGCAGGCCTTCGCGCTGCCGGACGCGCGCTCCATCATCATGCAGCGCGCAACCCGCACCGTCGCCGGCCGCACCGTATCGAATATCGTGTGGGAATATCCGGAGATTACGATCCCACGCCATCTGCGCGACGTGGTCGTCACCGAGTACGGGATCGCTGATTTACGCGGGAAGAGCGATCGCGACACGATCGTCGCCATGCTCAGCGTTGCCGACGCACGCTTTCAAGACACGCTGCTGCAACAAGCCAAGAAAGCCGGCAAGGTCGAGGCGGGATTCGTCATCCCGCCGGAGTGGCGCGCCAACACACCGGAGCAGATCGTCAAAATGCTGCGGCCTGCCCGCGCCGCCGGGCACTTGCCCCAGTTTCCATTCGGAACGGATTTCACCTCGGCCGAGCAGCAATTGATGCCGGCGCTGCAGCGTCTGCGTGCGGCCTCCCGCTTCGACCTTGCCGCGATGGCGCTGGGTGGCTTGCGCGCCAAGCCCGATGCCGACGCCCTCGCCTGCCTCAAGCGCATGGACTTGGCGCAGCCGCGCCGGATCGCCGATCACATCACCGCTCTTGTCCTGCGCGGCGCGCTTGCGCAAACTCTGCACAGTTGAATTGCGAGATCCCCCCATGCCGCTGATTGCCCCCGAAGACCGTCATGCCATCGAAGACCTCTATGCCGAATATGTCTGGGCCCTCGACACCGGCGACGTGCCGGCCTTCCTCGCCCTGTTCACCCCCGACGGCGTGTTCGGCGACACGGCCGGCAACATTTACAAGGGTCAGGACGCGATCGGCGCCTACGTGCGGGCGCTCACGACCTCGGCGCCGTTTCGCGGCCGCCAGCACATCATCAGCCATTTCCGCTACCGCCCGAGCGGCGCCGAGATGGGGGTGAAAGCCTACTGGCTGGTCACCAAGTGGACCAAAGCGAGCGGCGCCAAGACCGTCGAGGTCAGCGGCTATTCCGACGACGTGCTGGTGCGCGCCGGAACCCAGTGGCGCTTTGCCCAGCGGCTCGTGCATTACTGGAACGACGTAGATCTACCCTGGGCGGCCGGCGCCGGTTGACAAATTCGAAAGCAAAACGCCGGTGTTCCCAGGTTGCGCCGACGCCCAGCCGAGTCGGGCGCGGCTCGCGAGAGCGGGGCTATTTGACAGCGTGAATTCTAAGACATCGCTGCAAACGACATGACCGTCCACGGCTTGCTGTGCCCTTGTCACTTATGTCGTAGTGTCATCTATGTGCGCGGCGTCATCTATGCATGTGGCCATCCTTCGAGACGCCTTGGCCCAAGGGCCAAGGCTCCTCAGGATGAGGTCTGAGTTTGCTGAACTGAAGAGCGAGCAACAATTGTGGCCCTCATCCTGAGGAGCTCGCGCGCTCTTGCGCGCGGGCGTCTCGAAGGATGGCCACATACGTCATGTATGGCGATAAACGTCATCTATGCGAGCGAGGTCATCTAAGCAGCGCCCCAGCCCCGGAATGACGCGCCGCGGATTGGCGCAGAGGGACGTCACCTATGACGAAAAACGTCATCTATGCGTTTGGCCATCCTTCGAGACGCCTTGGCCCAAGGGCCAAGGCTCCTCAGGATGAGGTCTGAGTTTGCTGAACGAAGAACGAGCAACAATTGTGGCCCTCATCCTGAGGAGCTCGCGCGCTCTTGCGCGCGGGCGTCTCGAAGGATGGCCGC
>JAFAXD010000437.1 GCA_019241285.1 Xanthobacteraceae bacterium | reverse complement strand
AGGGACCCGGGCGGCGACGCATTGCAACGTAAAGCGAAATCAGCGGACGACAACACCATTGCTGGTATAAACGGGCGGCTTGCCAACTTTGACGATCTCCGTCGCCGAAGCCTTGGCCGCCATATTGGGATCGCCAACGCCTGCCTTCAGACCGACCACGGTCACCACCGTCGCGGCCACAAGGGCAACGGCGACGATCTTGAGGTGCGTGACGCGGTCGGCGGTCAGGAGCGAGAAATTCATGGCATCCCCTCGGGTCACATTGGTCCGGGCATGCCAAAATTGTCCCCGGCCCTGAGAACTACCCTATAGAGACGGCCCCGACGGTTCCATTGAACCTAGGACGCGGTACGCTGGCGAAAGGAATTGCGGGCCCTATACGCAGGTATAGGTTCGGTAGCATTGTACCGGAAATGTCCGCGCTCAACCCTCGGCAGCAGCCTTGGTCACCATGGCAAGGCCGGCCGTCATGGCGCGCACAGCCTCGGCGCTCGCCTCCGAAAGCGCGTGCCGCTCGGCGAGCCAGGCCGCGTCGTTATAGGTGAGCCACACCTTGCCGGCGGCATCCTCCCAGGCGAGGGCCTTCACCGGCAGATCGATTCCGGCGCTCTGCTTGTCGAGCATCAGCGGGGTGCCGCCGCGCGGGTTGCCGAACAGCAGAAGCTCCGTGGGGCGCAGCTCGAACCCGGCCTGTTTGGCGCCGGCCGCATGATCGACGCGGGCGAACACAAGCAACCCTACGGACGTGACCTTCGCGGCCAGCCGGTCGATCGTCTCCTTGACTGAAAAGTGGCTCGGGATCGTGATCAACCCTTCGTTCACGTCGCTCTCCCCTGTTGGCATAGTGGCATGTGGGTTCCGTTTAGGACGGCTGCATGACGTTGAGCTGAAAGCCAAGTACCGCCGCATTGTAGATCGCGTGCACGGCCATGGGCGCGGCGAGCATGCGGGTCCGCTCATACGCGAAGGCTGCCGCGAGCCCCATCAGGAACACCGGAATAACGGAAGGGGGCGGGTGCACGATCGCAAAAATCGCCGCGCTTGCGAGCGCCGCCGAGATAAAGCCGAATGACCGCCGCAACCCGCCAAAGATCAGACCGCGGAAAATGAATTCCTCGAAAATGGGAGCGGCGAAGATGGCGATGGCGGCAAGCCAGAGTGTGGCGTCAGGGCCCGGCAAGAGACTGGCGTGGCGCAAGCCGGGAAACAGATCGAACGCGAGCGCAACCTCGATATAGAGCACTCCGGCAACCGACGCCGCAATGCCGCCGACGATGCCCCAGACGAGCGCGCGGGGAAGCCCGGTCGACCAGACCCGCGGCACGCCGGCGGTGTGGGCGCGCCAATAAACAAGCCGCATTGCGCCGTATGTGATAGCTCCCGCGCCGCAGAATGCGATCCAGACCATGTTGGTGGTCAACATATGCGGCGTCGCGACTTGCATCACCAACAAGGCGAGCAGCCCTTGCAGCACAAAAAACAGGAGCGCAGCGATCAAACCGTCAGAGAGCGAGACGTGCGCCGGAGGTGATGCGGACGGATCAAGCAGATAAGGCAGATGATCGCGCGCCTTCTGCCACAGAGCGATGGCCAGCAATGTGCTCAGGATCAACAGCGCAGCGCGCTGCCAAATCGTGCCGGAGAAGATCGCGTAGGCGTAAAGCGAGACCAGCACCATGTAGAGATAGAGATAGGTGGGCCGCACGCGGCGGCGGACATCCTGGGCCAGCGGATCGCAGCCGAATACGCCGAGCGCGACCGCAATGGTGGCGAAGATCGGCACACCCATCAGCACAATCGCGGCCGAGGCTAGGAACGACCATGACACGCCGCCTGCCACCACGATCGCGATCACGAACATGGCCAGCGGATAGAGGATCGCCATTGTGGCCCATAAGGCCGCCTTCTGTCGCAACACGGTTTCGAGCGGATGCGGCACGCAATAGAGGATCCACAACGCCTGGCCTTCCGCATTGAGCGTCTGAAACGCGGAGAACATCAGAGTATAGGCCGCAAGCCCGAACGCGAGTGCGGCAAGCGTCGAAGGCGTGTCGACGGCTCCCGCAAATATATTGGAGTGTACGTTCAGCAGAACCTGCATGCCGACAATCGATAGCGGCAGCACCAGCGTCTGCACCATGAAGGTGCGATCGCGTGCCAGCAGGAGGAGCTCGCGGCGCTGCACCGGTGATATGAGCGCGGAGGCTCGCACCGGCGCACGCGCAATGCGGCGATCGTTCCCGAGGCGCCCTGCGGCCTCGCGTACGCCAACAGCGACCACGCCGTTGCGCAGCTGGCGTGCAAGCAGCCACAAGCCCGCGACGACAACTGCTGCGACTTCAGCCAGCAAGAGCGACGTGAACACCAGCGCCCGCGTGGGCTCAGTCGCGGCGAGCGCCTGCACGGCAAGCCCGACGGGAAGCCAGCGTGTCCAATCCGGAAGCAAGGTTGCCACGGCGAATATGAAGGTGTCGGCCGGGAACGCCATCGAGATGGCGAGAAACAGAACCGGTAGCGCGATGATCGAAACCGTGGCGTGGAAGTTGCGCAGCCGATGCGGCGGAAGGGACAGGCGCAAGCCGGTATCCGCCATGGTCTGCACGGTCGCGACCAGCACCAGCAAGACCACCGAGAAGGCAGTTCCCAGCACAGGTGCCGCCCAGCGATAGCCGCAGAACCACGCAAGCACCGAGAGAAATGGTGCCAGCGCCAGGAAGCCGGCCGAGTTGGTGAGAACGCGCTCGGTCAGCCGGCTCGCCAACAAGGTCGTCATCGGCAGCGGCAACGTCGCGAGCCATTCCAAGTCCCATTCGGGCCGGGCAATCTCGCGGCTAGCAAGTGCGATCAGCAACGCCGCAAGCGTGAGCAAGGAGACCGCGAGCGTCGCCCCGCGCATGACGCCGGGGGCCAACGCGGTTCCCGGCAGCGGCGGAATGGGCCGGCGCACGGAGACGACCCGGTCGCGCGCGCCCGGCAACCCGGTGCTGCGCACCGTCTGCGAGCCAAGCACGTTCTCCATGTTGCTCATGGACTGGCGTGCCAAGTTGGCAAAGCTGCCGAGCATCGCCAGGGTCACGACCGCCGTCAGCAGCGCGCGTGCCGGCGAGGTTCGCGTCGCCGCTTTCTTGTCAGCTTGGCGCGCGCGCAGCCGGGCAAACGAAGCGCCGAATTGATTGAGCTGTCGGCGCAGCCGTAGCCGGGTGAGCAGAAACGCGGAGCGAAAGACAGAGACCGGCGCGCTCACGCGACTTCGCCCGCCTCGGCATCGGCGTGCGTGACCTTGAGAAACACCTCCTCAAGCGAGCCGCCCGGTACGAGCTTATCCTGCAATTCGGCCAGTGGACCCGCCGCCACCAAATCCCCGCGGTCGATGATGCCGACGCGGCTACAGAGACGCTGCGCCATATCGAGGAGGTGGGTCGAGAGAAAGATGGTCTTGCCCTGGGCGGCGGCGAGGCGCAGCCGCTCCTGCACGTCGCGCGCGGCACGCGGATCAAGGCCGTTGGTAGGCTCATCGAGCACCAGCACCGGCGGGTCGTGGATGAGTGCGCAGGCGAGCCCGAGATTCTTCTTCATCCCGGTGGAATAGTTCACCGCATAGTCCTCAGCAGCGTCCTCGAGCCGCAGATCGTGCAACAACCGATCGGCGCGCGTTTCCGCTTCGCGGCGCGCCAGCCCGTGCATCTCGCCAACAAATATCAGGATCTCGCGGCCGCGCAGGTAATCGTAGAACATCGGATTGTCGGGCAGATAGCCGACACGCCGTTTCACATCGACCCGGTCGCGCTGGCAATCAAGCCCATCGATGGCGACGTATCCGCTGGTCGGCACCAGGATGCCCATCATGATGCGGATGGTCGTGGTCTTGCCGGCGCCGTTGGGCCCGAGAAAACCAAACACCTCGCCCTTGCCGATGTCGAGCGTGAGATCGCGGACGGCGGTAAAAGCACCGTAGTCCTTGCGCAGGCGATGAAGCGAAATCATGCGTCCGTCCGCGACAGAATCGTGGCCTATTCGCCTACACCTGCACCGCAGCATCTTGCGATGCAATGGCCTCGGCGACCGCACTGGGACACCTTGACAGCCAGGCGCTGGTTCCTAACTTTCCGACGCCGCGCACGTTCGGTTCGACGGGCTGCACGCTGCGAGGCCCGCAACCGACGTCCAATCCCGATCTCACGAGCATGCCGCATGAGCACGTCAGCAGAAGCCCAAGCTGAAACGCACGCGTTCCAGGCCGAAGTCAGCGAGTTGCTGCAGCTGATGGTCCATTCGGTCTATTCGGAGACCGAGATCTTTCTGCGCGAACTCATCTCCAATGCATCCGACGCCTGCGACCGCCTGCGCTACGAAGCGATCGCCAAGCCCGAGCTGCTGGCCGAGGGTGGCGCGCTGACGATCCGGATCAAGCCCGACCCGGACGCCGGAACCCTGGCGATCAGCGACACCGGGATCGGCATGGATCGGCAGGAGCTGATCGATAATCTGGGCACCGTCGCGCGGTCTGGCACGCGGGCCTTCATCAACCACCTGACCGAAGCTAAGGACGGCACCTCGCTCATCGGCCAGTTCGGGGTCGGCTTCTACTCGGCCTTCATGGTGGCCGACAAAATCGAGGTGTTAAGCCGCCGGGCGGGAGCGAGTGAAGCGTGGGTCTGGCGCTCCTCGGGGGGCGGCGGGTTTGAAATCGCGCAGGCCGATCCGGACCAAGCCGCCCGGGTGCTGCGGGGGACCGAAATCGTTCTCCACCTCAAAGCGGATGCCAAGCATTACCTCGAACCGCACGAGATCGAGCGGATCGTGAAGACCTATTCGGATCACATCCTGTTCCCAATCGAGCTGGTCGACGCGAAGGGCGAGACGCGCCAGATCAATGCGGCGAGCGCAATCTGGCAGAGGCCGAAGTCGGAGGTGAGCGCAGAGGATTACAAACAGGCGTACCGCACGCTCACCGGCGGTTTCGATGAGCCGGCGTTGACCTTGCACTATAAGGCGGAGGGACGGCAATCCTATGCGGTGCTTCTGTTTGCACCGCTGACCAGGCCGTTCGATCTGTTCGATCCCGCCCGCAAGGGGCGCGTGAAGCTTTACGTGCGCCGCGTCTACATCACGGACGATGCCGACCTGTTGCCGTCCTACCTGCGCTTCATGCGCGGCGTTGTCGACAGCGAGGACCTGCCGCTCAACATCTCGCGCGAGATGCTACAGAACAACCCGCAGGTGGCGCAGATCCGCAAGGCAGTGACAGGCCGCGTCATCTCGGAGCTGGAGACGCTCGCCGAGAAGGATCAGGAGACGTTTCAAAAGATCTGGGACGCGTTTGGGCCGGTGCTCAAGGAAGGCCTCTACGAGGATTTCGAACGGCGCGACCAGTTGCTTGGACTGGCGCGGTTCACCACCACGACCGGGGCATCCCGTTCGCTCAAACAATACGTGGCCGATCTGCGGCCCAATCAGACAGACATCTATTACCTGACCGGCGAGAGCGCCGAACGCGTCAAGTCCAATCCGAAGCTTGAGGCCGCGCGGGCGCACGGCATCGAGGTTCTGCTACTTGCCGATCCGGTGGACGCGTTCTGGACCTCGACCTCGCTCGGGTTTGAAGGCAAGCCACTCAAGTCCTTGGGCCGCGGTGAGGTCGATTTCGGATTGATCCCACTGATTGAGACGACAGCGCCGAAACCAGCCGAGCCGGAGACCGGCGAGGCCGCGGACGCGACCGTGATAGCGGCCGTCAAGTCGGCCATCGGTGAGCGCGTCTCCGACGTGCGCGCTTCGCAGCGGCTCACCGACAGCGCCGTCTGCCTAGTCGCCGGGGGGCAAGGCCTTGACCGCGAGCTCGAACGCCTGCTGGCACGTCAAGGGCGCGGCACGGGCAGCAAACCGATCCTCGAGCTCAACATGCGCCATCCGCTCATCCGGGCGCTGGCCAAGGCGCAAACGGAAGCGCGCACTGAAGATGTGGCCGACCTCTCGGCCGTCCTGTTCGACCAGGCCCAGATTCTGGACGGCGAGGTACCCGACGACCCGACCGCATTTTCGACACGGCTCAACCGGCTCGTGGCGCGCGGGTTCGGGATTTCCAGTTAGCTTACGCGGTTTTGGACTTGTCTCTAATTATTTCGGCGGTGCTTCATCCGACTGATTGCTCTGCGACTGATCGCTATTCGGTTGATCGCCTTTGGGCGGTGCGATCCGCGACATGATTTTCTGGCGGACTTGCGGATCATTTTGCGCCACGTCCATGATCTCCGCGTATTCGTCAATCGACAGTCCTTGATCCGTCACTGCCTTGGACACTTGCTTGCGGAAATCCTGTTGCAGGCCGGCGATCCGCTCCAGCGCGGCCGCGGCCTTGTCGAGCTTTTGATCGGTGATGCTGGGCTGGGACTGGGACAATCCCGGCGACGTGAGCGCGTTGCCGTTTGGCGCCGTGGTTTGGGCGTTGGCCGGAACGGCGGACAAATGCCCCGCCGCAATGAGTGCGGCACTCGCGATCAATCGCGCAAGCTGGCTCATACAGATCTCCTCGTGAAAGCGGTGGATCGAAGCCGCGCTCCAACGGCGTGGCGCAACTGCAGGGCCAACATCAGGTCGCGAGGGGAGTTCCTGTGCGGCCAATGCTGCGGCCAGTGGCCGCACACAAAGGGCTCTACCGAGCCCCATCGAGCACGTGGGCAACCTCGTAGAGATGCGGGTCGATGTCGTCGGTCACCTGATCAAACCGGCGCCATTCCTTGCGGAATTCCGGTGATTGATGCGCCGCGTGCAGCAGTTCGCGATTTTGCCACTGGACGTAGTTCACGATTCGTCGGCCATCCAGGCTCCGGTGCAGGCTGATCGAGATAAACCCCGGCTGCCGCGCCATGAATTGGGCACGCTCGGCCATCACCGACAGCGCTTCTTCCTGTCGGCCTGGTTCGGACTCAATGATGGTAATCTGCGTCACGGGCTGCTGACGGGTTTGTATCTGCGGCATGCGACACCTCGCTTGCTCTTCCCGTCGAGTAACAGACCAGCTCAACGCGAGTTCCGCCGTTCCAGAAGGTGAGCCGATGTCCTACGACGCTTTCAAAGTCGTGCACCTGACCGGGGTTGTGATTTTCCTCGGTAACATCATTGTCACCGGGATCTGGAAAGTAATGGCGGATCGGACGGAAGACCCGCGTATCATCGCCTACGCGCAGCGGCTAGTGACAATCACCGACTGGACCTTCACCGCGGGTGGCGTCGTGCTCATTGTCGTCGGCGCCTACGGAATGGTGTTCACGGCGGGGCTCGATCCGCGGCAATCCTGGCTCGCTTTGGGGCAATCGCTGTTTGTTGCTTCCGGGGTGATCTGGATCGCGATTTTGATACCGACCCAAATCATCCAGGCCCGCCAGACACGCGCATTCGCGGCAGGTGGTCCGATTCCCGACACTTATTGGCGCCATAGCCGCCGCTGGGTGATCTGGGGCACCATTGCGACTCTCCTGCCGTTCGCCAATCTGTATGTGATGGTTTTCAAACCCTGATGGCAACGGCGCTCTGTTCACGCCGTGCCTCACTTGTGGAGGGACAGCGGATGTTGCAGGAGTTCAAGAAATTTGCTCTGCGCGGGAACGTCGTCGATCTCGCGATCGGGGTCATCATCGGCGCCGCCTTTGGGGCGATCGTGCAATCACTCGTCAGTGATGTTCTCATGCCGGTTTTCGGAGCCGCGACCGGTGGACTTGACTTCTCCAACCATTTCGTCCCGCTCTCGGACAAGATAACTGCAGACTCCTTGGATGAGGCAAGAAAACAAGGCGCGGTGTTGGCTTGGGGCAGGTTTCTGACGTTGACGATCAATTTCCTGATTATCGCGCTGGTCCTGTTCTTTGTGGTCAGGCTGATGAACCGCATGCTGCATGCCGAAGCTGAAAAGGCACCGGCATTGAGCAAGCAGGAACAACTGCTGACCGAAATCCGCGATGCGCTGCAGCAACCGGCCCGGCATGCCACCGGAGCCTGATTTGCGGGGTGCCGGGTTCCACGCATGACCCGCGGTGCAAACGAAAGAGCTTTCGGTCGCAACTCGCCGATTGAATTTGCCCGAACCACTCTGAGCCGGCCGTGTTCAGTCTATGCGGCCGATCCTTTCGATCGGCTGTTATCGCGCCCAACTCGGAGGCAGGGAATGAAGAACAAACAGCAGCACGACAGCGATAGCGAACAGAAGTTCAATCTTGGTCAGCGCGAGGCTTCTCTGGAAAAAGATAAAGATGCGAAGCTGAGCCATATGGGCGAGCGTTCAAAGACGGCTGGACAACATAGCAAGGCCAATGCTGACCGCAAACGCTGATCCAGGCCTGATCTGATCTGGCGGCTCGCGTGGCGATCGGAGGCGACACAATCGCCTCCGTTCCTTTTCAGGCAAGCCGGTTCGATGTTATTTCGATCCGGAACTGTTCGGCTTCGCCGACGGCCCGCTCTTGCTTCCGGGCTTGCCCGGAATTCCAGCCGAATCCTGCTGGCGCACAGCGGTGTTCCCGTTGTCGGTCCCCTGCGGCCGAGCGGCAGGACCGCTCTTACTGCCCGGCTGACCTGGGATACCGGCACCGGAATTCTGTGCGCTTGGAACTGACGTTTGTCCCGTCGTATTTGGGCTCTGCGCCAGCGCGGGCAATGCCATCACAACAGATGTTGCGAGAGCTCCCAGAAGCATCCTCATGACGTTCTCCTTCCCAAAATTTTGTCGGCTGCTCCGCGCACATGAAGCGGAGTGGTGCCTGTTGGGTCGCAATCCCCACCTCGCGTCCTGAGCGGCCAACGTCTGCGTGCATGGCGAGTTCCGACAAAGCCGCACAGTTCCCAGGAACCTTTTCGGTGGCCCGCCCGTTGCATCACACAGCCGGAGGGCCTTGGCCGAACCCATGAGCGGCGCGGGTCTTCAATCCGACACGTCTGGTCCGCAACAGTTGGCCTCCACTCCGCCGCGCGCCTCGCCGCGCCTGCCTCGGTTCCACAAGACGTTCTCGCGCTATCGCGATGCACAGCGCTCGCTGCGCGTGCCAGCCTCGCGCCGAAGCCGATATGGTCTCGACTGGGTCAATTTTTTTGTCGCCGACATGCAGACCGGCTACGGATCCTTCGTGGCCTTCTACCTGGCAGGACTGGGCTGGTCACAGGAAATGATCGGCCTCGCCCTGACCACCGACAATTTGTTCGCCGTGATCGGACAAATACCGGGCGGCGCGCTCGCCGACAGCACGACCTGGAAGCGCGGACTGGCGGGCGGAGCGATCCTGGTCATTGCGGCAGCCTCAGTGATTCTTGCGCTCGGGCCGAGCCCGTGGCTGATCTACACCGCGCAGGCGCTGCACGGGCTGACTGCCGGCGTGACCACGGCAGCCATCGCCGGCATCAGTCTCGGCATCGTTGGCCGCAGCGCCATGTCCTATCGGGTCGGGCGCAACTACCGCTTCAGCGCCACCGGCAATGCTGTCACCGGGGCCGGCATGGGCATCGCGGGAAGCTATTTTGGACCCCCGGCCATCTTTCTCGCTTCCGCAGCTCTGAGCATTCCGGCACTGGCGGCGCTTACCGCGATCCGCGCCGAGGAGATCGACTACGCCCGCGCCCGCAACGCCGGAGCAGGCGATGCTGCGACACGTTTTCAGCGCATCTGGGATCTGCGCAAGAACCGGCTGTTGTTCATCTTTGCGGGCGCGCTTGTTCTGTTCCAACTGGCCGACGCCGCGATGCTACCTGCGATCAGCGCTCACCTTGGGCAAGATCACAATCAAAACGGAATCATCACTGGGGTGATGATGATCGGAATTCTCGTCATTATCCCGCAGGTCGTCGTGGCCCTCGCGGCGCCCTGGGTCGGGTATCACTCCGAGCGCGCCGGCCGCAAACCATTGTTGTTGGTCGGCCTCGGCGTGCAGGTCGTGCGCGCGCTTATCCTGGCGCTGTTCGATAATTACCCGGCTTTCGCCGTCGCGCAGGTGCTCGATGGCATCACCGGCGCCATCATTGGGGTGTTGACTCTCCTCGTGGTCATCGACCTAACCGCCGGCACCGGACGCTTCAACCTCGCCCGCGGCGTCGTGGCCACGTCGAGCAGCATTGCCGCCGCGTTGAGCACGGCGGGAAGCGGCTTCTTGATCGATCATCTGGGCCGCACGGCCGCGTTCCTGGCAATGGTGGCGGCCGCGGCCGCAGCCGTCCTGGTCGTCGCCGTGCTGCTGCCGGAGACCAAGCCCGAGAAATACTGACCCGGTTGCGGAGGAATGGAATGGCCAAATCCAGCGTCAGCATCGGCGACGACACGCCGACCGGAGAGCCGGAAAACGCCCCGAAGGGCCCCTACATCACGGACAAGGACGACGGGACGCGTGACGCACGCGGGCAGAAACCACCGCAACGAGAGGCGCACAAGCGCCGCCGGCGCGCCGTCGACAAGGCAGGTTAGCGGGCCGTTCCTCTGGCGCCGGCCTGCAATCCGGCACGCGGACGATGTCGGCGCGTGGCTTCGTTTCGACTGTTTACGGCCGGGGCCCCGCCGCCGTTCGCGCCCTCTGCCTCGCGCGCCAGACGCTGCGCCCGCAACCGCGCGGTCTTATCCAACTCGGCCTGGCGTTCCTTGACGTATTCGGCCATGGCCTTTTGGCCTTCGCGCTGCTGCTCCTCCTTCTTGAACAAGGCGTCGGCGCGGCGTTGGTTTGAATCGCGGTTTTGCGCGAAGCCGCGAGCTTCATGCGAATGGGTACTCAATGATGATGACTCCTGGTGATCACAAACCACGCAGCAACAGGGAGCGGCCCCCTGTTCCGCTCCGCGCACTTGGTTTGGCTGATACCTAATAACGTTTTTTGATCCCTTTGGTTCCGACGAATAGGATGGGACTAAAATCGCTTTTTGCGTTTTCACCGGAGACATGGGATGCGAACGGGATTTGTGGCAATAAGCTTGGCGCTTGGTATCGCGGGTTTCGCACTCGGGGCTCTGCCGCGCGCTCATGCCGCATGCGCCGGCTGCACAAATCCAGCTCCAGACAATCACCCCGGCGTGATCAAGAAACGCATGATCCACCGCTCGTACCGGACAAATCTTTATCCCGCGTTCCGGGCCTATGGGGTGGAATTGCCTGGCTGCTTTTGGCGCAAAATGCGCCTCTGGGACCCAGACGGCCAATACTTCCTGGTCAGTCGGATCCAGTTTTGCCGCTGACTGGCAAAGCTTGCTGGCGAACAAATCCAAATAGAAAGCATCTAGCCGCAGCCATTAGACCGGAGTAGTGTTTCAGCAAGTTCAGGCAAAAGACCTGAACGGCCCATCGGGAGGATATGATGCGACGCTCAAGCGTAACCCGCCGTGGCGTTCTCAAATACGCCGCACTGGGTACCACCGCGGTCATTGCCGCACCCTACATCAGCCCTACCTACGCGGCAGGTCGCTTGACGCTCGGCTGCTGGGACCATTGGGTGCCCGGCGCCAACAACACGCTCACCAAGCTCTGCAACGAGTGGGGCGAAAAAAACAAGGTCGAAGTCCAGATCGACTACATCACCTCGCAGGGAGAGAAGGACAAGCTGACCGCCGCCGCGGAAGCGCAAGCCGGCACCGGTCACGATATCATGTCGCATCGCGACTGGAACATCCAGGTTCACCAGAACGCGCTCGAGCCGCTCGACGACGTCGTCAATCAACTCATCAAACAACACGGCCCGATCAGTCCCGTTGCCGAATACCTGGCCAAGATCAAGGGCACCTGGCGCGGCGTACCGACAACGGTCGGCAGCCAGGTGAAGCCGTGCTGCTCCCGCCTCGATCTTTACAAACAGCACGCCGGCATTGATCTGCGCGAGATGTTTCCGCCGGACGAAGCTCAATATGACAAAGCCAAGACCGATCAGTGGAACTGGGATCTTTACCTCACCAGCGCCGAGAAGTTGTTCAAAGCCGGCTATCCGGTCGGCCTGCCGATGGGGCAAACCAGCGATGCCGTCGATTGGGTCGGGGCGCTGTTCAACGCCTATGGCGTCGTCATGGTCGACGACAAAGACAACATCAAGATCAATTCGGACGAAACCCGCCAAGCGCTTGAGTATCTCAAGAAGCTGATGGCCGTGAACCCGCCCGAGGTCTATGCCTGGGATGACGCCGGCAACAATCGCTGGCTCGTTTCCGGCAAGGGTTCGGGAATCATGAATCCGCCGAGCGCCTGGGCGGTCGCCAAACGCGACAATCCCGACGTTGCGGCGAATTGTTGGACGCATCCGATCCCGCGCGGGCCGAAGGGCCGCTTCGTCGGCCAGCTGCCGCAGTTCTATGGTCTGTGGAAATTCTCCTCCAACAAAGCGGCCGCCAAGGACCTTCTGCTGTACATCTCCCAGCGCGATGCCGTCGGTCAGCTCGTTGCCGCATCGTTCGGCTATGACCTGCCGTCGTTCAAATCCCTGCACGATTTCGACACCTGGAAAACGGTCGAGCCGCCGCTCGGCACGGTCTACTCCTATCCGCCGCGCGGCGACGAGCAGACGTCGATTGCTGGCGCGCCCGCGCGTTCCGACGTCGGCGCACAGATCTACAATCAGGCCATCAACACCGTCATGGTCGCGAAACTCACACAAGGCGGCGAGAAGCCCGACGACGTGATCAAATGGGCGGAGCGCGAGCTCGAAGGAACCTTGCGCGCCTGATCGCAGCCTTCGTGGAGAGCCAAGTGTCCCATGGCTGAGATCGCCCACCGCGGTTGGCAACCCTCGTCGGCGCTCGCGCGACGAAGACCCGTCGCGCACGGGCTTGCGCGCCTGGCGCGCCGGCGCTCAACCATCGCCTTCCTGATGTGCCTGCCATTGATCGTGATCGTGGCAGGCCTCGTCATCTACCCGGCGTGCTACGCGATCGTTCTCTCCACGCTCAACAAGTCGCAGACACGCTTTGTCGGGCTGGGCAACTTCACGTTCCTGCTCTCGCGCGACGTGTTCTGGATGGTGGTCTGGCAATCCGCCATTTTCGCGCTCTCGGCCGTGTTCTTCAAAGCGCTGATCGGGCTCATCACCGCGCATCTCGTCAACAACCTGCCGAGCCGGGGGCAACGCAAATGGCGCGGCATGCTGCTGGTGCCCTGGGTCATTCCGCTCGCGCTGTCCACGCTCGGCTGGTGGTGGCTGTTCGACCCCACGCACTCGGCGTTCAACTGGATCATCCGCGCCTTCGGCGGCACCGATATCCCGTGGCTCAGCGATCCGTTCTGGGCGCGTTTCTCGGTGATCCTGGTCAATATCTGGTACGGGGCGCCATTCTTCCTGATCATGTACCTGGCGGCGCTCAAATCGGTGCCCGAGCAGCTCTATGAGGCCGCCGCAATCGATGGCGCCAATGCCTGGCAGCGGTTCGTGCACATCACCTTGCCGATGATGCGCAACATCATCGCCATCACGGTGCTGTTCTCGCTGATCGTCACCTTCGCCAATTTCGATATCGTGCAGATCATGACCGCGGGTGGCCCGCGCAACATGACGCACGTGTTCGCCACCTACGCGTTCCTGCTCGGCATCCGTTCCGGCGACATTCCGCTTGGTGCGTCGGTGTCGCTGTTCATGCTGCCGATCCTCGCCATCTCGGCGGTATTCATCTTGCGCGGCGTGCGCAAGCGCGCGAGGGACATCGCATGACGGCAACCGCGGTTGCCGTGGAACCGGCCGGACGGGCCAAATCGCGGCCGAGTCTTGCGCGCAACCGGCGCTGGGCGCTCGGCACTTCGTATGTATTCCTGGTGCTGTTCGCGATCTTCTTTCTCACCCCGCCCTATTACATGATCGTGACCTCGTTCAAGAGCGATGCCGAGGTCGCGCACATGGCGACCAACCCTTGGATTATCGCCAACGGAGTCACGCTTGATCAATACAAACTGCTGTTCACCCAGACGGACTTCCTGATCTACTTCAGGAACACGGCGATCGTCACCATTTGCGTTGTTGTCATCACCATGGTGGTGAGCATCCTGGCCGCGTTCTCGCTCGGGCGCATGAAGTTCTGGGGCTCCGGCATCCTGGCAACCGGAATATTCCTCACCTACCTGGTGCCCGATACGCTTCTCTTCATCCCGCTGTTCCAGATCGTGCGCGGGCTCGGCTTGCTCAATTCCTACTGGAGCCTCGTGCTCGTCTACCCGACGTTGACGGTCCCGTTCTGCACCTGGATCATGATCGGCTACTTCCAGTCGATCCCCAAGGAGCTCGACGAGGCGGCGCTGATCGACGGCGCCGGCCACATGCAGATGCTGCTGAAGATATTCATTCCGGTGGCACTGCCCGGCATCATCGCCGCAACCATCTTCGCCTTCACGGTCTCCTGGGCCGCGTTCGTGTATCCCCTCGCGTTCCTCTACTCCTCGGACCAGCAGGTGCTCACGGTCGGCACGGTGACGAGCCTGATCCGTGCCGACGTCTACAAGTGGGGCATGCTGATGGCTGGCGCGCTGGTCGCGGCAGCGCCGCCGCTCGTCATCTATGCGTTCCTGATGGACTACTACATCGCCGGGCTCACCGCCGGCGCCACCAAGGGCTGACCCGATGGCCGATGTCACGCTCCGCAACGTGGTCAAGCGCTTCGACGAGGTCGAAGCGGTGCGCAGCATCGACCTCGACATTCCCGACAACGAGTTCATCGTGCTGGTCGGGCCGTCGGGCTGCGGCAAGAGCACGACGTTGCGCATGATCGCCGGGCTCGAGGAGGTGAGCGGCGGGCAGATCTTCATCGGCGGCGAGCTTGTCAACGACCTGCCGCCGAAGGACCGCGACATCGCCATGGTGTTTCAGAACTACGCGCTCTACCCGCATATGACCGTGTTCGAGAACATGGCATTCGGGCTGCGGCTGCGGCATTTCCCCAAACCCGAGATCCGCACCCGCGTCGAGAACGCCGCGCGCATCCTCGACATCACCGATCTGCTCGACCGGCGGCCCAAGCAGCTCTCGGGCGGCCAGCGCCAGCGCGTCGCCATGGGCCGGGCTATCGTGCGAGACCCCAAGGTGTTCCTGTTCGACGAGCCGCTGTCGAACCTGGACGCCAAGCTGCGGGTGGCGATGCGCACCGAGATCAAGCGCGTGCATCAGAAAGTGAAGACCACAACGGTCTACGTCACCCACGACCAGGTCGAGGCCATGACCTTGGCGGATCGCGTGGTGGTCATGAACCAGGGGCGCATCGAGCAGATCGGCGCCCCGCAGGAGCTCTATCATCACCCCAGGACGCGCTTCGTCGCCGGCTTCATCGGCTCACCGGCGATGAACTTCATCCCCTGCCGGTTGGAAGAGAACGAAAGCGGCCTGCGGGTGCGCTTGTCAGACACGATCGCGCTGCCGGTCCCCGACAGCCAGGCCGCGCGCTATCGCCCGGCGGCCGGGCGGGAGCTGATCTTCGGGCTGCGTCCCGAGCACATTACCGAACCACGCCGCGGCGAGCGCGACGAGGCGCGGAGTTTCAACGCGACCCTCGACGTGGTTGAGCCGATGGGGATGGAGACGATGGTCTACTTC
>JAFAXD010000418.1 GCA_019241285.1 Xanthobacteraceae bacterium | reverse complement strand
GGAATTGCGTAGCGCGTCCTTGGCGAACTGCGCATCATAATATTGGCTTGGATCGGGATACCCGCCGGTTGGGCTGAACAACATCGAGCCCTTCTTTTCCAGCATGAAGTTGGTCATCGCGGTCTGCGGTGCGGCCGGGGTGAGTTTGATGCGGATGCCGGCTTTGGCCAGCTGGCCCATGATCAGTTCCTGGCGCTTCATCGCGGTTTGATCGGCCCAGCCATAGGCCTCGATCTCGATCCCGTTCGGGTAGCCGGCCTCGGCGAGCAGCGCTTTCGCCTTGTCGATGTCGTGCGTGTAGTAGTTGGCGGTCGAAGGGTCATACGCCCAGTGCTCCTTGGCGAGGATTGCGCTCGAGGGCTGGCCCAGGCCGAGCTCGATCACCTTGTTGATCTCATCGCGATCGATCGCGCAGTTCAAGGCCCGGCGAATGCGGACATCATCGAGCGGCGGCCGGCCATAGTTGAGGAACGCGCCGTAGAACGTCAGCGACGGCCCGACCTTCACCACCAGGTTGGGCGAGCGATCGGCAATCACCTTCTGGGTCGGCTGCATGTTCGTCACCACGTCGGCTTCGCCGCTGACGACGGTTCGGAGCGCGGTGTTGAGCTCATTGACGATGCGGATCTCGATGCCGTCGAGATAAGGCAGGCCGGGCTTCCAGTAATTGTCGTTGCGCACGAGCCTGAAGCTCGCGTTGTCCTGCCAGTCGACAAACCTGAATGGCCCGGTGCCGACAGGGGTGCGATCAATGTTGCCTCCCTGCGCCACCGACTTGGGCGATACCATGCAGCCGACCCGGTGTGTAAGCACGAGCGGCAGGCCGGCGTTGGGCTTGCCAAGATGTAGCGTAACCTGGTTCGGCCCGGTGATCTCGACCTGCTCCACCGCGCTGAGGTCCGCCTTGTAGTTGGAGCGCGGGTCGGTCTTGTAGCGCTCCAGGTTGAACTTGACGGCCTCGGCGTTGAAATCGGTGCCGTCGTGAAATTTTGTGCCGGTGACGAGATCGAGCACGAGCGTCTTCGGATCGGTGAAGCGCCACGCCTTGGCGAGGCCGGGCTTGAGCTCGAGCGTCCACGGATCGAAATCGAGCAACGCGTCGAACACGGCGTAGACTACGATCATATCTGGGCCGTTGCGACCGGTCATCGGATCGACCGAGCCCGGGTTGTACGGCATGGTGAGACGCAACGTGCCGCCGCGATGGGGTGCGCTTTGTGCCCAAACGCTGTGAGGTAAGGCAATCGCGCCGGCGGCGCTTGCGGCCGCCTTCAACAGGTTGCGACGATGAATTGGGTGTGCGCTGTCGGCATGCTCCGACATCCATGTTCCTCCGCTTCTGCCGCGCGCGGCTCAGTCGCGTCGTCGGCACACGCGGAGAATAGGCGATGTTTCAGGAAATGTCTGCGCGGGCGCAATTAGCCCTTCGCCAGCTCGGCCACAATATGCTTCACCGACGGCGTGACGAGCGCCACGAACTGCGCTTCGCGCAGGCGACGCGCCGGTTCGGATCCGGCCAGGTATCCGCGCGCGCCGGATTGCAACATGGCCGCCTGGGCCGCTTCCAGCGCCAGCCAGGAAATGGCAAGGCGTGCGCGCAGCACCTCGAGAAAAGCCGCCCGGTCAGTTGGTTGCGGGTCGCGCGCCAGGGTCTGCACCTGCGCGGCGAGCGCGTCGCACCGCGCATCAATCTCGTCCGGTCCCAGTGGCAGGTTTGCGCCGAGACGCCGGCCGATCGCGTCTGCGCCCATCGACCGCGCGGCGCCGCGGGCAGCACCCAGGCCAATGCCCGCCTGCAGCAGCACGAATCCTTTGCGGATGTTTGTCACGAACGTGGCGGCGTCCTCGCTCAGCACGTCGTCATCCGGCACGAATGCGTCGCGGATCTGCACCGAGTAGGTCGCGCTGCCTTCGAGGGCGATGAAATGTGCGCTGCGCACCAGGCTCACGTGCTCATGCCCGGCGCGGAACACCGCCATCGCCAGCCGCTCCGACCCCTCGATGCGGAAGACTCCAGCAAACAAATGGCCGGGCTCGACATTGGAAACGAAGGGCAGGCGGCCGGTGATCCGATAGCCACCCGGCACCCTCACGCCACGCAGCGCCAGGGGCTCGATGCCGGACAGGGCCTT
>JAFAXD010000362.1 GCA_019241285.1 Xanthobacteraceae bacterium | reverse complement strand
AGGCCGCAACGGCAAAAATCGCAAAGACAGGTGCATCCACAGGTCATTCCTCCTGAGAGAGACAGGCGAGCGCTTGGATGGATATCCATCTGATGGGGAGGTCGCGGATCCCCGGGAGAGGCGGGCAAGCCCGCGACAGTCCCCTTGAAGGCAAATGCGATTGCCCTGCTGTCGCGCCGGCGATCAACGCCGGTTCGCGGCCAGTCCCCCGTCGATGCGCAGGCCAATAAGTGTCGGCGTTCGGCGCACCGATCGGTCGCGATAATCTATGTGATGAAGTTAAAGCGTAAGATGCTGACATGCTGCGCCCTCGGTGACCAGGACGCGATTCTTGGGCATGTCGCCTCGCGGGGAGATCGCATTCCCCGTGGCCTGAATAAAAGCCCTGACAGCCGGGCTGTCAACCCGACGACGTCATGGTCTTCGGCGTCCGGGCACCAGACGAGCTCGGCCCGCCCCCCTTCATCGTCCCACCTTTGCTCGGCCGGACCAGATCGCGACTGCGCCTATAAGCAGCACGGCGGCCGATATCGCCAGCGAGGCATGCGCACCCGCAATGAACGCGTTGCTCCCTCCGACCAGCGAACCGAACAGGGCAACACCAAGCACGCTGCCGGTCTGCCGCGTCGCGTTCAGCACACCCGCGGCGATGCCGGATCGCGACTTCTCGACACTGCCGAGCAATGTCGAGGTCAAAGGCGGCACGAGCAGGCCGAGCCCGCCGCCGAGGACCATGAGCTGAGCGCCGATCGCCCCGTAGCTTGTGCCGAAGGCCATGGGGAGCAGCGCAACGCAGCCCGCGGCGGTGATCATACAAGCCAGCGCAATGGTTTGCGGCGCGCCGAGGCGCTCGCTGACCGACGCTGCGACGAGGTTGGCGGGCAGCACCATGCCCATCATGGGCACGAAGGCCAGGCCTGTTGCGAACGGCGACCAGCCGTTGACTTTCTGGAAGTAGAGACTGAGCACGAATATCAGACCGTAGAAGGCGATGTTGAAGAGGAGCCCGACCAGCGCGGTCAGCGCAAACATGGGATGGCGGAACAGCGCCAGCGGCAGCATCGGCTGCTGCGCATATGCCTCGCGCCATACGAACAGAGGTCCGACCAACGCCGCAGCCGCGAAGGCCACAATCACCAGCGGATGGCTCCAGCCGAGCGCGCCGCCTTCGATCAAGGCACCGGCCAGCGTGGCGAGGGTTGTAATCGCCGCGATCTGTCCCGGCAGGTCGATCCCGCGCTGCGCGAGCCGAGGCGTCTCCTCGGCATAACGCCAGGCGAGCCAGAGGCCCGCGGCGCCGATCGGCAGGTTCACGAGAAAAATCGCGCGCCAGCCGACCAGCGTGATCAGCGCGCCGCCGACGAACGGACCGGCCGTCAGCGCGACGCTCGCACCTGCGGCCCAGAATCCGACCGCGCGGCCGCGCGCCTTCGGATCGATATACGCGTGGTTGAGGAGCGCCAGGGAGTTCGGCACCAGGATAGCCGCCGCGAGACCCTGTACGGATCGCGCGGCGATCAGGAATATCGCCGACGGCGCCAGCGCGCAGGCGAGCGAAGCCAACGTGAAGAGCGCAAAGCCGGCGACGAAAATCAGTTTGGCGCCGAGGCGATCGCCGAGCGCGCCAGCGGTCAGAATGAAGGCGGCGAATGCGATGGTATAGGCGGTCACCACCCATTGCAGCTCGGAGACGCTACCGCCGAGCGAGGTGCTGATGCTGCTTAGCGCAGTATTGACGATGGTAATATCGAGCTGCACCACACCAAGGCCGAGGCTCGTGGCAGCAAGCGCCAGCGCCGTCGCGAGAGGCGAATGGGATGAGGTGTTGGCGGAGGGGGCCAGTTGCGGCTGCGTTGTGTTGAGCGAAGTTGTTTGCATGATCACACTCAGTTGCCTGTAAGAATTTGACGGCCCAGATCAGCCCGCTTTGCGATGGTCAATCGATAACAATCGAATATTCGGAGCTGCGGGATGATCTTTCGCCTCATCGTGGCAGTTCCTTCGCCGGGCTTATTGGCGTCCAGGCAACCTAAGTCCCTTGATCGAACCGGTCTCGCAGAAACACTACGGTCTTGACCGAAGTATTTATGCTTGGCACTGCGTCCTCGTCGGCGTACGAGAAAGACATGGACACGGGACCCAAAATCGCACAGGTCGCGGCACTCATCGGCGATCCAGCGCGCGCGAACATGCTTAGCGCGCTGATGGATGGCCGGACGTTGACCGCCTCGGAGCTCGCCTATGTGTCTGGCGTGGCGCCGCAGACAGCGAGTGGCCATCTTGCGAAACTCAGCGACGCCGGGTTGCTCGCGCTCGCAAAGCAGGGCCGACGACGATATTTCCGCCTGGCCTCTCCGCACGTGGCGCGCGTGCTGGAAGGTCTCATGGTCGTGGCGCAGGAAGGCCCCGCCCGGCAGCGCAATCTCTGGCGCGGCGGAGAGACGCTCCGACACGCGCGCACGTGCTATGACCACATGGCCGGCCGCATCGCCGTCGCAATCGCCGACCGGCTGGTCCAACAGTCGTTTATTCTGCTCGACGAGGACGGCGGACAACTCACCGATGCCGGTCGGTCATTCTTCGATGAGTTGGGCGTCGATCTTCGCCTCGTCTCCAGGCGCCGCGTGTTCTGTCGCCCTTGTTTCGACTGGAGCGAGCGCCGGCCGCATCTGGCCGGGGCCGTCGGCGCTGCCATTCTTCGTCACGCTCTCGAGCACGATTGGGTCGAGCATGTCAGGGATAGCCGCGCGCTCGTCGTAACTCCTGTTGGCGTTAGAGAACTTGCCACAACGTTCGGCATTGAGGGCGCACCCCCAACGGACGGCTGCAAGGGGCCTGTTGCATCACTGTCCCGAGGCCGGGCAGCGGTTATCCCAATTTAGGCAGCCCCCGGAACGGAGCTAGTACCCGCTTTTCTTCTTGGGTGAGTCATGATTCAAGATTGGGATGATTCCCGAAGCAAGAGAAGTTCGGCTCCGGCCGAAGATGCGCAAGGTGCTTGAGGCGCGCTGCCGGGCACCGAGCACGCCGCAAGGCGAGGTGAAGC
>JAFAXD010000266.1 GCA_019241285.1 Xanthobacteraceae bacterium | reverse complement strand
GCAGCGTCACCGCCGATGTCCTGCATCAGCCGCTTGCGCCACGCGGCAGCACCTTGGAACACAAGCGCCGAATAGAGCTGGTTCGGGCACTGGTCGATCCAAGTCTTCAAAACATCGCCGCCCGGCTCAGCGAAAGCCTGCTGCTGCAGCGAACCGTATTTGAGAATGACCACATCCCAACCGAAGGCACGGAACAGCGCCTCGTAGCGCGCCCACAGTCCTTCGCGCACGACCGCATCAAGGCTCTGGCGGTTGTAGTCGACGACCCACCAGCAATTGCGCAGGCCCTGCTTCCAGCCCTCGAGCAGCGCTTCGAACACATTGCCTTCGTCGAGCTCGGCATCGCCAACGAGCGCGATCACGCGCCCTTCGGGATTCTGTCCGGCCCAGCCGTGCGCGCGCACGTAATCCTGAACCAGCGAGGAAAACAGTGTCTGCGCCACGCCGAGCCCGACCGAGCCGGTCGAGAAGTCGACGTCATCGTCGTCCTTGGTGCGCGATGGATAGCTCTGGGCGCCGCCGAAGGCGCGGAAGCGCTCCAGCCGCACGCGGCCCTCCCGCCCGAGCAGATACTGGATCGCGTGATAGATCGGGCTCGCGTGAGGTTTGACGGCGACGCGATCCTCCGGGCGCAGAACGTGGAAATAGAGTGCCGTCATGATGGCGGCGAGGGACGCGGACGAGGCCTGATGGCCGCCGACCTTCAGACCATCCGTGTTCTCGCGCAGATGATTGGCGTTGTGGATGGTCCAGGCGGCGAGCCAAAGCACCTTGCGCTCCAGGGCGCGCAGGATCTCCAAATCGTCCGAATGGGGCAAGGTTGCGTCGGGCATGGCTACGGCTTTCCGGCTATGGGCGATTCTACCGTTCAACGGCCTGGAATTTTTTGCCGAAATACACCACTGTATGGCTCCATATTGGCAATCTCTGCCAAATCTCTCGCGAAATTCAGCAGGCTCTGCCGATGGCAAATTCGCTCGCGCATTCGACACCGACCAAATCGCTCGACGCGGTCGACCGCAAAATCCTCGCCACCTTGCAGGCCGATGGGCGTATCAGCCTCGCCGAACTCGCCGCCAAGGTCGGGCTCTCGCCCTCCCCGTGCCTGCGCCGCATGCGGCTCCTGGAAGAGAGCGGCATCATCGCCCGCTACGTCGCGGTGCTCGACCAGGAAAAAGTGGGATTGCCGGCGAGCGTGTTCGTGTCGATCAAGCTCGAGAGCCAGCGCGAAGAGGCGCTCAACCGCTTCACCAAGGCGATCGCGCGCTGGCCGGAAGTGCTGGAATGCTACCTGATGACCGGCCCACGCGACTATCTGCTGCGCGTCGTGGTCGCCGACCTCGCCGCCTATGACCGGTTCCTGAAACAGAAGCTCACGCGACTGGAAGGCATCGCCTCGATCGAATCGAGCTTCGCGCTGGAGCAGGTGAAGTACACCAACGTATTGCCGCTGGAGTGAAACACCTGGGCGATGCGGTTTCTCCTCCCCTCCCCCCGCGAGCGAAGCGAGTGGCGGGGAGGGAGTCGCCTGCTGCTCGCGTTGAGATAAACCTCTACGACCGCGCGGCGGCCAGCTCGATTGCCTGCCGGGCGCGGATCCAGCGCGCGGCGGTGCGCAGGCCGCCGAACGGAAAGACGTGAAACTGCGGCAGACGGATCTTGCCGGCGGCAGCGGCGCTGATGAGGTCATCAACCAACTCGTCGGGCGCCGTCTCCGTGAGCAGGCGGGTGAAGCGTCCGGCTTGGCGCTGGAGGGCGCGCACCGAATTGCCGACGCCACAGCGCAGCGCGAACTTCAACAGGGTCGCTGGATTTGCCGGCCCGGCGATCCCGATGCGCGCGGCTTCCGTGAATTCAGCCTGGAAGCGCGCCAGCCACTCTATCACGGGCTCGGCCTCGAAGCAGAACTGCGTCACGACACCCATGCTGATCCCATTGTCGCGGCCCCAGGCGAGTTTCTGCCGCAAAGCTTCGTCCATGATCTCACGCGGCACGCGCGGGTGACCTTCCGGGTGCCCGGCCACATAGATCTGCTTGATACCTTGCTTCTGCGGCAGCCCGCTCACGAGCGCGTCGAGGCTCGATCCGTACGGCCCCTTGGGCTGATCGATGTCACCGGCAATCACCAACAGGCGTGACACGTTGGCTTCACCTGCGGCCCGCGCCAGGAATTCATCGAGCTCGTGCGCACTCGCGAGGCGGCGTACAGCAAGGTGGGGCACCGGATGAAACCCGGCCTGAGCAATTGCCTTGGCGACCTGGACTTGGTGGGCGGCTTCATCGCCGGGCAACCAGGGCAGGAAGACTTCCGAGCCTGCGCGCCACCACTCGGTCAATTCGGGGATCGGTCGCCCGCGCGCCGACACCTCAAGTGATGCATTTGTAAAAATATCGCTCGATGACATAGCCGCTATGCTCCTCCTGGGGAGCGGATAGCGATTCCTGAGTTCGTTGTATCCCACAAAATAGTTGGGCGAACCTGTTGGGACAAAGCCCTGGGTTTGACCAAAATAATTTTAAGCTTAAAGTATTTTGTGGTCGGCCTGAACGGAGGCGATGATGGGGAAATACCGCGGCAATGTCGAAGCCATTAAGGCCCTGATCCGCGAGACCGAGGTGCACCGCGACGTCTATGTCGACGACGAGGTGTTCGCCCTGGAGATGGAGCACGTCTTCGGCAACACGTGGGTCTATGTCGGGCACGAAAGCCAGGTGCCTAACCACGGCGACTATTTCGCCACGACCGTCGGGCTGCAGCCGGTGCTGATGGTGCGTCACAGCGACGACACGGTGCGCGTCCTCCACAACCGCTGCCCGCACAAGGGCACGCGCATCACCGCAGAGGGCTGCGGCAACACCGGCAAATTCTTCCGCTGTCCCTATCACGCCTGGAGCTTCAAGACCGACGGTTCGCTGCTCGCGATCCCACTGCGCCAGGGTTATGAGCATGCCGGCATCGAGCAGAGCCACGCTGTGCTGGGTCTGGCGCCGGTGCGCCATGTTCACAATTATCGCGGCTTCATCTTTGCCAAGCTCAATGACGTCGGCCCCGGTTTCGAGGAATTTTTCGGCGAGAGCCTGACGAGCTTCGACAACATGGTCGACCGCTCACCGGTCGGAAAGCTCGAGGTCGCCGGCGGCGTGCTGCGCTACATGCACAACTGCAATTGGAAGATGCTGGTCGAAAACCAGACCGACACCTGCCATCCGATGGTGGCGCATGAATCCTCCGCCGGCACCGCGATCAAGGTCTGGAAGCAGCTGCCGGAAGGCAGCAAAAAGCCCATGGCGGTCGAGATCTACGGGCCCTTCATGAGCTCATACGAGTTCTTCGAGAACATGGGGATCAAGGTCTTTCCCAACGGCCACGGCTATACCGGCGTGCACCACTCGATCCATTCCGATTATTCGGCGATCCCGGGCTACTACGACAAGATGGTCGCGGCCTACGGCGAGAACCGCGCCAAGGCGATCCTCGGCGAGAACAGGCACAACACCTGCTACTTCCCCAACCTGATGATCAAGGGGCCGATCCAGCTCATCCGCGTGTTCAAGCCCCTCGCCGCCAACAAGACTTTGGTGGAGTCCTGGACCTTCCGCCTGGTCGATGCCCCCGACATGCTGCTCGAGCGCACCCTCGTCTATAACCGGCTGATCAACGCGCCGACCTCGGTCGTCGGCCACGATGATCTCGAAATGTATGAGCGCGCCCAGGAAGGCTTGCATGTGGACGCCAACCAGTGGGTCAACATCGGACGGCTCTATGAGCCCTCCGAGCAGGCCGACATGACGGCCGTGATCAATGGCACGTCAGAACGCCAGATGCGCAACCAATTCCATGCCTGGTCGAAATTCATGACCATGTCGATGCAGCAGGCGGGCTGATGAAAGTTCCCAGTAACCAGGACCTGGTTGATTTCGTGCTGCACGAGACGCGGCTCATCGATACGCATCGCTTGGACGAATGGCTCGATTTGTTTGCCGATGACGGGATCTACTGGATGCCGCTCGAATGGGGGCAGACCGACCCGCGGCTCACCGCGTCGCTCATGCATGAGGACAAGCTGTTGCTGAAGGTTCGGGTCGAGCGGCTCAAGGGCAACCGCACCTTCTCGCAGAAGCCGAAGAGCCGCTGCCATCACGTGCTGCAGACACCACAGGTCGACAAACGCGACGAGGCGGCAAACCGGTACGTCACGTGGACGCCCATGCACTACGTGGAAACGCGGCTCGACCAGCAGGATCTCTATGCAGCATGGGCGACGCACACGTTAGCGGTGATCGACGGCACACTTAAGATCAAACTCAAGCGCGTGGACATCGTCAATTGCGACGCCGCGTTCGGAAACATTCAGTTGTTTATGTGATGATGCGAGTGCGAGTAGTCGCTGAGCGGTGCGGTACGGTTCCCCCTCCCCCCGCCCGCAAGGGCGGCGGGGAGGGATGGGGTGGGGGGCCCTTCTTCTTGCACCGCGATCTCGATTGCCCCCCACCCCCGACCCCTCCCCGCCACTCGCTTCGCTCGCGGGGGGAGGGGAGAACTCACCCATGACCCGCGCCAACTACGACGGCGTGGTGATCTGCGCGCCGGTCACCATCCCGTATCGGCGCTATTCCACAAACAGCGCGCATTGGTGGATCGGCCGCGCGCTGCGCGAGCTTGCGCGTCAGAGCGGGATCCGGCATCAGGATTTCGACGGTTTGTCCGTGTCGAGTTTCACCGTCGGTCCCGACACAGCGATCGGATTGACCCAGCATTTCGGCCTGTCACCGCGCTGGCTTGACCACATTGCGCTCGGCGGCGCGAGCGGCATCGTCGCGCTGCGGCGGGCGGCACGCGCGGTGCAAGCCGGCGATGCGGAGTTTGTGGCTTGCGTTGCCGGCGACACCAACCACGTCGACTCGTTCCGCAAGACCTTGGCCAACTTCTCCCGCTTCGCTCAGGACGCGGTCTACCCTTATGGCTCCGGCGGCGCCAATGCGTCTTTTGCGCTGATCACCAAAAACTACATGAACAGTTACGGCGCGAAACGCGAGGACTTTGGCAAGATCTGCGTCGCTCAACGCGAGAATGCGCGCGCGGTGCCCCACGCGCTGATGAAGGGCAAGCTCACGCTTGATGATTACATGGCGGCGCGGCCCATCGCCGATCCCGTGCATCTGTTTGATTGCGTCATGCCCTGCGCCGGGGCTGAGGCATTCCTGGTTTGTCGCGAGGATGCGGCGCGCTCGCTCGGTCTCGACCATGTGCGCGTGCTTGCGACCATCGAGCGCCACAATGCATTCCCGCAGGACCTGATGCAGGTCCGCGGCGGCTGGGCCCAGGACGTAGACGAGCTGTGGGCCATGGCCGGGGTTAAGCCTGACGCGGTTGATCTGCTCGAGACTTATGACGACTATCCGGTCATTGTGATGATGCAGATGGAGGACCTCGGCTTTTGCCGCAAAGGCGAAGGCGCCGACTTCGTGCGCGCGCACACGTTCACCACCGACGGCTCGTTTCCGCACAACACCTCCGGAGGCCAGCTCTCGGTTGGCCAGGCCGGCGCCGCCGGCGGCTATCTGGGCCTTGTCGAGGCGATGCGCCAACTCATCGGAAACCCGCTCGGTCATGCGGTCAGCGACGCTAAGATCGCCGCTGTCTCCGGGTTCGGCATGATCAACTATGATCGCGGGCTGGCGACCGGCGCCGCGGTGCTGGCAGGCGCGCAATGACCGAGCCGCTCGCACGACCCAAGCGCAAGAACCCGCTGCGCAAGACGCGAGCGCCGCTCGCTCCCCAGGGGGTGCGCAGCCGCACCGCGCAGGGCCTGACCGCGGCGGCCGCCGAAGGCCGCTTCGCCCTGCAGGTGTGCGAAGAGTGCGGCAGCGTGATCTATCCGCCGCGCGACGCCTGCCCGGCGTGCCTTTCGGTGCAGCTGCCCTATCGCGATGTCGAACCTGCCGGC
>JAFAXD010000246.1 GCA_019241285.1 Xanthobacteraceae bacterium | reverse complement strand
ACGGTGCCCGCGCATGCAGGTTGCGTGACGCATAGTTCCTCCTCCGACCCGAACGGCCTTGGCGTTTTGATTTTGGCGGCCGGTTCGCACCAGCAAACGCGATCCAGCGACTATATTCAACTGTTTTCCCGCGGCCTGATGCTGGTTAAAATTGATGCACGTGCTTGGGGAGTATGCATGACCACGCGTCGCGAATTTCTCAGCCGGGTCGCCAGCGCCGGCGGTTATCGGGCGACCTACCTGACCATGCAGGCGCTTGGTCTCGTAGCACCCGCGGTGGCCGAGCCGGTCAGACTCGAGCGCGGCAACGCGCACGGCACCAAGGTCGTGATCCTCGGCGCGGGTGTTGCCGGGCTGTCGGCCGCCTACGAACTCACCAGAGCCGGTTATGACTGCACCGTGCTGGAAGCACGCGAGCGCGTCGGCGGGCGCAATTTCACGGTCCGGCGCGGCAGCGCGATCGAGATGACGGACGGCTCGCGCCAAGTCTCCGCTTTCGACCCAGGACTCTATTGGAACGCCGGGCCGGCGCGGCTGCCGAGCCACCATCAGGCCGTGCTCGGCTATTGCCGTGAGTTGGGCGTCCCGCTCGAGGTCGAGGTCAATAGCAGCCGCGGCGCGCGCCTGCTCAATCCGGCCGCCAACGACGGCAAGCCGATCGAGCTACGCCAGGCGATCAACGATACGCGCGGCGCCATTTCCGAGCTGCTCGGCAAGGCGATCAATGCCGGCGCGCTCGATGAGGAGCTCAACACGCACGACAAGGAGCGCATGCTCGCCTTCCTGCGGCGTTACGGCGATCTCACGCCTGACCTCAAGTTCCGCGGATCGAGCCGCTCGGGCTACCGGACCCTGCCAGGTGCCGCCGGTGACCTCGAGATGAAGCGCGATCCCGTTGCACTTTCGGTCCTGCTCGATGCCGACATGTGGGGCGCGGTGTTGTTTGAGGAGAGCTTCGATTTCCAGGCCACCATGTTTCAGCCAGTCGGCGGCATGGATCGGCTCCCCGAGGCGTTCGCCAAACGGCTCTCCAATATCATCCATCTCGCGAGCGAGGTGACGGCGCTGCGACGGCAAGGCGACGGCGTGCGCGTCGTCTATCTCGACAAACGCACCCGACAGCAAAAGACCATCGAGGCTGCCTATTGCCTGGTGACAATCCCGCTCAAGGTGCTGGCCGGCATCGACGCGGATTTTGCCCCGGCGTACAAGGCGGCCATCGGCGCGATCGAGTATGGCGACGCCATCAAGATCGCCTGGCAGGCGCGCCGCTTCTGGGAAACCGAGGATCAGATCTACGGCGGCATTTCCTGGGTGAAAGGCCCGACCGCCCTGGTCTGGTACCCGAGCGATCGCTTCTTTTCAGACAAGGGCATCCTGCTCGGCGGCTATCTGACCCGGGACGATGCCGATGCGTTCGCGTCAAAACCAATCGCCGAGCAACTAACAGCAAGCCGCGCCGCGGTCGATGGCCTGCATCCCGGTCGCGGCCAAGAGCTCGAGCACGGCATGGTCGTCACCTGGTCAAAGATGCCCTACAGCCTCGGTATCACGGCCCGCTTTCGCGCCGATCAGGAGAGCGAGTACGCCTTACTCAACACACCGGACGGCCCGTTCTACTTCGCGGGCGAGCACCTCGCGCACGTCGGCGCCTGGCAGGAAGGCGCCATCCTCTCGGCACGGCACGCGATCCATTTGCTCGACAAACACCGCCGCGCACAGCGGGCGTAGGCGACGCGTGCGTGTGGCCATCCTTCGAGACGCTCGCGAGCAATAGCTCGCGAGCTCCTCAGGATGAGGTCCGTTGTTGTTGCGCTTCAACAAACTCAGCCCTCATCCTGAGGAGCATGCGTGCTGCGCACGCATGCGTCTCGAAGGATGGCCGCAAGGCATGGAAGCTCACGACATCTTCGTGGCCGGCGGTGTCTTCGGCTGCACCTTGCTGCCCTCGGCGAGATCGACTGATGGGTTGAGGATCACCTGCTCGCCTTCGCGTACGCCCTGGTCCACCTCGACGCTGGTGCCGAGGTCGCGCACCACGTTGACCTTTCGCAGATGGGCGACGCCGTTCTCCACCACCGCCACGCTCATTCCGTCCTGATTGAAGATCAGCGCCGCTGACGGAACGATGAGCGAGGGTGCGGCACGCGGAATTTTCAGATCAACCAGGCAATAGATCCCCGGCGTGAGCGCGCCGTCCGGATTGGGCACGTCGATCTCCGTCAACAAGGTGCGCGAGGTCGGCTGCAACGCATTGGCAAGCCGCGTGACCGAGCCTGGGAAGATGCGACCCGGCAGCTCGGGAACGCGGATGTTCGCCTGCACGCCCGGCTTGAGGCCGAAGGCAGCTTCCTGCGGAACATAGAGCTGCACGCGGATGACGTCGGTATGCATGATGGTGAACATGAACGTGCCGCTGGTGGCGTCGGCCTGCACCAGGCTGCCGATATCGATGTTGCGCTGGGTGATCACGCCGTCGAATGGCGCCACCACGCTTTGGTAGTCCTTCTGCTGATGCAAGACCTGAAGCTGCGCCTCTTGTTGTTTGATGTTGGCTTGCGCGACGCCCACGGCGGCGTCCTGCGCCGCGAGGTTCAGCCGATCAGTATCGCCTTGCTGGGGCGTAACCCAGCCTTTGTCGACCAGCGGCTTGTCGCGTCCCCACGTTACGTTGGCGAGATCGCGATTGGCTTGCGACTGCTGCAACGCGGCCTTCAACTGCACCAGCGTCGCCTCGGATTGTGCGATCTGATGATCAAGCTCGGGTGCGGTGATCTCGGCCAAGAGCTGGCCTGCCTTGACGTGATCGCCGATATCGACGTCGCGGCGCGAGATGTAGCCGGTGGCGCGCGCGTAAATGTTGGCAGCCGCAAAAGCGCTCGTACTGGCGGGCAAGGTGATCGGCCAGGTCGGCGTGCTCGCCTGCACGGCAGCAACGCGGACGTTCGGCACAAACTCGGCCCGCGCTTTAGCCGTCTCCATCACCTGCGCATGCAGGGAAAAGTGCAGCCAGGTGCCGTAGCCGAGGAGCCCAGCCAGAAACAGCAACAATACGATCCAAAACGATCTTCTCATTGTAAATCCTCCGCAAACACACCGCGCGCGGGTTTGCCGTCATTGCCCTTGCGCAGCATGGCAAACAGGTAAGGAACGATCAGCAGAGTTGTTGGCGTCGCAAACAGGAGCCCGCCGATGACGGCGCGAGCGAGCGCCGCATTCTGCTCTTCGCCGGCTCCGCCAATCGCCATCGGGATCATGCCGACAATCATCGCCGCCGCGGTCATCAGCACCGGCCGGATACGCGTGCGGCCAGCCGCGATCGCCGCATCGAATGCCGTCATGCCGGCGAGTTGCTGCTCGCGCGCGAAGGTGACCAGCAGGATCGAGTTCGCGGAAGCGACACCGACGGCCATGATGGCGCCCATCAGCGAGGGGACGCTCAGCGTCGTACCGGTCAGGTACAGCATGGTAACGATGCCGCAGAACGTAGCTGGCAGGGCCAGGATCACCACGAACGGATCGCCCCAGGTCTGATAGTTCACGACCATCAGTAGATAGACGAACACCGCGGCAAACAGGATCCCGATCGCGAGATCGCGGAAGGCGGCATTCATGCTGTCGATCTGGCCGACCACCTCGATGCGGTTGCCGGGCGTAAGCTGCTTCTGCTCATCGGCCACGATCTTGTTGATCTCGGTTGCAATCGAGCCGAGGTCGCGCCCGTCCGCATTGGCGTAGACCTCGTAGAGTGGTTGGATGTTGGCTTGATTGGCATTCGTCTGCACCGCTTCGCGCGAGAGCGTCGCAATGTTGGCGAGCAGGCCAGGTACCGGCTCCCCGCTCGGCGACAGGCTCGTCGTCACCGGCGTGTTCTTGAGGTCATTGAGCGAGCTCACCTCACGCTCCGGAGTCTGCACCGCCAGATAGTAGGGCGTGCCGTTCTTCGGATCGGTCCAGAAGTTGGGCGTTACCTGCTCGGACGAGCTGAGCGAGATGTTGAGTGCGCTGGCGATGCTGTTGGCGGTCAATCCCTGCTGGGCGGCGCGCGCCCGATCGATCTCGGCATAGAATTCCGGCGCATTGAGTTCCTGCTGCAGATGCGCATCGGCCACGCCGGGGATCGCGGCGATACGGTGCTGCAGCTCCTTGGCGACGCGCAGGTTGGTGGCGCGATCATAGCCGACGGTGCGCACGTTGATCTGCGCCGGGATGCCGAAATTGAGAATCTGCGTCACCATGTCGGCGGCTTGGAAGTAGAAGATGTCCTCCGGAAACGCCGCGGGCAAAACCTCGCGCAGCTTGCGCACATATTGCGCGGTCGGCTGGTGACCTTCCTTCAGGGCCACCAGGATCACACCATCGTTGACGCCGATCGCGGTGCCATCGCCGAAGGCATAGTTGTAGGTGCGCGCCGGCAAGCCGATGTTGTCGACGATCATCTCGCGCTCGTCCGCCGGAATGACCGCGCGGATCTTGTCCTCGATTGCCTGAAAGATCTGCTCGGTCTTCTCGATGCGGGTGCCGGCGGGCGCGCGCACGTGCAGCTGAATCTGGCCGCCGTCGATGACCGGGAAGAAATCGCGTCCGACGAAGACGAACAGCGTGCCGCCCAGCGCCAGCATCGCGACAGCGATGACCGGCACGATCAAGCGCCGCCGTAACAGTACCGTGAGCAGCGTCCCATAGCGCGTGCGCATACGCTCGAACGCATGCTCGAAACGTCCGTGCATGCGCGCGAACCACCCCTGCCCGGCCTCGGCGCCATGGCGCTCGTTCTTGAGCAGCAGGCCGATGGTGATCGGCGTCAGCGTTCGCGACAGCCCGTATGATGCGAGCATGGCGAACACGACCGCCATCCCGAGCGGCGTGAACAGGTATTTGGCCGGCCCGTGCAGGAACACCACGGACACGAACACGCAGCTGATGGCGAGCGTCGAGACCAGGGTCGGCACCGCGATGCCGGCGGCGCCGTGCAGGGTCGCCTGCGGCAGCGCCATGCCCTCTTCGGTCAGCAGCCGGTGCGTGTTTTCGATCGTCACCGTGGAGTCGTCGACCAGGATGCCGATAGCAAGCGCGAGGCCGCCGAGCGTCATGGTGTTGATGGTATCACCGAGGAAGTAGAGGACCACCAGCGAGCTCAGGATCGCCAACGGAATGGTGATCATCACCACCAGGGTCGAGCGCCAGGAGCCGAGGAAGAGCACGATCATCAGCGCGGTCAATCCCGCCGCTATGGCACCCTCGCGCAACAGGCTGCGCAGCGACGCGGTGACGAAGACCGACTGGTCGAACAATTCGCGGATCTCCATGCCCGATGGCGCCGCCTTGCGGGCGGTCACCAGCGCATCCTTTACGGCGTTGACCACAGCCAACGTGGACGCGTTGCCGTTCTTGATGATGCTCAGCAGGACCGAGCGTTGACCTTCGGTGCGAACCACGTTCTGCTGCACCAGCCAGCCGTCGTGGACCTGGCCGATATCCTTCACGAACACGGTGGCGCCGTTCTGGAATTTCACCGGGATATTGTTGAGGTCGTCGATCGAGGTCGGCAGCGCGTTGGTGCGCACCGTGTACTGGGTCTCGCCGATCTTGGCCGTGCCCGATGGCAAGGTCAGGTTCTGGGCGTTGATCGCGTTGACGACGTCATTGGGCGTAAGGCCCTTGCCTTGCAGTTTCACCGGGTCGATGTCGACCATGATCTGCCGGTACTTGCCGCCTGCCGGCGTCGGCAGGGTGACGCCATGAATCGGGGCGAGCTGCTGGCGCAGCCGGTAGATGCCATAGTCGTAGAGCTGCTGCTCGTTGAGCGTGTCGGAGGACAGCCCGATCTGCAGCACCGGAACGCTCGACGCATTGTATTGCACGACGACCGGCGCCTGAATGCCGGCGGGCAGCAGGACGCGGATGAAGTTGGTCGCCGCGACGATCTGTGAGATCGCGAGATCAAGGTTCACATCAGGTTGAAAGAAGATCTTTTGAACCGACACGCCATTGAGTGTCTGCGCCTCAATATCGCGGATACCGTTGACGCTGCTCGAGATCGCGTACTGGCTGTACGTGGTAACGCGCTGCTCCATTTCCGGGGTGCGCAGCCCGGTGTACTGCCAGATCACCGTGACGACCGGGATGTCGATCTCGGGAAAGATATCGGTCGGCATCGACAGGATGGCAGTCGCGCCGAGAAACAGAATAAGGGCTGCGAGCACATAGAACGTGTGCGGGAGCCGGAGTGCAAATCGGACGATGCCCACGGGACTTGATCCTCGCGAGTTGGAACATTGAACAAAACGTCTGGGTCAGGTCTGGGGTGGCATCGATGCAGAGCCATGCGCGCTGGCTACCGCTCGGGTGCCGATGCATCCGCCTGTGTTGTGCAATGCGAGATATGAGCGCCGTGGCGGCAATCAACCGTGCCAATCCGATGAAAGCAGCAACGCTGTATTGCCGGATTTGCGTCGCGAGGATGTGAAAGGATTTGAGCGCATTGGCCGCAACCGCGAGCACCCGAGGCCGGTAGTCGCTGGCGCGCTCCTTGCAGTCAATCCGAGCGCTCCGATAAGACGCATCCAAGGAGCGGAACCGATCGTGTATACAGGGCCCCAACCGGGTGGATGACGCCGAGGTGACAATGAAGAAAATCGCAATTCTAGCGCTCGCTCCGGTCGCTGCGCTGGTCGCGTGGGGTTCCGGCTCTGTGCTGCACGCGCAAACCGCCAACGAAGCTTGGCAGACGTTCCTCAACGGCGACCAGCCGGACCTGCAGCCGAACCGGATCCGCGTCCAGTATGACGAGCCGACCGATCCGCAGCTCAGGCCCGTTTACGAGATCATGATGCGCCGCCGGCCCTTGCAAAAGGTCCAAGAGATCTTCAGCCCGCTGCGGTTGCCGATGGAATTGACGGTGAAGACGACCCAATGCGGCATGTCGAATGCATGGTATCAGCGGCCGACGGTCACCCTGTGCTACGAGTATTTGCGCGACCTACGCGACATGGCGCCGGCCGAGACATCGCCGGACGGGATAACGCCGGTTGACGCTGTCGTGGGAGAATTCCTGTTCACGGCGTCGCACGAAATGGGCCATGCGGTGTTCGACCTGTTGGACGTACCATTGTTCGGCCGGCCGGAAGACGACGCTGATCAATTCGCCGCCCATGTCCTGATCCGGATCGGCAAGGCCAATGCACCCCAGCTGATCCAGGGCGCCGCCTACATGTACGCCGAATACGTGAAAAAGCAGACCGTCATCGTGCCGATAACGGCCTTTGCGGACGTCCATGGCGCGCCCATGCAGCGCCTCTATAACCTGCTCTGTCTCGCCTACGGCGCAGATCCAGTCATGTTTGCCGATGTGGTCGACAAAGGATATTTGCCCAAGAGCCGCGTCCCCGCCTGCAAGACCGAATGGGGCGAGGTCGATTTTGCGTTTCAGAAACTGATCTATCCCTATATCGACAAGACGCTGCTCGATGAGGTGCTGAGCAAGTCGTGGGTGCCCTACGCCAGGATCCCGATCCGGCGGCAGACGGATACGCCGCAGTCGCAATCGATGCGGTAAAGCTTCTGCTGGGCTCAATCACCCGCCGGCTCGGGGACGGCTTCGCCGATGCTCTGCAGAACCGGATAGGCGACCGAGGAGATATGTGAGTGGATGCGCTTCAGGTCGCGCAGAACGCTCAGGTGCAATGACGTCGTCTCCACGGTCTCCGGGCGGCCTTCGCGCAGCCGCTGGAGGTGACGCTCGGCCGCAGCAAGCTCGGCGTTGCGCATGTCTGCCTTCTCGGCAACCAGTTTTCGCGCTCCCGCCACATCACCTGACATGAACACGACCAGCGCAACCTTGAAGTTTTCGAGTACGCGCCGGTGGTAGGCCTCGAGCTCAGCCGCTCCATCAGCGGAGAACTGAAGATTGTGTTTGCTCTTGCGCAGCGCCGTCTGGCACAGGTTCTTGTCGATGATGTCGCCGATGTGCTCCAGGTTGATGGCGAACGAAATGATTTCGGTCGCGCGTTGGCTCTCGCGCTCGGCCAAGCCGCCGCGCATGAGTTCCGTCACGTAGAGCTTGACCGCCTCGCTCAACTTGTCGACGGCGCGGTCCTGGCGCGACACCTGCGCGACGAGCGCCCGGTCGTTGGTCAACAACCCCCGCATGACGTCTCGGAGCATGGTCTCGACAAAGTCGCCCACGCGCAACGTCTCACGGGCTGCATCGCCCAAGGCCAGCGACGGCGCCTCGATCAATCCCTCATCAAGATAGCGCGGTGCCGAGGGGTCGTCGGTGCCCTTTCGCGGCGGAAACAACTTGCGCAGGAGCGCGGCGAACGGATCGAGCAGCCCGAGGAAGATCAGCGCCAGCGCGGCATTGAAGAGGAGATGGAATTCGGCCGTCATACGGGCGGCGTCGGGCTCAAAGGCGCTCAGCGCACGAGCGATCGGGTGAAGGAATGGCACCACCAGCACGACGCCGACGATGCGGTTGAACAAGTTGCCGACCGGAAGCCGATAACTCGTCGGGTCGTTGCGGCGGCCCGCCTCCAACACCGGATTGAGCGCGCTGCCCAGGTTGGCGCCGAGAACAAACGCGAGCGCCGCGAAGGGCGTGATGAAGTTGGAGTAGGTCAGCGACATCACCAGCAGCACGATGGCGATGCTGGAATGGGCCGCGCAGGTCAGCGCCGCCGCGATGAGAATGCAAAACACCGGATCGTTGGCGATCGCTTCGAGCACGACTCGCACCGCCGGCGCATTCTCAGCCGGCGCCAGCGCATCGAACAGGAGATGCAGCGCGAGCAGCATCAGCCCCAAGCCGATGGCGACGCGACCAAGGTCCTTGATCCGGGTGCGGCCGCCGGCGCGGAACGCAATCAAGCCGATGAGAAAGAAAATCGGCGCGACCGCCGCAACGTTGAATGACAAAACGAAGACAATCAGCGTCGTGCCGACGTTGGCGCCAAGCATGATGGCGAGCCCAGGCACGAGCGCCACCAAGCCTTCGGCGACGAACGACGCAGTGATCAGCCCGGTCGCGGTACTGCTCTGAAGCAGCGCCGTCATGAGCAGTCCCGCCGCAAACGCGGCGAACCGATTGTTGAGCGCCTTGCCGAGGAATTGCCGTAGCTGCGAGCCGAAGGCGCGCAGAATGCCGCTTTCGACCATGTGCAGGCCCCACAGCAGCAAGGCCACGCCGCCCATCAGATCAAGGACGATGATCGTTCCCATGGGTTTGGAACTCGGCACGCACGAGGGGGTTCGGTCGCGAAAGCCGCAGCGAGGGCACGTCGCAGGAGGAAGCCTAGCTTCGCGCTTGTTGCTCTATCGCGAGCACCCGGTCAACCATTTCACCGGCAAGTCCGAGATAATGTGCCGGATCGACCATGCGCTCGAGCTCAGTACGAGACAGGTGTTTGCTGATCTCAGGATTGCGCGCCAACAGTTCGACAAGCGACGTCCGGCTTGTGGTCGCTGCACGACAGATATCATAGACGAGATCGTGTGCGCGCTGACGCCCCAGATAGGGCCCCAGTCCCATCATGACGGCTTCGGACACGATGGTACCGTGAGTGATATCAAGGTTCGCACGCATCTGCGCTTCGTCGACTTGCAGGCCTTCGACCACCACCCGGGTCTGCGCCAGCGCGCCGGCGCTGAGCAGGAAAATCTCTGGCAGCGCAATCCACTCGATCTCCCACGGACCTGTGGAGCGCTCGTGATCGGCGACGGCCGCTTCGAATAGTGCCGCCGCATGCTGGCGTACCAGGGCGGTGTTAGCGTGAATATAGAGTGACGAAATCGGGTTGCGCTTCTGCGGCATGGTGCTCGACGAGCCGCGCCCTTCATGAAACGGCTCGAACACCTCGCCGACCTCGGTCTGCATCAGGAGCTTCACGTCCATGGAGATCTTGCCGAGCGTCCCGGTGAGCAGCGCCAGGAATGCACCAACCTCGGCAATACGGTCGCGCACCGTATGCCAGGCGATCTCCGGTTGCCCGAGACCGAGCTCCTGCATCAGCGCGGCCTGCACGTTGAGGCCATCCGCGCCGAGCGACGACAGCGTGCCGGCGGCGCCGGCGAACTCGCCGACGAGGACGCGCGGACGCAGCTCCTTGAGCCGCTGGCGGTGGCGTTGAAACGCGGCGAGGAGCGACGCCGCTTTGAAGCCGAAGGTAATCGGCACCGCCTGCTGCAGGTTGCTGCGTCCGGCCATAGGTGTCAGCCGATAGCGGTGCGCCAAGTCGGCCAACGCCGCCGCGATCCTTTCCATCTCAGCTTCGACCAGCACGAGGCCGGCGCGGATCTGCATTACGGTCGCCGTATCGGTGATGTCCTGGGTGGTCGCGCCCCAGTGGCACCACTCACCCAGGCCATTGGCGCAGACGGCGACGATCTGCTGCACCACGCCGAGGATCGGATACCCGATGCGCTCAGTCTGAGCTTTGAGTTTGTTGAGATCGATATTCTTGATTTTGCATTTGCTCTCGATCTCGCGCGCCGCTTCGGCCGGAATGATGCCGAGCCGGCCCTGCACCCGCGCCAGCGCGGCCTCGATCTCCAGATAGAACGCGGTGCGCTGCTCATCCGCGAACACGCGGCGCATGGCTTCCGTGGTGAAGATGTCGCGAAAGATCAGCGAGTCGAGGGTCGTGGCGGGCATGAAGGGGTTCCGTTGGTCTGGGCCGCCCCGAGCTTATGCAAAATGCACGGCGCTGTCCCGGATGAGCTTGGCGCTGCGCATAGATGACGTTTCTGCCATAGGTGACGTCGTTCGCCATAGTTCATCGCCTATGTTCTCGACCCAGGCCGGATGAAAACCAGCCTCGTCATTGCGAGGAGCGGAGCGACGAAGCAATCCAGTGCGGCGCCTCAGCGCTGGATCGCTTCGCTCGCAATGACGGATCTGCCATAGGTGACGTTGCTCGCCATAGATGACCGGGCGTTCGACATTGGCTATGCTTCCTGGCGGGTGCGATCTGGAGACAGAACTGATGGTCGGCGCGGTGCGCCAGAACTCTCCCATGCTTTCGGTCGCCTCGTTCCGCGCGTGGCTCGGCTCGCGTCCGGACGAGGAGCATTGGGAATTGATCGAGGGCGTGCCGATGATGATGGCTCCGCCGAACCGTCGGCATCAGCGGATCGCGACCAATCTCGAGAACCTTTTGAACGCCGCGCTCAAACGCCACAATCCGGCGCTCGCCGCCTATCACGACATCGGCGTGAATATCGTCTCGACGGTGCCCTACGATCCGGAGCCCGATGTGGCCGTGGTCGGCGAGGAGGAAAATTCCGACCCGCGCTACGCTGATCGATTTTACCTGGTGGCGGAGGTTCTCTCGGACAGCGACAAAGATGTCATCGAGGGCAAGTGCGACATCTACCGCGCGCATCCATCCTGTACGTGCATTCTGCTGGTGCGCCAGGACCGCGCGGAGATCACCGTAGACCAACGCACGGCCGACGGCTGGCGTTCGCGGGTCCTGCATACTGGGGATGAACTCACGCTACCGGAGTTCGGTCTGACCTGCCCGGTCAAAGAGGTTTATCGCGACACCCCGCTGGCGTCATAGATGACGTTTTTGTCATAGGTGACGTTTTCTCCATACATGACGTCGCGTGCATCCATGCATGACGTGGCTCGCGTAAATGAAGTGCAGCCATTGATGACCTCACCCGCATAGATGACGTTTATCTCCATACATGACGTGCGGCCATCCTTCGAGACGCCCTCGCTCCGCGAGGGCTCCTCAAGATAAGGGCTGTGGTTAGCTGCGATTCAACAAACTCAGACCTCATCCTGAGGAGCTCACGCGCAACAGCGCGTGAGCGTCTCGAAGGATGGCCGCAAAGTCTGATTCATTTGTCAAACAGCCCGAGGGAAACGGTCCCCGAGAACCATACCCGTTAGTTCTTTTTGCTTATCGTTTCGTCAAGGGGTGTTCTCGTGCGGGGGAGACGAATTACATCACACCGGTTGCGCTGCGAGCCGCGCCACCGGCTTCTCCACGATCGGCAGGTTGATCACGGCGGAGAGCAAGCCGAACAGCACCGCGAGCCACCATACGGCGTTGTACGAGCCGGTCCGCGCATAGACCTCACCGCCGAGCCAAACGCCGAGGAAGCCGCCGACCTGGTGGCTGAAGAACGCCGCGCCAGCCAGCATGGTGAGCCAGCGTGTGCCGAACATCACCGCGACCAACCCATTGGTGGGCGGCACAGTTGAAAGCCACCCCAGCCCCATCACGGCACCAAACACGATCGCCGAGGTCGCGGACGCGGGCAGCGTGATGAACGCCACGATG
>JAFAXD010000207.1 GCA_019241285.1 Xanthobacteraceae bacterium | reverse complement strand
GTCGCCACGATGGCGCGGAGCGGTTCCGTCGCGGTGCTGCTGCCGGGCGCTTACTACGTGCTGCGCGAAACCCAGCTTCCGCCCGTTGCCGCGTTGCGCCGCCATCGCGTCCCGATCGCAATTGCGACCGACTGCAATCCCGGTACTTCGCCAGTGACCTCGCTGTTGTTGATCATGAACATGGCCGCGACGTTGTTCCGGCTCACCGTCGAGGAAGCGATCGCCGGCGTCAGCCGCGAGGCAGCGCGCGCGCTCGGCCGCCACGCCGACATCGGCACGCTCGAGCGGGGTAAGTGCTGTGATCTCGCCATCTGGTCGATCGAACGGCCGGGGGAACTCGTGTATCGCATCGGTTTCAATCCGCTGTACGCGCGGGTGTGGAACGGCAGATGAGCTCCATTGTGGTCACCGGCGAGGCGCTCTCGCTGTCCGACTGGCGCGCGGTCGCGCGCGGGGCGCCGATAGAACTTGCTGATAGCGCGCTGACTGCTGTTGCGGCGACCGCTGCGACGGTCGCCCAGATCGTACGCCGCGGCAACGCGGTCTACGGGATCAACACGGGCTTTGGCCGGCTCGCGAATATTCGCATCGACACGCACGACCTCGCGACGCTGCAACGCAATCTTGTTTTGTCACACGCTGCCGGTGTTGGCGATCCAACGCCGCTGCCAACCGTTCGCCTGATGATGGCGCTCAAGCTCGCCAACCTGGCGCGGGGCGCGTCCGGCGTGCGTCCGGATGTTCTCAAACTCCTCGCGGCCATGCTGGCGCGCGACGTGATCCCGCTGGTGCCGAGCCAAGGCTCGGTCGGCGCGTCGGGCGATCTTGCGCCGCTCGCTCATATGGCTGCGGCGATGATTGGTGTGGGCGACGTGTACCATCAGGGCGAACGCATGCCGGCAGCCGCGGCTCTCGCGCGCGCCGGCCTTGCGCCGGTGACGCTCGGGCCCAAGGAAGGCCTGGCGCTGCTCAACGGCACGCAGTTCTCAACTGCGCACGCCTTGCTGGCGTTGCTCGCCATCGAGCGCGTGTTCCAGGGCGCACTGATCAGCGGTGCGCTCGCGACCGATGCGGCGCGCGGCTCCGATACGCCGTTCGATCCACGCATTCATGCGCTGCGCGGGCATCGCGGTCAGATCGAGGTGGCAGCGGCGCTGCGCGCGCTGATGACCGGCAGCGAGATCCGCGCCTCGCATCTCACGGGCGATACGCGCATCCAGGATCCTTACTCGGTGCGCTGTCAGCCGCAGGTGATGGGTGCGGCACTCGATCTGATGCGCCACGTTGCAGCGACGCTGATCACCGAGGCGAACGGTGTGTCAGATAATCCACTGGTCATCGCTGACACTGGCGATGTGCTGTCAGGCGGCAATTTTCACGCCGAGCCGGTTGCGCTCGCGGCTGATATCCTGGCGCTGGCAATCTGTGAGATCGGATCGCTGTCGGAGCGGCGCATCGCGCTGCTGATGGATCCGGCTCTGTCGGGCTTGCCGGCGTTCCTGACACCCGAGCCCGGCATCAACTCCGGCCTGATGATCGCGCAGGTCACTGCCGCGGCTTTGGTCTCCGAGAACAAGCAGCAGGCGCATCCGGCCAGCGTCGATTCCGTTCCGACCTCCGCCAATCAGGAGGACCACGTATCCATGGCGGCGCACGGGGCGCGGCGTCTGGCCCGCATGGTGGAAAACGCGGCGAATATCATTGGCATCGAGCTGATCGCCGCTGCGCAAGGTTGCGATTTCCATGCGCCGCTCAAATCAAGCCCGCGCCTCGAGCGTGTGCGCGAATTGATCCGAGCCAGCATCCCGCGCCTCGCCAATGATCGCTACCTTGCGCCCGATATCGCGACCGCGACCGGTCTCGTCTCTTCCGGCGCGCTACTTGCGAGCGCCGGCGCGGACGATCTGCCTGATCTGGAAGGAGCAACGACATGAGCGCGCGTCTTGATAACACTCGCAACATCCGGGCGCCGCATGGCCGCAAGCTCACCGCCAAGAGCTGGCAGACCGAAGCGCCGCTTCGCATGCTCATGAACAATCTCGATGCCGAGGTCGCCGAGAAACCGCACGAGCTTGTGGTCTACGGTGGCATCGGCCGCGCGGCGCGCGATTGGGCGAGCTATGATCGCATCGTTGCCGCGCTCACCGGGCTCGAAGGCGATGAGACCTTGTGTGTACAGTCCGGCAAGCCGGTCGGCATTTTCCGCACGCATGCGCATGCGCCGCGCGTGCTGATCGCCAACTCCAACCTGGTGCCCCATTGGGCGACGCTCGATCATTTCAATCTGCTTGATCGCAAGGGCCTGATGATGTTCGGCCAGATGACGGCCGGCTCGTGGATCTACATCGGCTCGCAGGGGATCGTGCAGGGTACCTACGAGACCTTCGCCGAGGTCGGGCGCCGCCATTATGGCGGCAGTCTCGCCGGCAGATGGATCCTCACCGCCGGTCTCGGCGGCATGGGCGGCGCGCAGCCGCTGGCCGCCACCATGGCGGGCGCCGCGCTGCTCGCGGTCGAGTGCCAGCCCTCGCGTATCGAGATGCGGCTCAAGACCGGATACCTCGATCAACAAGCCAAGGACCTCGACGAGGCACTGGCGATGATCGAGCGCGCGTGTCGCGAGCGAAAAGCGGTGTCGGTTGGCGTGCTTGGCAACGCGGCGGAGATTTTCCCCGAGTTGGTGCGGCGCGGCGTCAAGCCTGATGTTGTTACTGATCAGACCTCGGCGCATGACCCGATCAACGGCTATCTGCCCAAGGGCTGGAGTCTTGGCGATTGGCAGAGCAAGCGCGAGAGCGATCCCAAGGCGGTGGAGCACGCCGCCAAACGCACCATGGTCGATCACGTCACCGCCATGCTGGCGTTCCATCGCATGGGCGTGCCGACGCTCGACTACGGCAACAACATCCGCCAGAAGGCCAAGGACGAAGGGCTTGCCGATGCGTTCGATTTTCCGGGCTTCGTGCCGGCCTATATCCGTCCGCTGTTCTGCCGCGGCGTCGGTCCGTTCCGCTGGGCGGCGCTGTCAGGCAATCCGGAGGATATCTTCAAGACCGACGCCAAGGTGAAGGAACTGCTGCCGCACGACAAGCACCTGCACAACTGGCTCGACATGGCGCGCTCACGCATCAAATTTCAGGGCCTGCCGGCGCGTATTTGTTGGGTCGGACTTGGTGATCGGCATCGCATCGGACTCGCGTTCAATGAAATGGTCGCACGTGGTGAGCTCGATGCGCCGGTCGTGATCGGCCGCGATCATCTCGATTCCGGCAGCGTCGCCAGTCCCAATCGCGAGACCGAAGCCATGCGCGACGGTTCCGACGCAGTGTCCGACTGGCCGCTGCTCAATGCTTTGCTCAATTGCGCGAGCGGGGCGACCTGGGTGTCGATCCATCACGGTGGTGGCGTGGGGATTGGCTATTCGCAGCATGCCGGGATGGTGATCGTCTGCGACGGCACGCCCGACGCGGCACGGCGCATCGAACGCGTCCTGTGGAACGATCCCGCCACCGGCGTGATGCGCCACGCTGATGCTGGTTACGAGACGGCGATCGAATGCGCCAAGACGCACGGGTTGAAGTTGCCCAGTCTGAGTGTTTGAGAGGAGCGGCACATGCTGCGAAGCGGAAAAGAGCATCTCGAGACACTGCGCGACGGCCGCGTGATCTACATCGGCTCCGAGCGCGTCGATGACGTGACGACGCATCAGGCGTTTCGCAATGCCGCGCAGACCGTGGCGATGATCTACGAGATGAAGGCCGATCCGTCTCTGCGCGCCGAGATGACCTACGAGGAGGACGGCGGGCGGCACTCGATCTATTACTTGCGCGCGCGCTCGCGCGGGGACCTGCAGCGACGCATGATCGGGCACCAGCGCATCGCCGACCTCACCTACGGCATGTTCGGCCGTTCGCCCGATCACGTCGCTTCGTTCGTCACCGGGATGACGATGAAGCTCGACGAGCTGAAAGCGCCGCATGCCTATCCGGATAACTTGCTAAGCTACTACAAACACATCCGTGACAATGACATGTACGTGGTCTATGCGGTGGTGCCGCCGCAGGCCGCGCGCAATCCGGAGTTCTATCAACGGCAGAATATCCCGGTCCCGACCCTGCGGGTGGTGCGTGAAGATGACGATGGCGTCGTGATCTCCGGCATGAAAATGCTCGCGACTGGCGCTGTGTTTGCCAACGAAATCTGGATCGGCAACGTCATCCCGCTGGCGCCAGACCAGAAGCAGGAGGCGATCACCTGTGCCATCCCCTGCAACGCGCCAGGTCTCAAACTATGGTCGCGCCAGCCGGTGGAGCACAAGGCCGAGTCCGAGTTCGATGCGCCTTTATCCTATCGGTACGACGAGAGCGACAGCATGTTGTTGTGCGACGAAGTCAAAGTCCCGTGGGAGCGGGTGTTCGTACACGGCGACGCGTTGCTCTCGCGCGATATCTACATCAAGACACCGAGCCACTGTTTTGGCAATCACCAATCCAACGTGCGCTACTGGTCAAAGATGAAGTTGCTCGCCGGTCTCGCCAGCAAGATCGCGCATGCGACCGGCGCCGATCAAGTTCCGGCGGTGCGTGAGGTGCTCGGCCGGATCTCGGCGCAAGAGGCGATGATCGCCGGGATGGTCAACGGCCAGATCAACGCCTGCGAGACCTGGCCGGGCGGGGAGGAGGGCTATGTCTGCTTCAACCGGCGCATGATGTACGGTGCGCTGGAATGGTGTACCCAGAACTACAGCAAGTTTATCGACGACCTGCGCGAGCTCTGCGGCGGCGGCGTGTTCCAGATGCCGGCCAACATCTCGGTGATGCGAGATCCCGATCTGGCGCAACAATTCCAGACCTTTTGGCACACGCCGCAAGGCGACGCGCTCACCCGCATGAAGCTCTTCAAGCTCGCCTGGGACATGGTCGGCTCGGAATTCGCCGGCCGCCATCAGCAATACGA
>JAFAXD010000175.1 GCA_019241285.1 Xanthobacteraceae bacterium | reverse complement strand
GTGCAGAAACCGCCGCCGGTGTTTGGTAATCTCAGAACCTCATCCTGAGAGGATGTGAATGTTTGCAAGGACGCTCGCTTGCGGCCGTCCTTCGAGACACTCGCGCGCTATCGCGCGCGAGGTTCCTCAGGACGAGGACTCTGTTTGTTGCAAGCCTGCGTGCCATATATTCAGACCTCATCCTGAGGAGCATTCGCGCGTTCGCGCGAATGCGTCTCGAAGGATGGCCAAAAAGATGGGCCTCGCCTGGTGCCGTCCTTCGAGACGCTTGGTCCCTTCCGGGACCAAGCTCCTCAGGACGAGGGCTGTGCGAGTTTTACGCCGCCACCAGGTGCCTCAGCACGTACTGCAGGATACCGCCGTTCTTGAAATAATCGAGCTCATCCAGCGTATCGATGCGGCAGAGCAGGGGCACGCGCTTGAGCGTGCCATCGGCGCCGACGATCTCGGCCATCAGTTTCTGGCGCGGCTTGAGCTCGCCATGCAGGCCACGGATTGTCACTTGCTCGCTGCCCTTGAGCCCGAGCGTCTGCCAGGTCGTGTTCTCCTCGAACACCAGCGGCACCACGCCCATGCCGATCAGGTTGGAGCGGTGAATGCGCTCGAAGGATTGCGCAACGACGGCGCGCACGCCGAGCAGGATGGTGCCCTTGGCGGCCCAGTCGCGCGATGAGCCGGTGCCGTATTCCTTGCCGGCGAACACGACCAGCGGCACCTTCTCGGCTTTGTACCGCATGGCCGCTTCGTAGATCGTCATCTGCTTCCCATCCGGATAGTGGATGGTGAAGCCGCCTTCGACACCGGGGACCATCTGGTTCTTGATGCGGATGTTGCCGAACGTGCCGCGCATCATCACTTCGTGGTTGCCGCGCCGCGTTCCAAACTGATTGAAGTCGGCGGGCTTTACTTTGTGCTCGACCAGATATTGCCCGGCTGGCGAGTTGACCTTGATCGAGCCGGCCGGCGAGATGTGATCGGTGGTGATCGAGTCCAGGAACAGCCCGAGGATGCGCGCCTCGACGATATCGTCGATCGCCTCCGGTGCGCGGTGCATGCCGGCGAAGTAGGGCGGGTTCTGCACGTAGGTCGATTTGCGGTCCCACGCATAGGTCAGGCCGCCCTTCACGCTGACCTTGCGCCAGTTGGCCTCGCCCTTGAACACGTCGCCGTACTTTTTGGTGAACATCGCTTTGGTGATGCACTTCTTCATCACCGACGCGACTTCGCGGCTCGACGGCCAGATGTCCTTGAGGAAAACCTTGTTGCCCTTCTTGTCGACGCCCAGCGGCGTCTTCGCCATGTCGATCTGGATCGTGCCGGCAATCGCGAACGCGACCACCAGTGGCGGCGACGCCAGATAGTTGGCGCGTACGTCGGCGTTGACGCGGCCCTCGAAGTTGCGGTTCCCGGACAGCACCGCCGCGGCGACGACGTCGTTGTCGTTGATCGACTTCGAGATCTCCGCCGGCAGCGGTCCGGAATTGCCGATGCAAGTGGTGCAGCCGAAACCGACCAGGTTGAATCCGAGCCCGTCCAAATCTTTCTGCAGCCCGGATTTGTCGAGATACTCGGCGACGACCTGCGAGCCGGGCGCGAGCGAGGTTTTGACCCATGGCTTGACGGTCAGACCTTTCTTGAGCGCATTGCGCGCAAGCAGACCGGCAGCGATCATCACGCTCGGGTTCGATGTGTTGGTGCAGGACGTGATCGCCGCGATCACCACGTCGCCGTGGCCGAGATCGTGTTTGCGGCCTTCGACCGGGAAGCGCTTGGTGAGCTCGGCGGCTTTGTTGAATTCCTTCTCCATGGCGGTGGCAAAACCGGCGCCGACTTCTTTGAGCAACACGCGGTCCTGCGGGCGCTTCGGGCCGGCCATCGACGGCTCGATGCTGGCGAGATCGAGTTTCAGCACATCTGTGAAGACCGGGTCGGGCGTGTTCTTGGTGCAGTAGAGTCCCTGCGCCTTCGCATAGGCCTCGACCAGCTTCACCCGCGCTTCCGGCCGGCCGGTGTCGCGCAAGTAACGAATGGTCTCGGCGTCGATCGGGAAGAACCCGCAGGTCGCGCCATATTCGGGCGCCATGTTGCCGATGGTGGCACGGTCAGCGAGCGACAGGTTGGCAAGGCCGGGCCCGAAGAATTCCACGAACCGGCCGACCACGCCGCGCTTGCGCAGCATCTGCGTGACCGTGAGCACGAGGTCGGTCGCCGTCACGCCTTCCTTGAGCTTGCCGGTGAGCTTCACGCCGATCACTTCCGGCAGCAGCATCGAGTAGGGCTGGCCGAGCATGGCGGCCTCGGCTTCGATGCCGCCGACACCCCAGCCCAGCACGGCAAGTCCGTTGACCATGGTGGTGTGCGAATCGGTGCCGACCAGCGTGTCCGGATAGGCGATCTCGGCCGAAACGTCCTTGCCGTTGAGCTTGATCGTGCCCTTGGCGCTCCACACCGTCTGCGACAGGTATTCGAGGTTCACCTGGTGGCAAATGCCGGTGCCGGGCGGCACCACGCGGAAATTCTCAAACGAGCTCTGCGCCCATTTCAGGAACTGATAGCGCTCCTGGTTTTGTTTGTACTCCTCCTCGACGTTCTTCTTGAACGCTGTGTTGCTGCCGAAGAAGTTGATGATCACCGAGTGGTCGATGACGAGGTCGACAGGCACGAGGGGATTGATCTTCTTGGGGTCACCGCCGAGGTTCTTCATGGCATCGCGCATGGCCGCGAGGTCGACGACCGCCGGGACGCCGGTGAAGTCCTGCATCAGCACGCGCGCGGGGCGAAACGCGATCTCGCGGTCGGAAGTCTTGGTCTTGAGCCACTGGGCGACGGCCTGGATGTCCTGCTTGGTGGTGGAGCGCCCGTCCTCGTGCCGCAGCAGGTTCTCGAGCAGCACCTTCATGGAGAACGGCAGCCGCGAGATCCCCTTCAGCCCGGCTTTCTCAGCCGCCGGCAGGCTGTAGTAGGCGTAAGTTTTTTTGCCCACTTCCAGGGTGCGGGCAGATTTGAAGCTGTCGAGCGAGGTCATGCGCTATGTCCCATCCGGCCCCGAAGGCGCCGGTTTACAGGTATGATGTTGCGGGAAGACTTCGGGGATCCATCGATCCCACCTGACGAATACGGCCGGTCATGATTTTCGTGAACTCGCCGGGGTTTATAGGAGCTTTTTAAGCGCTCTGCTACATCAACCGCTGCAAGCATACTCCGTTTCTGGCACAGCCCTCTGCCTGATGATTAAGCACTGCCTCAAATTTGCGTTGCCGACCGCTTGCTGGGTTGCGGAGGCATGATGCTGGTCGCCGGAACCTCGCTCGCCTGCATGCGCGGTGGGCTGCCGATCTTTCGGGACGTGAACTTCACCGTCACAGCCGGAGAGGCCCTGGTGCTGACCGGCCCGAACGGGTCGGGTAAGACCACCCTGCTGCGCGTCATCGGTGGGTTGTTGCGGCCGAGCGAGGGGGGCGTGACGTTGGAGGGCGCCGGGCCGGACGCGGTGCTTGCCGAGGAAGCGCACTACCTGGCGCACCTCGACCCGCTAAAGCCATCGCTGACCGTCGCGGAAAACCTGACGTTCTGGACCAAGTTCATGGGTGGCGCTGGCGCTGCCGATGAGGCTTTGGCGGCCGTACGGCTCGAGCGACTCGCCCAGCTCCCCGCCGGCTATCTCTCTGCCGGCCAGCGCCGTCGTTTGTCGCTGGCGCGCCTGCTCGCAGTACGTCGCCCGATCTGGCTGCTCGATGAGCCAACCGCCGCGCTCGACGCTGCCGGCCAAGTGATCCTTGCGGACATAATGCGCCAGCACCTCGCGTCGGGCGGTCTCATCATCGCAGCGACGCACGGCCCGCTCGGACTCGAGGATGCGAAGACCCTGGAGATGGGCGACACGCGAAGCGCGGCAGGTGAGGGGGCCTCTCCCAGCGCTCAGACTCGCGGCCACGCCCCCTCACCCGATTTCTCGCTGCGCTCGAAATCGACCTCTCCCCGCAAGCGGGGAGAGGTGGAGGCCTCCAGTCTGTCACGCTCCCTCGGCGCCATCTTGGCCCGCGACCTGAAAGTCGCCTGGCGAGTTGGCGGCGGCGCCCTCATGGGCGTGCTCTTCTTCCTTGCCGTCGTCACCCTGGTTCCGTTCGCACTGGGTCCGGATCTCGGTCTCCTGCGCCGGGTCGGGCCGGCAATCCTTTGGATTGGCGCCCTCCTTGCTTCCCTGCTCGCGCTCGATCGCCTGCTCGCGGTCGATCAGGAGGACGGATCGCTCGATCTCATCGTCACCGCCTCGGCCCCGCTGGAACTCGTCGTTGCCATCAAGGCAATCGCCCATTGGCTCACCACTGGAGTGCCGCTGGTGATTGCCGCGCCGCTGTTCGGCGTCATGCTCAACATCGAGCCTGCGGCGATTGGCGCCGTGACCACCACCTTACTGGTCGGCACGCCCGCCCTGACCTTCATCGGTCTCATCGGTGCGGCCCTTTCGGTCGCGCTCCGCCGCGGCGGAATTTTGCTGCCGATCCTGGTGTTGCCGCTCACCGTTCCGGTGTTGATCTTCGGCGTCGCCGCCGCGAACGCGGCGCGCGGCGGGCCGGTCGGCTTCGGGACGCCTCTCACGATATTGTGCGCCCTCACCTTGATGAGCCTGGTGGTCGGCCCATTCGCGGCGGCGGCGACGTTGCGCCACATGGAATAGGACATTGCGGCTTGACCATCGTTCGTTCATGAGAACCCGACCTTCGTGAGAACCAGATGCCCCTGATCGATCTCGCCAATCCGTCGCGGTTTCTCGCCCTGGTGGGGCGCGTCCTGCCGTGGCTCATCGCCGCGACGGTGATCGCGTTCGTGGTTGGCATCGCGCTCGCGGTTGCGGCGCCCGATGATTATCAGCAGGGCGCGACCGTGAAGATCATGTTCGTGCATGTGCCGGCCGCGTGGCTCGGGAGCTTCATCTGGGCAGTCATGAGCATTGCGGCGCTGGGCACGTTGGTCTGGCGCCATCCGCTCGCCGACGTTGCCGCGAAAACGGCAGCGCCGATCGGCGCGGCGTTCACCTTCCTGTGCCTGTTCGCCGGCTCGATGTGGGGCCGGCCCATGTGGGGCACCTATTGGGTCTGGGACGCGCGCCTCACCTCCGTGCTCGTGTTGTTTCTGATGTATCTCGGCCTGATCGCGCTCTGGAACACGGTGGAGGATCCCTCGCGCGCCGCCCGCGCCGCGGCGATCCTCACCCTGATCGGCGCGCTCAACCTGCCGATCATCAAATTCTCCGTCGATTGGTGGAACACCCTGCATCAGCCTGCGTCGGTGATGCGGCTCGGCGGCCCAACCATTCATCCGGCCATCCTGACGCCGCTTCTGGTGATGACGCTCGCGTTCACGCTCCTGTTCGTGACGTTGCATCTCGCCGCCATGCGCAACGAGATCCTACGCCGGCGCGTGCGTACGCTGCGGCTCCTCGAGGCACATGGAGCCTGATCGTGCAGCTTCCGGCGCATGCCGCGTTCATCATCGCGGCCTACCTGGTCACCGTCCTGGTGGTGATCGCGCTGATCGCCTGGGTGCTCGCCGACTACCGGGCGCAGCAACGCGATCTCGCGGACCTCGAAGCGCGCGGGCACGGTCGCAAGTCCGGTTCGAACCTGGGGAGTAAAGCGTGACGCGCGCCCGCCTCCTCGTCCTCATCCCGCTGGTCGCTTTTCTCGGCTTGGCTGCTTTGTTCTTTGTGCGCCTCGGGTCCGGTGATCCGTCGCAATTGCCCTCGGCGCTGATTGGCAAGGCGGCGCCAAGCGTTGATCTGCCGCCGGTCGACGGTCTCACCCACGACGGCAAACAAGTGCCGGGACTCGCGAAAGCCGACTTCCTTGGTAAGGTGACGTTGGTGAACGTGTGGGCCTCCTGGTGCGTGCCCTGCCACGACGAGGCGCCACTGCTGATGCAGCTTGCGCAGGATGCGCGCATCCGCGTCGCCGGGATCAACTACAAGGACCAGCCGGAGAATGCGCGGCGCTTTCTCGGCCGCTACGGCAACCCGTTCGCCGCCTCCGGCGC
>JAFAXD010000059.1 GCA_019241285.1 Xanthobacteraceae bacterium | reverse complement strand
GTCGTTTTTCCGGCGCCGTTCCGCCCGATGAGGCCGCACATCTCACCCTCGTCGAGCGCAAGCGAGGCGTTGCGCACGACCGGCACCGCGCCGATGGCGACGCTAAGACCGGAGACCCTGAGCATGGAGAACCTCTCCGGCCGCAACACCAAGTGGCGCGGTCCCGCAGATCAATGTCTGCACCGTCGGGTCGGCGAGCGCCTGCGTCGGCGGACCGTCCGCGATCACGGTGCCGTCATGAAACGCGAGCACGCGCTCCGCATAGCGCGCGACGATCTCCATGTCGTGCTCGACAAACAACACGGTGGTTCTTCGGCTTGCCAGCGCGGTCATGATGAGCTCCATGACGGCGAATTTCTCCTCAATGGAGATGCCGCTCGTCGGCTCGTCGAGCAGCAGCACGCGCGGTGCCCCGACCAGCGCCATGGCGATATCGAGGAGCTTACGCACGCCCTGCGGCAAGGTGGCAGCACGCGCATTCCGATAGTCGCCGAGCTGAAACAGCGTCATCAACTCCTCGGCTTCGGCTGTTGCGGGCGCGGACGCGAGCGGCGTGATGGCGCTCATCAGCAGGCTTGCCCGCGTGCGCGCCACCGCCACTGCCGCCGCCACGTTTTCGTCGACCGTGAGCGAGGGAAACACCTGCGCCACCTGGAATGACCGGGCGATGCCGAGCCGCGTGATCGCGCGCGACGGCAGGCCGGTAATGTCACGGTCCTCGAACAGGATCGAACCCTTGGAGGGTCGCAGATAGCCGGTAATCATGTTGACGAACGTGGTCTTGCCGGCGCCGTTGGCGCCGATGATCCCGATCGACTGCTGGCGCGGAACGTCGAGCGTGATGTCGCGCGCCGCCACGACCGAGCCGAAGGTCTTCTCCAGGCCGCGGACGGACAGGATCGCGCTCATGGCGTCTTGATCCCCAATCGGCGCCGGCCGACTGTTACGACCGAGCCGAGCCCGCCGGGCAGGAACAGGATCGTCAACAACAACACCGTGCCGAGAATGATCTGCCAAGTTCCGGGCATCAGATCGACGGCGACCGAGCGCACCAGCTCGAACAGGAATGAGCCAATGAATGCGGCCGCGATCGAGCCGGCCCCGGCCAGGATAGTGACGAAGACGAAGCCGCCGGATGTCGTCCAATAGGCCATGGTCGGGTCAACGTGCTCGACCGCGAGCGCCGCGAGCGCGCCGCCGATACCTGCCAGTGTTCCGGCGATGATCAGCTTGAGATGGATCAGCCGGTTGACCGAGATGCCGAGAAACTCGAGCCTGATCTCGCGCTCACGCACGGGCACAGCCAGCGAGCCCGCGACCGAGCGGAAATAGACGGAGACCACCAGCGCGGCGAGCGCGCACCAGGCGAGCACGAACCAGAACAGGACGAGCTCAGCCGTACGACCGTGCAGCGCGGAACCGAAGAACGTCGCGCTCTCGACGTGAAACCCATCGGTCGAGCCGAGCGTCTCGGTCTTCACCAACACGCCGTAAAGGATCATCGACATGGCGAGGCTGAGCATGGCGAAGAAGATATCGCGATAGCGCGCGAGTAGAAGCCCGACCAGATAGGCAAGAATCCCCGATAGCAGCGCCGCCGCGATGACAAACAGAACGGCGTCGCGCAAGTCGGTGAAGCGGCCGAGCAGCGCCACCGTGTAGGCCCCGGTCGCATAGAACAGCGCCTGCCCGAACGGCACCAGGCCGGCGCGCCACAGGATGATGAGCCCGAGCACGACCAGCGCGTTGGCGAGCGCGATGGTGGCAAGCGACATCAGCCACGCCGGCAGCACAACCGCCGCGCTTGCGACGACCGCAAAGGCAAGCGCACCAACGAGAGTGTTGCGCCAAGTCATCTCGGATCTTTCATCTCAGATCTTTCATCTCAGATCTTCCGTGGCTGCGCCCGGGTGAACAACCCATAAGGCCGGAACACCAGAACAAGGGCCATGACCGCGTAGATCACGAACAGCTCGAGCTGCGGCACGAGATGCACCGCGGCGGCGCGACAGGTGCCGACGATGAGCGCGCCAATGAGCGCGCCTTCGATCGAGCCGAGCCCGCCGATGATGACCACCGCGAAGGCGAGCACGATCACCTCGACGCCGATTCCGAGCGTGACGGCAATCTTCGGCGCCATGACAGCGCCGCCGAGCGCGCCCAGAATAGCGCCGAGCACGAAGGTCACCGTGTACATGACGCTGACGTTGATGCCGAAGGCGGCGGCGAGCTCGCGGTCGAAGATCACGACCGTGAGCAGACGGCCATAGCGCGTGTGCCGCAGCGCGTAGCTTGCAGCGAACGCCAGCACGATCGCGAACACGACAAGGCCGATGTCGTAGCCCGAGAGCACGAGTCCGCCGACCATCACGTTGCCGCCGATCGCCAGCGGTTGATAGAGCGCGTAGGACTCGGTGCCCCAGAGCAGGCGCAGTACGTCCTCGAGGATCAGGAATGCCGAGTAAGTGACCAGCACGACCACCACCTCGTCGCGGCCGTAGACAACGCGCAGGAGGCCGCGTTCGATCAACAACCCGAGCACCAGCCCGACGACGATTGCGACCACACCCATCAGCAGGAATCCGCCCGCCGCCGCATAGTCCGCATTGAAATAGGCACCGACCGCGATCGCAGCCCCATAGGCTCCGAACGCATAGAACGAGCCGTGGGTCACGTTGAGGATCTTCATCACGCCGAAGATCAGCGAGAGCCCGATCGCAACCACGAACAAATAGGCCGCGTAGACGAGGCCATCGGTCAGGATGGCGAATGCGGTCAGCACGTCAGTCGCACTTTGCGCCCTTCATCCCGCCTTCGAGCCAGGCCACGGAATCCATGTCGGCAGGCGGGTTCACGCACTCCGCCGGATAGCGCACGATGTCGACGAGCTCCGGCTTGCCCTCGGATTTGTTGAACCGATAGGTGCCGTAGGCGGTGTCGCTCACGCCCTGATGGCCCTTGCCGATCGCGAGCCGCACGGTGGTGCTCGGGGTGACGACCTCGATCCCCTCGAACGCCGCGATCACCTCATCGGTCGTCGGCCGGGCGCCGCCTTTCTTGGCCTGCGCTTTCTCCCAGGCGGCCTTCAGACCGAACAGCGATTGCGCCATGTGATAGGCCGGGTAGACCGGCGGCATGCTGAAACGATCCGTGTAGGCTTGCCAGAGCCAGCTGTTGAGCGGGCCCTGATGCGCCATCAGGGCATGCGGCCCACGCGCGCCAATCATCACGCCATCCGGCAGCTTAGCACCCACGCGATAGAGCGAGGTCTCGCCGGTAGTAAACACAATCGGCGTTCGCGACAGCAAGCCGCGCGCGCCGCCCTGATAGATGAAAGCTTCGAGATCGCCGTCATAGAAACTCGAGTGAATGACCTGCGCGTTGGATGTGAGCAGCGCCGAGATCTCGGCGCCGAACTCACCAGCAAACAGTTTGGGGAACAGCACCTTGTCGGCCGTGGCCTGCGGCGCCAAGTTCTTCATGGCCAGCGTGAAGTCGCGCCAGGAATCCTGGCCCCAGGCATAGTTCTGATTGATCCCGGAATAGGTGTTGACGGTCTTGAGCTTGTTCAGCACGTAGCGGGCCGCCGCCACGTTATCCATGGTGGCGTGCGGATTGACCCGGAAAATGTACTTGCGCGGCTTCTCTTCAAAAATGCGCGTCGTGCCACATACATCAAACACGGTGAGCGCCTGCAGCTCGTCGGCGACGGGTGCCACTGCGAGGCAGCTGCCGGATGACACGAAGCCGACCACCACGTCGACCTTGTCGCGTTGGACGAGGTTGCGATATTCGGTGACCACCTGCGCGGTCGACCCCGCCTCGTCAACGTATTTGGCTTCGATCTTCGCCCCACCCAGGCCGACCTGGTTATACGGCGCCGGGACCTTGCCGGCATTGAGCGCCTCGATGATGACCTCGGCGCCATTGCGACCGGGGATCCCGAAGGGTGCCGCTGCCGGGCCCGTCAGAAAGGTGATGATGCCGATCTTGACCGGCGCCGGTTCAGCGGCCTGCTGTGCCGGTGCCGCGCTGACCAAACCCAAGCTCAATGCCGCGGCCAGTACGACAATACGATGCCCGCGCATGCACATTGCGTGACGCATTGTTCCTCCTCCGACCCAAACGACCTTATGTTTTCGATATTGTTGGCCGGCTCGCACCAGCAAACGCGATCCGGGGCGCAGATTCAACTGTTTTCCCGCGGGCCGATGCTGGTTAAAATTGATGCACGCGCTTGGGGACTCAGGCTTCTGACTCTTTAGGACCTCGTCCTGAGGAGCTTGGCCCCAGCGGGGCCAAGCGCAAGCGCGTGCTCCTCAGGATGAGGTTCCAAAAGGATCATGACCACGCGTCGCGAATTTCTCCGCCGGGTCGCCGGCGCCGGCGGTTATCGGGCGACCTACCTGACCATGCAGGCGCTTGGCCTCGTGGCGCCGGCCGTGGCCGAGCCGCTCAGGCTCGAACGCGGCAGCGCGCATGGCACCAAGGTCGTGATCCTCGGTGCCGGTGCTGCCGGGCTCTCAGCCGCCTACGAGCTGACCAGAGCCGGTTACGCCTGCACCGTGCTGGAAGCGCGCGACCGCGTCGGCGGTCGCAATTTCACGGTCCGGCGCGGCAGCGCGATCGAGATGACGGACGGCTCGCGCCAAGTCTCCGC
>JAFAXD010000172.1 GCA_019241285.1 Xanthobacteraceae bacterium | reverse complement strand
TTGGGCCCGAACCATCATGTTCGGGAGCGACGCAAGCGTATGCGTTCTGGATCGGCCCCGGCCCAGGGAGGAGAACCGGCATGGACAGCGCTATCGCGCCCAAAAAGGGCAGCGTGGACGACGTGGTCGCCCGGCTCGAGCGCATGCCGATTTCATCATGGCACCTGCGGGCGCGCTTCATCGTCGGTGTCGCAACCTTCTTCGACGGCTTCGACGCGCTTGCCATCGCTTACGTGTTGCCGGTGATCGCACCGCAATGGCATCTCACTCCGGCTCAGATCGGGCTCCTGCTGTCGGCAAGCTTCTTTGGCCAGTTGCTCGCCGCGCTGTTTTTCGGCTGGTTTGCCGAGCGCTATGGGCGCATGCCGGCGATCATCTGGTCGACGCTGATCTATTCGGTGATGAGCCTCGCTTGTGCGTTTGCCTGGAATTTCAACTCGTTGCTGATTCTGCGCACCCTGCAGGGTATCGGCATCGGCGGCGAGGTCCCGGTCGCGATCACCTACATCGCCGAGCTCTCGCGTGCGGAGCGGCGCGGACGCTTCCTGCTGCTCTATGAGCTCGTGTTTCCCATCGGCCTCGTCGCCGCCGTGCTGGTTGGGGCGCTCGTCGTGCCGCATATCGGTTGGCAATGGCTGTTCGTGATCGGCGCGTTGCCAGCATTCGCGGTATTCTTCATGCAGCGAATGCTGCCTGAATCGCCGCGCTGGCTTGCCACGAAGGGCCGCCATACGGAGGCCGATGCGGTCGTCAGCATGATCGAACAGGCGGTGGAACGTTCCACCGGACCGCTGCCCGTCGCCCAGCCTGTGGTGAGGACGCGCGAGCGCCCGGCGTCGCTGTCGGATTTGTTCGGGCCCGAGTACCTCGGCCGGACATTGAGCGTTTGGGTGATCTGGGCCGCCTGCTTCTTTTGCAACTTCGGACTTGTGGTCTGGCTCCCCAGCATATACCGGACCGTGTTTCACCTCAGCGTCAGCGACGCACTCATCTATACGCTGATCACGCAAACCGTCGGCCTGATCGGCTGCCTGGTTTGCGCGCTTTGGATCGACACACTTATGCGCCGGATCTGGTTCGCGGGCGCATTCCTTGGCGCAACCGTGTTCTTCGTCTGGCTGGGTTACGTCAATCCGGTCTCGCCGGAAGCCGTTCTGATCGTGAGCTCGGCCGCTTACTTCTTCATCTCGGTCATCTCAATCGGGCTTTACCTTTACACGCCTGAGATCTACCCGACCCGCGCGCGCGCCATCGGCATGACGTCGAGTGCCTGTTGGGCGCGCATCGCGTCGTTCCTCGGACCGAATGTTGTCGGTGCCGCCATGGCGGCGTGGGGATTGGGATCGGTGTTCCTGATTTTTGGCGCCGTCGCGGCCGTCGCCGCGGTCGTGGCTGGCGCTTGCTTGAGCGAAACACGGCATAAGGTCCTGGAAGTGGTCTCGCCCTGACGTGAAATCACGGCAACCAGGATGAAGAGGTGAGTTTATGCAGCTCAACGAGACGCACCGCGCCGACCTGCGCAGCTGGGTCGAGAGCGCCAACACGGTAGATACTGACTTTCCGATCCAGAACCTGCCGTTTGGAATGTTTCGCCGCGACGGAGAGAGCGCGCGGGCCGGAGTGGCCATCGGCGATCAAATATTCGACCTGACCGCCGCCCTGAAGGCCGGTTTGTTTGAAGCCGAAGCCGAAGAGGCGGCACGACTCGCGGCCGGGCCGGCGCTCAACGACTTGATGGCAGCCGACCCAAAAATGCACACCGCCTTGCGCCGCCGGCTATCGCAACTGCTTGCTGCGGAGAACCCGGACCGCGAACGCCTGAGCGCGATGGCAAGCACGCTCCTGGTCCCCATGGCCGACGCGCAGCTTGAGCTGCCGGCTGTGATCGGGAGTTTCACGGATTTCCTGACCTCGATCTATCACACCGAGCGCGGCGGGCGGGTTACGCGGCCGGACAGCCCGGTGCCCGCGCCGTTTCGGTATCTGCCGATCGCTTATAACGGCCGCGCCACCTCGGTGCGGGCGAGCGGCGAACCGGTGCGGCGGCCAAACGGCCAATGGCGCACGGCGGAGGGCAAGGTTGAGTTCGGGCCGTGCCGCCAGCTTGATTTCGAGCTTGAGCTGGGCACCTTTGTGGGGCGGGGCAATGAGCTGGGCGAACCGATTTCGATCGAAGAGGCCCCGGACCGCATCTTCGGCTTCTGTTTGTTGAACGACTGGTCGGCGCGCGACGTGCAGCGCTGGGAAAGCGCGCTCGGCCCGTTCCTCAGTAAGAGCCTGTCGACCACGATCTCATGTTGGGTCGTCACGGCGCAAGCGCTGGCCCCATTCCGCGCGCCGGCCTTTGCGCGGCCCGAGGGAGATCCGGCGCCCCTGCCCTATCTCTACTCGGCCCGCGATCAGGCGGAGGGCGGCATCGATCTCAATCTCCACGCCTATTTGTTGACGCCACGTATGCGCAGCGAAGGTACGCCTGCAGCCCGGCTCTGCCGCACCAACTTCGTGCATATGTACTGGACCGTGGCGCAGATGCTCACGCACCACATGAGCAACGGCTGCAACATGCGCCCCGGCGATCTGTTCGGCAGCGGCACCACCTCAGGCCCGCTGGACGAGAACCGGGCGTGTCTGTCTGAAATTACAACGCGCGGCGCCCAATCATTCACATTGCCAAACGGCGAGACGCGCACCTGGTTGGAAGACGGCGACGAGGTGATCTTCCGGGCGCGCGCCGAGCGTGCAGGCTACCGGTCCATTGGATTTGGCGAGTGCCGGGCGCGCGTCGCGCCGTCACCGCCGTGGCCCAAGCCGAAGTCGTAACCGCGTGTACGACGGGACGTGCGGTGGTTACCTCTCCCCGCTTGCGGGGAGAGGTAGAAGCCGCACTGCTGTGCTTAACTAGAACACCAGCTAGGGCGAAACCTCTTCCAGGACGCGCTGGCGCGTTTCGATGGCGAAGAAGCCGGTCGCCAGTGCAGCCAGCAGGGCAATGACGCCGAGCCCGGCGAACACGGCCGCTAATCCGTCATTCGACATGCCCCAACCGATCACGGGCGGGGCGATCATTCCGGCGACGCGCGACCAGGCGAGCGCGATGCCGACGCCCTGAGCCCGCAAGCGGGTTGGATAAAGCTCCGGCGTGTAGAGATAGATCGCCAGGTTGAGGGACGTGATGCCAAATAATGTGAGCCCGGTCAGGATGAATACCGTGTTGGCACTCGACGCGCCCAGATAGCCAAGCAGGCACAGAGAAAACGCGGCGAGCGCAAAGGCGCCCGTAAACCAGGCTTTGCGCCCGGTGCGGTCAATCAGCAATGCACAGGATAGTGTCGCGATCAGGATGATGACGTTGTTGATCAGCCCGTAGTTGAGCGCCTGCTCGAGCGAGACCTTGAACACATTGCGGTAGATGGTCGGCAGCCAGATCGTCAGCGGCCAGCTGATGAACCCCACGGTGATCCAGATCGTCCAGATGAGCTGGGTGCGGTTGCGATACTGATCGCTGAACAGCTCGGCCCAGGTGCCCGATCCCGCCCGGCCCGACGGCACGACCGGCTGTGGCGCGCCGATCATCTTGCCGGACGCCGTGATCTCGCGTTCGATCCGGGAGACCGCAGCCTCGGCCTCCGCAGTGCGGCCGCGCCGTGCCAGCCAGCGCGGCGACTCCGGCAGCATGCGCATGAAGACGAGGGCGATCAGGGGCGGAATGCTGCCGATCAGAAACAAAGATTGCCAACCCCAGGTGGGGATCACCCAGCGGCCGACAAAGCCCGCGACCACAATGCCGACCGCGAAAATGAACTCGTACAGAAGCACGAATGATCCGCGCCGACTGGCCGGTGCGATTTCGTTGATGTAGGCCGCCGCGACCGGAACTTCCGCGCCCAAGCCGAGCCCTTGCAGCATGCGCAGCACGATCATGCTGGCGAAGCCGGTAGCAAAGGCGGACGCCAACCCGCCCAGTGCGAAGATCGCCGTCGTGATCATGATCGTCGAGATCCGGCCGATCCGCTCGGCGAGTTGCCCGAACCCGATCGCGCCGATGAACTGGCCGAGGAAGCCTCCGGAAATGAGCCAGCCGATCTGCTCCGGCGTCATGTGCCAAGCCTGGCCGATCACCGGCAGGACGAGCCCGATGGCGACCGTATCGACCGCATCGAAGAATGTCGCACTGCCGACGATGACCCGCGCTTTCAGATGCCAGCGCGACAGCGGCAACGCCTCCATGCGCGCCGCCACCGTCGCCGAAGCACCCGTTGCCGTCAGCACCTGTGCGTCGGCCGGGACTGGCACGGCTCCAGGCGTAGCGATCTCTGCCATTGCGTTCCTCCCATGTTGGTATTGCTTTATTATTGTTGTTGGATGCGCGTCAGTCGCGTTCGCCGTCGATCAAGATGAAGGCGACGCGGCACACCTGCCCCGAGCGATTGCTCCAGGCGTGATTGGTTCCCCGTTGCACCAGCACGTCGCCGGCCCGCATCAGCGTCTCGCCGTCGTCCATGACGGCATACATCTCTCCGAACAGGATAATCGCGTAATCGACCGTGTCGGTAATGTGCATGCCGGGATGTTTGGTTTTGTCGGCAGTGCGGCGCTCGCGATCAGGAAATGTCGCGCGCTGTCCGGTCGCGTACCAGGCCGCGAGCTCGGCCTTGTCCTGGGGCTCGGGCGGAATGTCCATGATGCGGATGACCGTTCCGTTTTTGGGCGGGTAGAGGCCCTTGTGCTCGGCGATGCGGTCCGGCGCGTCGACCGGAGCCGGTGTGGCACCGGTCGACCAGATATTCGCGTTGCGCCAACCCGGACGTGAGGCGGCGGTGGCAACCACTGGCGGCTCACCGTCGGCAACGATGCGGGAACGGCCGTCGGGACCAACACCAGTTACAATTCGCCGAATGGGTGGCAGCTCTGCTGGCATGCTGTTTCCTACTTCGAGTTGTTACAGACTCGCTCAAATCGCTTCAGCGCTCGGATCGCGATGGTACCGCAGATCACGACTCGACATTGCCGCCACTCTCCCCGTTGCATCAGATTCGCGGACGATGGCGCTTGACTGCCTCGGGATTTGTTGAATCGGCGCCCATATAGACGCCGCGCTCCCACTTTCGCTTGAGCGGGTCGGCGACATTAAGCGCCATGCGGCCGATACCCTGGATCTCGATCTCGACTTTCTCGCCGTCCTGCAACGCGCCGAGCCCCTCGTGATTGGTGCCGCAGGCGATGATGTCGCCAGACAGGAGCGTCATCACCGTGGTGGCGAACTCGATGAGCTCGGGCACGTGATGCTCCATGTCGTCGGTGTTGTAGTTGTGACGCAGCTCTCCGTCGTTCCAGAAGCGCACGATCAGGTCATTGGGGTTTTCGATCTCGTCAGCGGTAACGATACAGGGGCCGAGCGGCGCGAAGGTATCGAACGACTTGCCAAGCCAGCTCATCGGCAGGCTCGCCGGCCAGGTGCGCCGCCCTTCGCCGCGCGCCGTCACGTCGATAAAGCAGGTGTAGCCGAACACGGCATCGCGCCAGTTCGCCTGCTTCACCATCTTGGCCGGCCCCTTCATGACGAGCGCCAGCTCGGCTTCATGCATGAAGATCCATGGGTCGGTGTAGGCCGGCAGCTGGATGGTGTCGCCGGGGCCGATCACGGCATCGGGATTCTTCATGAACATGTTGAGCGGCCGCGGCTCACGTTGGGCGTGCTCCCAGTAATTGGCGAGGGCACACAGGATCTTGTGCGGCCGCGGCAGCGGCGCGCGCAAGCGAACCGACGACAGCGGCAAAGCTGCTGCGCTATGGGCCATTTCCTCCAGCCGCGGATGCAGCTTGTCGAAATCGTCGATGATGCCTTCCATCACCAGCTGCGGCGTGAAGCTCGACCGCACGACGCCGGAAATATCGATCACGCCGCGCTCGGTCAGCAGGCCAGGCAATTGCGGGCCGGCGTCAGTTTGTTGAAACAGGACGAGTTTCATGGGAGTTGCTTCTCAGACCAATGGAATGCGAGTCATGGATTAGTTCGCCTCAAGCCCAAGCCGTCGGATGATCTCACCTTTGAACTTGTAGTCAGCGAGGGTTTGTTCGCGGAACTTGGCGCTATCCAGGAATGTGATGGTTTGACCGGCGCCGGCCATTGTGCGCAACACCCCCTCGTCCTTGGTTGCGTTGGCGCAGGCCTGCTCGAGCCGCACGCGAACCGCTTCAGGCAAGCCCGCCGGCGCGAACAGGCCATTGTGACCTGGTGGCACGAACGTGGCGACGCCCAATTCCTTGATGCTCGGAGCCTCGGGATAGCCCGCTCGCCGCGCACCCGCGAACACCGCAAGGACTCGCAAATCGTGGTCGCGCACGCTCGCGAGCGACACCGATCCGAAATCAAGATCGCCGCCGATCAGCACCGGCAGCATCGGCGTTTCGCCGCGAAACGGTACGGATTGGAACTTCAATCCCAACGCGTCAGACAGGTTCTCGACAGAGAGATGCGGAATCGAGCCAACGCCGGCGTGGCCGTACGCGAGCTTGCCTGGCGCCTCGCGCGCCGCCGCAAAAAGCTCATCAACCGACTTGAAGCGCGACGCGCGCGGCACCGCCAGGGCAAAGACGTTCTCGTAGTATTGGCAGATATAGTTGAAGGAGGTCACCTGATAACGCGCGCCCTTCACCAGGTAAGGCGCATTGGCAATCGGCGTGGTCGGACCTGCGCCGAGCGTGTAGCCATCGGCTGACGCGGACGCCAACGTGTTGAAGCCTATGGTTCCCGATGCCCCGTCGCGATTGAGCACCACGATGTTCTGGCCCAGCTCGGCGGCAATCGCCTGAGCCATAGCACGGGCGATGACATCGACGCCGCTACCTGCGGGCCATGGCATGATCAGTTCGATCTGCCGTGCGGGCCATGTCTGTGCTTCGGACGATGTTGTCCCAAGCGCAACAGTCAAAACAATTGTCGCCCAGAACTCGCGCCTCACGTGCAATCTCCTCGCTGCGCCGAGCTAAGGCTCACGCGTGCTCGCGGCGTGTACTTGCAGGATCGACTTTACCAGATCAGGCCGGCGGGCGCGGGCAATCCCGCATTCACAGGCAACACCAAATCCAGGCACATGCTTGCTCGCTGCGGCGATGCGTTTGCGGGTTCCCTCGACGCCGTCCTTGCCGTGGACGACGCCAAGATAGAGCTCGGTCCCGGGAGGAAGCTTGAGCTGATCGAGCGGAGCGAAGAACGCATCATCATCGCGCTCGATCGGCACCGGCATATGGATGTAGGCGAGCGGATGCGTGATCGCGCCGGCCAGCGCATTGGCAAACTCGACCATCTTGGCCGCGTCGCGCGGCTCGACGAAGTGCTTGGCGTCGAGGTCGCCGTAACACAGATGGATGCCGAGTTCGACGTCGGCCGGCACGAATTCGCAGATCCGTACCATGCGTGCCAGCAGCTCCTGGTTCGACACATCGGTGCGCCGCGAGCGTCCCGGATAATCCTGGCCGTCCCACAACACCATCTCGCTGCAAACATCCCATTGGATGCAGAGTTTGTCGTGCGGGATTTCGGCGCAGAGGTGCGCGACCTCCGCCGCCATCGCGCGCTCGTAGGCCTGTTCGATCGCGGGCGAATCTTTCACCGCGCAGCACGTACCAACGACCGCAAAGGGCGTCGGCAGGCAGACCTGGAAGCGTGCGTCGGCGGGAAGCACACCACTTTGTTGCGCGCGCGTGAAATCGATGAAGGAGGCGCGCGCCTCGCGCGCATAGCCCAGCTCACCAAACTCAATCTCATCGGCGCGGACGCCGTCCGCCAACCGCAATTCCAGAAAGCCGGTCCGCGGTTTGGCGACGTCGGTCGCGACCAGAAACGCATTGGCGCGGAACAGGGGATATTGCCAGCTCACCCATTGCCGTCGTCCGCCCACTTCGCCATCCGGCACGCGGCGCAAGCGGCGCCCCAGCAGCGGACCAACCGTGCGGAACACGTCGGGCACGCTATCGAGCCCGATGCTGCCCACGAGGTGCACGTGTTGTGGAACGAATGCGTTCATGGTCGTTTCCCGCCCTCGGTAGGTCATCTTATTGGGCCGCAGTGATGCCGGCACCGCCGCTATTCCCTTTATAGGGAATATCTCTGGGCGCCCAGGAACGCAACAGGATTTTGTCGCCGGCGGAAACCCGCGAGCAATAATTCGCGTTAGGGCCGCATTATTCAGGCTTGATGTCGAGCCGCTTGACCGCGTTGCTGACCCGCTCATAGTCGAACGTGAGCAACTTCAGCACCGCCTCCGGCGGTCCGGGCAACAACACGAGATCGTCGGCTTCGGCGCGCTGCCGCACAGAGGGATCGTTAGCCGCCGCGACCACTTCGGCATTGAGGCGTTTGACGATCTCTGCGGGCAGGTTCTTCGGCCCGGCGATGCCAAACCATGAGTCGATCGCAACGTCGCCGTAACCGAGCTCCTTCAAGGTCGGAACGTCAGGCATCGCCTTGATCCGGCTCTGCGTGCCGACGGCCAGTGCACGCGCCTGGTTCTGCGCAACCGGGGCGATCGATTGCACGGTTGACAGGAACGCGAAGTCGATCAGCCCCCCCGTCAGATCGAGCATCAGCTGCGATCCGCCGCGATAGGCCACGTGTTTGGTGGCGGCGCCGATCTTGTCGGCAAGCAGCGCGCCCTGCAGGTGCGCCGGCGAGCCGATCGCCGGCGAGCCGTACGTTCCGTCGCTGCCCTTCTGCTTCAGCAACACCGTCAGTTCGGCAAAGGTCTTCGCCGGGCTTTGCGGCGGGACCAGCAACACGCCGGATGAAGAATAGAGGAGCGAGATGAATGTGAAATCGTT
>JAFAXD010000574.1 GCA_019241285.1 Xanthobacteraceae bacterium | reverse complement strand
ATATTTATCAGGCCCAGCTCACGCAATTCCCGCAAAGATCGATTGACGTGAACGAGGGAAAGCGCGGCGGCGTCAGCAAGATCCGTTTGCGTCATCGGAAATTCGCACGTGATCCCGTCGGAACGACCGATCGCTTTCATGCGAGTGACGAATTCGCAGATGATGTGCCCGATACAGCCGATCGCAGATCGGCGGCCGACGCTCATCAGCCACTTGCGAAACGCCGCGCCGTCGATCAACGTCTCGCGCCAGAGGACTTCCGCCAACCGCGGCTGAGTTTCGAAAAGGTCGCGGATTGCCCGGTGGGGGATTTCCGCGACCGTGCATGCGCGCAGCGTGCCCAGGCTGTGGTCCATCTTGTCCAGCGCCATGCTTTGTAGGTCGGGAATGTCTCCTGGCACGCAGAAGGCCATGATCTGCCGTTTGCCGGACTCCACCATCGAGTAGCGAAATGCAAACCCTTCCATGATCATGCAGGAGAAATCGCAGTTGTCACCCTCCCGGATAATGTCTTGTCCGCGCCGGACCTTCTTTACGGTGATCGAAAGCCGTTCGACGGCGCGCCGCTCGGCCGCATCGAGCGCGTGGTAGCGCTCGAGCTTACGAACAAGCGAAGAGAGCGGCGATCCACCCACAGCATGCTTCCGGACGAGACTAAGCTGGGTCATGAGGCTTGGTGGCCGACAGGTGTAACTTGAAAAGGATATGCCCTGTTCCACTGGGCGCATCGGTGACCCACACGCTCCAGTCCTTTCCGTGCCAGAGCCCATCGCCATCGGCATCCTGCAGCATTCGCCCGAGCAAGCGGAGCGCCTCCTTTTGGGCTGCCGCCAAGTCGGGGAGTTCAATTCCGTCGGGATCGAGATCCGGGTGATCGTTCACGCTGTTGAAGTAAAAAAGGTTCGCCATCGCCTGCCTCTACTTTTTTTTATGAAAGCGGCAGGGGGCCTTGTGTTCCCTATCGACCTTGAAACTGCGGTTGAGTCGGCGGGCTCCGCGTGCGGGCCGAACCCGGAGATTGCTGGCCTGAAGATTTTCCGCGCGTTACGACGCGCAATAGGCCCGGTCGAGGACGTACCGAAGTGATGATTATCGGGTTACTTCCTGTGGCGCCGGCTATTCCGCGCGTTTTTGATCATCCGGCACCGTCAAATCCCGATCGTCCTCTCTCGGCGTCGCTCGATCGTCCTTGTCCTTGGCACGATCCTTTTTGGATTCTCGGTTTTCATGCTTGGGCTTTTTGCTCATCTTTGCGCTCCTAGGGATATCTCGGTCTTGGGGCCAGGGAGATTAATGATCATCGGCGCCATGGCGCGGGACATCAGGCAGTCTGACGTCCCATTGGCAGATACGATATCCATTACGGCGCTCCTTCACGTCGAGGTGAATGTGCTGTTCGTGGTATCCATCCGATCCTGGGCCGAGCACGGTGGTAAAGCGTGCGCACGCGCTTGCCTTGATGCTTTGGCGCACCGCCTCGTTCACCAGTGCATCCGTGAACGCATAACGCTTGCCGTCCGTCAGCGTGAAGGAATGCAGATCGATGGCGTTGGCACTGGCATGTTCGCTGATTGGGGCATCCGCGACGTTGTTGCGCGAGCGGCACTCATACGATCCATCGTTTTCAATCTCCGCCAACTTCGCCCCGAGCGGGACGACCTCGGCGGCGAGATCCTGGCGGATCCATTTGCCGAGCTCGATGGCCAATCTGCAGCGGAGCGTCGGCGCCGGGTTGAGCGCGACCCGGTTCGCCTGCTGGAGAACCACCGCATGGACGCGCACAAGATCATCAGCGCCGCATCCATCGTGTTCTTCGATGGGAGGGAGCATGTCCGCAATCACCGAGTGGGACGACGTTAGTTCAAGGAAGCACTGAGACGCGCCGGGCGCCGGTTGCTCTTCCCGGGCTGTATCACCGCCGGCTTGGCGCGGCCGAGGTCGCGGCATCGGTATGTCTCTGGTTCTGGTTGCTGCCACAGGGGCGGCGGTCACGTGTTTCGGCCCATACACAACCGGCAAGGCCAGTCCCAAGCAAAAGATCACGGTTGCGGCGGGTGCAACATGACACCCGCTGGAACTTGAGAGCACACGTTCAACACAAACACGCAAAGGCTAGAGCTCGGACGGGAGCAGTCGCAGGCCAATCGGTGCGCTCATGCGGGTCGCGAGATCATCGCGCGGTTCCGATCGCGTTGCGTACCGATAAGTGATCCCCAACAAGACAGCGACGCTGATCACGATGGCAATGATGGCCGATATGATTGGGTAATCGGGAACGAGACGCTTCACACGTGAAATCTTACCCTTCATCGGAGCGGCCCCGGAGCTGACGCAAAACCTCACGTAACAACATCCCCCGGCGCCCTAAGTTCCTTTGTTCAAAGCGCTTTTGATTCAGCGGGCGGGCGGGCCCAAGCCCGCCGCGGCACGAACGTGCATAATCATCCGGCGGTCAAGCGGTCGGCAGGTGCGCATAGCCCATACGGATCATCATGGTCTCGAAATAGTCGCGTACTTTCGCCGGGAAGCGTAAGTCTTTGACGACCGCCGCCGAACGCAGAAGCGGCAGCACGCGAACATCATCCAGAGATAGCTTCCCGTTGATAGCCTCAGAACTTTCGATCAAGTGGTCGAGTTCCTCCAAATCGGGCATCAAGGCGCTGATATGCTGACGCGTATGAGCTCGCAGTTCGACGAAGTCGCCGATCGCGTTGCGCTTGCGCAGATTGTAGTGGTCGAGTGCGGCGACGGTTGCGAATTCAGGGAGTCCCAGGAGCGGATAGCGAGGCCAGGTCAGCGGAGACAGCTTCGGCACGGCTTTCTCGGCCCATGTTGCGATCTCGGGACGTTCGGGCCCCGTTAGAACCGGTTCACCCAGAGCGTCGATGTAGTGAACCATGTCCATGCTTTCGAGCATCGGCTTGCCGTCGTCCTTCAACAGAATCGGAATGACACGCTTGCCGACGAGCCCGATCATGGTTTCGGAATCGTCATCAAGAACCACCCTCTCCTGCAAGTGCAAACGTTTCAAGCCGGCGGTCATGCGGACGCGAAAGCACAACGAACAGTGCTCAAAGAGATACAGTCGCACGTCGCGCTCTCCTTCCCGTGGTTTTTTCTCGATCCATACTTCCATTCATCTGGAAATATAGTATACTCGAATTATCATATCTTGCCAGCCAGGATTTCTGGCAAAGCGAAGGGTCGCTGCATGCCAAAAGGCGCACTTGCGGTCGTCAGTCACGTTGGCCCAGCGGAGCCGGGAGCAGCCATGTCGTCGCCCCACGCGCTGGCAGGGCTTGCCGCCTTGGGTCAACCCACCCGGCTTGCGATCTTTCGCCTGCTGATGCAGCGCGAGCCCGCGGGGTTGCCGGCCGGGGCAATTGCGGAAGCAGTTGGCTGCCCCGCCAACACCCTGTCATCGCATATCGCGATCCTGGCGCGCGCCGGCCTTGTCCGCGGTGAGCGCGACGGTCGCTCGATTACTTATCGGGCCGACGTAGATGGCATGCGGGCCCTGATGTCGTTTCTCATCACCGATTGCTGCAATGGTCACCCGGAGCTCTGCGAATTCAATGGCAAGCAGAGCAGCGACTGCCGTTGCACGCCACCATCAAACACGAAGAAACGAAAAAGGTGACCGCGATGGAGGCACCTGCTGAGCACAAGCCGCTCAACGTCCTGTTTCTGTGCACGGGCAACTCGGCGCGCTCCATCATGGCCGAGGCGATTCTCAATCGGGCTGGCCAAGGACACGTTCGTGGCTACTCGGCCGGCAGCCTCCCGAAAGGGCAAGTGCACCCCTACGCTGTCGATCTATTACGAAAGCTGAATTTCGACGTGACAGGCCTTCGCTCCAAGAGCTGGACCGAGTTTGCCAAGCCCGACGCCCCGAAGATCGATTTTGTATTCACAGTCTGTGACGACGCGGCCAAAGAGTCCTGCCCGATCTGGCCCGGTCAACCAATGACCGCCCATTGGGGAATTCCAGATCCGGCTGCCGTCGAGGGAACCGAGGTCGAGAAGCGGCTGGCGTTTGCCGATGCGTTGCGCATGCTGACCAACCGCATCGATATCTTCGTCGCCTTGCCGCTGCGCTCTCTGAACGCTCTGACGTTGCAGAAACAGCTGAACGACATTGGCAAGCTGAAAGCGTCGAACGACAATCCGGTATCGATGCCATCATGAGCGAGATACCGGCTCCACTTTCGAGGCGACTTTTTGCTGAAGGCCTGGGCACAGCTATCTTGGTCGCGACCGTGGTCGGTTCAGGAATCATGGCCGAGCGCCTGGCTGGCGGCAACCAGGCCATCGCGCTGCTTGGTAATACCATCCCGACCGGCGCCATCCTCATCGTCATCATTACGATCCTCGGTCCGATTTCCGGGGCGCATTTCAATCCGGCGGTCACCCTGGTGTCCGCCATCCGCGGAACAACACGGTGGCCCGAGGTCGTCCCCTACGTGCTGGTGCAATGTCTGTGCGGGATCGTCGGAACCATATTCGCGCACCTGATGTTCGATCTCGCCCCACTGATGATCGGAACGACGGCGCGCAGCGGCCCGTCACAGTGGCTCGCCGAAGCCGTCGCAACGTTCACACTGATACTGACCATTCTTGGGGGCCCGCGCTATTCGCCGCAATCCATTGCATGGCTGGTTGGACTGGTCATCACCGCCGCTTACTGGTTCACGTCATCGACTTCGTTCGCCAACCCGGCCGTCACGCTCGCGCGTGGCTTCACGACGACGTTTGCAGGAATCGCGATCAACCATGTTCCGGCGTTTGTCGTGGCGCAGATCGTCGGCGCATTGATCGCAATTTGGGTGGCGACGTTTCTGTTCCCCTCCACGCTTCAGACACGCGTCATGATTCCCGGAGAATGACGCTGCTCGGGCCCCGCTTTGCGCATGACGTTGCGCTGGTCGTGCTCGGCGAATCGTAGCGGGAAACGGGAGTCCCGTGGTGTTTGCTCATTGGGTCCGCCACGGGACTCCGGTGTCGGGTGCAAAGGATGCCACAAGGCAGGATGGATCCGACGTTGCGTCAACCGACCAAGGTTCCGTTGGTTCCCTGTCGAACCCAACACACTCGCGATCCTCAAGAGATCAGAGTTCGGTTAGAACCTAAGAAACGATCCCCCGGCTGCCGACCTCAGAAGTTGCCTCATCGAGGAATCTGCGCAGCTCGGCATAAGCTGCCGCTTTTGCTTGCGCCGCGCCAGCCGGGCCGACGATTCGGAAATCGAGAGGAACCGTGAATTTGCTGATTCCTTGATACTCAATGGTGAGGCGCACGTTCCATAAAAGCTCATCTCCCCTCGGCGTCGCGGTTGTCCCCGCTTCTTCAGTCGACGTCACCTGGATTTGAACAGTCATGGCTCTTCCTCTTTAGTATGGCGCTCTCTGCATTCGATCAGGAAACAAGCGCACGCCGTCCGGCGTTGAGCGATCTGAAAAGCAGCGGAGCGGGTTCATGTCCGTCAGCATCGGCGAATCGCTATGGTTGCTCATCGCCGTGATTCTCGTGGGAGCCTTGGGTGTAACGATCATCTATGCCACCCGCCAATGCGGCAGCAGGCAGCCTGCCGGCCGCAGGTCGCGCAGCCGTGAAGGAAGCCCGTGAAGATCGCATAGCAGCAAGCTCGTTTACTCACTGCCGCTTCTGCCCTTTTGCCGTGCGCGTGGATTGCATTCACAAATTGAAAATCGATGAGGACCGGCTCCGTTCCGCGGACATGGTCGGTTTTCAGGGCATCCAGTGTGCGCAGGACCGGGAACCCTGATCCAAAATCAGGTGACAAATCCTAGCGAGCTGGATAAGGAAATTTGGCGACACCGAATTTCTGTGGGTCACGGGGGCGCACCTCCTGAAATTCAACCATTGTTACTTTCGCGCCGACAAAGCGCGCAAAGCGAGCTTTTGCACCATGCCGTGATCGGCGAGTCCGGCATCATGCAGGCGAGTGGCCGGAGCGGAGCATGGACAGCGATACTCGGAACAATTCGCCCACCTCGGTTCTGATGGAAATCATCCGGGCACAGACGGACATCGCTCAGCTTGGACTTGATCTCGGCGGCGTCATGACTTTCGTCACCGAACGGGTGCAGCAACTCACGGGCGCAGGCGGGGCGATTGTCGAGTTGGCGGAAGGCGACGAGATGGTCTACCGGGCGGCGTCCGGCATGGCCAAACAGCAGCTCGGGCTCCGGCTGCAGCGTACCGGCAGCCTGTCGGGTCTGTGCGTGGAGCAGCGGACGGTCCTGCGCTGCGATGATTCTGAAAGCGACGTCCGGGTCGACAAGGAGGCGTGCCGCAGGGTCGGCCTGCGCTCAATGGTCGTCGCCCCGCTGAACCACGGGGAAACCACGGTGGGGGTGCTGAAGATCGCCGCAGTGGCGCCGAATGCGTTTTCCGATGAGCACGTCCATATCCTGGAGCTGATGTGCGGCCTCATCGCCTCGGCGATGTACCATGCGGTCCAATATGAAACGAACGAACTGTACCATCGTGCCACCCACGATGCACTGACCGGCTTAGCCAACCGGGCTCTATTCTACGATCGCCTGCGGCAGAGCCTCAGCCTCGCCCGCCGGCAGTCGTCACGGCTTGGGATCTTGAACTTGGATCTGGACGGTTTGAAGCCCATCAATGATACGTATGGTCATCGCGCCGGCGACGCCGCTATACGCGAGACCGGCCAGCGCATCAGCAAGGTTTCCCGGCAATCCGACACGGTGGCTCGACTGGGAGGCGACGAGTTTGCGGTCATCGCGGCGGACATCGACGGGCGCGACGGCGCGTTGCGCCATGCCGATCGGCTTGCCAGTGAAATCCGCCAGCCGTTCTCGTTCGAGAACAATCAAGTCATGCTTGATGCGAGCATCGGCCTCGCGATTTTTCCGGATGACGGCACCGAACTGGATGCTCTGATCGAGAAGGCGGATCAGGCGATGTACGCGATCAAGCGAACGCGCAAGACACACCGCGCGTGAGTGTTCACGCGCGCTTTGCAGACTTCGGAATACTCACATAGACCGTGTCGATCTGTTCGAAGTCGGCCAATGTTTGTGCCTCCGACAGCACGGTCTCGATATGCGCTTCCAACAAATTCGGAGTGACATTGCGGTCCACCGAAAAGGTCAATCCGCGCGCGTGCCGGTGCAGACCATTGGAGCTGCCGTATTCGATCAGAACGAATTTTGGACCAACTGGTGGCTGCGCGCCGTCATCGAGCCATTTCGTTTGCGCCATGGTCTGCTCCGGTAGCACCTCGATGGCTCAACAAAGCGCCGTACCAATGGTTCCGAAGCGGTCCCTGCTGATCCACGTCAGGATCACGGCGCTAGCGCGATGAACGCCGGCTTTCATCGGGCTTTTTGCTGCCAGACCGATATATGCTTTTCACCGGAATGGCGGGGGTACCCGATTTCTCGGCAATAAGCCGATCCTGTTCTTCGATGACGGCCCGCGCCGGCGCATCGCCATCGAGGCCACCGAGGACTTCGCTCGGCACTCTACGGTTCGACCGCTGAGAGCCGTCCTCATACACCACGTCAAAAAGCGTAAATTCCGCCCGCGTTGCCGGCTTCCGTGCCACTGTGATCTCCTGCCATGGTTTGAGCGACGGATAATCCGGTGTTTTTTGTTACCGGCATCCGATCAGCTATTGGTCTGATCTTTGAGCGCTCATATGCCCTAAAGATTAGAAAGGGCCAACCCGAGTCGCCGGCGAAGCCGTTAGGCAAAGGGTCGCGGCCTTGTCGTAATCGAACACGACCGGTATTGTGTGCGGTCTATTTTTGGAGACGGCAATGGCTAAAGGTACTGTGAAGTGGTTCAATCCGACGAAGGGCTATGGCTTCATTCAACCCTCGGGTGGTGGCGGTAAGGACGTGTTCGTCCACATTTCGGCCGTTGAGCGGGCCGGCCTTAGTACCCTGAACGAGGGACAAACTGTCGAGTACGAGATCGAAAGCAATCGCGGAAAAGAGTCCGCGGTCAACCTCAAGGTTAAATGATCCACGCGGCCAACCGGCCGCGGCGAACGGAAACCGAACGAACGCACGGCCGGTCACCTCTGACCGGCCTCATCGTCAGTAGGCGGCTGGATCAGCTCGACCCACACCCGTTTCCAATGCGACATGCGGATTGGATGATCTTCGGCTTCCTCGCGTGAAGCAAAGCCGCGCTTTACAATGGTGATTTCACCCTCGGGGGTTTCACCCTTTACGACGTATTCCATCGCCAGCCCTTATTGCCAGTCGCATCTTAGCGCCGTTTGCGAAGAAAACACCGACAACGTCGTTGCATCCACAGCGCGGTATCGAGAGCCTCACTCAGGCGATGCCATGGCGCGCGGCGCACTCGCGAAACGAAACGAGCCGATGCTGCGATTCGTCCCAAAGGGCAAGCCGGACGCAGGACAGGCTCTGCATCAGGGTGAGCCTGCCGACCTTGGTGAGCTCAGGGTGCTCGCGTAGCACAAATGGCAGCCGATAGAACGGGATGCGGCTGCATAGGTGATGTACGTGGTGCACCCCGATGTTCGCCGTAAACCAGCGCAGGATACCCGGCAGCTCATAGTGCGAACTCCCTTGCAGCGCTGCGTCATGCAAATCCCAGTTCTGATCGTCGCGCCAATAGGTGTGCTCGAACTGATGCTGGACATAAAATAGCCAGACGCCGGCGGACGCGCCGATCAAGGTGATCGGCAGATGTACGAGCAGGAACGGGCCGAGGCCGATGAGCCAGATCAGTAAGGCCGACATGACCGCAATGGCGACGTTCGTGGCCATCGCGCTCACCCATGGTCGCAAACCATTGCGCATAAGCCCGATCGGCAAGCGCTGCTGCAACAGAAAGAGAAAAGTGGGGCCAATTCCGAACAGCACAACCGGGTGCCTGTACAGCCGATAGCGCCAACGGCCGAAGCGGGAGCACGCCAGATATTCTCGGACGGTCAGCGTATCGACGTCGCCCCAACCTCGACGCCCGAGATTGCCGGATCCAGCGTGGTGCAGCGCATGCGTCTGGCGCCAGAAGTCATAAGGCGTCAAGGTGAGAACGCCGATCACCCGTCCTACCCAATCGTTTGACCAGCGTTTGCGGAAGAAGGCGCCGTGACCACAATCATGCTGAATCATGAACAGCCGTACCAGGAACCCGGCCGCTGGAAACGCCAGCAGCAGAGAAATCCCATAACCAAGTTCAAGCGAGCGCCACATCAGCAGCCACAGCAACGTCAGCGGCACGACCGTGATAACGATCTCGAAGACACTGCGAGCAGGATCTGGTGCACGGTGCCGCGCGAGCGCCCGCATCAGCGCGCGTCCATCCGGCATGACATGAGTGTTCTGCAAAGGTCGTCACCGTCAATGAGGTTGGCCGTGCACTTGCAACCGAGCGCGCATATCGGCCCGGTCTACTAAAGAGTGCGCATTCGTTCGCGGAAAGCACCCAGGGCGCGCCCGACGAGCCCGGGGTACCAGGTTCCGATATGGAGAAAGGGAATTAGGCGATTTGCTGCAGCAGGTCCATCAGATAATGGCACCCGGAAGATAAGGCGAAGGGATCGAGCTTTTTTTGGTTTTGGCGGGATCGCAGCGCTGACCGTCCCGCATTTTTGGATGTTTTTTCGTCTATTTGCCCTGGAGGTGTATAGTGAGGCGGCTCGCCTAAGGCGTTCGGGGCGATATGTCCCGGCGCCGCCGATTGGCGCTCCCGGGAGCTTGATCAGAAGTGGTTGCATTCGACTACAACCGCGAAGCCGAATTGTTCCCCGCCCGGACGCGGAAATCGCGTGGCAAATCCTTTGGTTACCAGCGATTTGAACGGGCCGCTGATGCTATCCAATTCGCCATGGAGGTGTTGCCGGCGCAGTCACTGGCGGGCGCTTATCTCGAGGTCGACGAGCAACGCTTCGATGCCGAGGGAATTCGCCTTCTCTATGAGAGCCCGGAATATCCTTTGATCCGTTCCCCTACGACCGCGGCGAGCGTGTCCAGCGCCGGTGGTCCAGAACAGGATCCCGCAGACACAGCATAAAAATCTAGTCGGCTCGGCAACCTCTGTCTCAGGCGCTGCGGGCGCTGAAGTAGAGCCGATTTTCATTTGGCCAAAACTCGAATTGGCGTGAGACCTCGCGGGCAAACTTTTCCAGGTTTTGCTTTCCCTCATCATCCATTTCGCCGAACGCATATTGCGGCTGCATGTTCGAAAACAATCTGCCCGCCTCTTCAAGCGTAATCCAGCCACGATCTTCAGGAAGCAATCGACTGATGGCCGACGCCAATGCCGTTTTATTGTCCGCATCCAACCTGCGGGCCGGCTGGATCCAACGCGAGTTCTTGATCATCTGCCGATGACTTTCGAGCGGAGTGTGCGCCGCGACCCGATCTGCATCTACAAATCGGTGCCGCGGTGCACGACCATGTCATTCGAGCACTGTCATGTCACTCGATGATTCGAATGACACGCCGGGTTCGCGGCTCAACAACCACACGCCGATTGTTGACGACCGCGTAGGAATAGTCCTGGTGCGACGGTACCGGAGTGAGCACGACGGTCTCGGGCAAAGGCTGTCCGACCACTACCTTCTCGCGTACGACAACCGAACCCGGTGGAGGCGCTCCCGTCACCGCGGAGAGCACGTCGGCCGGGAGTTCGACCGCAGCTCCGGCGAGACCGCCGACTGCTGCCCCGACGCCGGCACCTGCACGAGAAAGGTCTTGTTGCGGGGTTTGTGCGAGAGCAAGGGCTGGCGAGAGGATAGCCGTGGTGACAACCACGGCCACAAACGAAGCGCGCATGGGGAATCTCCTGGTTGGGTACGCTAGCCGACCTCAATGCCCAAGCCCCAATGCGGTTCCTTATGTGTTTTGACACACAATGTTGGGGAACTTGTTTTGCTGTGAAACGATTATAACCTGCCATCTGCGGGGACTGATGGCAGCCTCGGAATCGACTGCAATTCTCATCGACCCTTTGCGGTAACGACTCCAACCCGGAGAAACTCTGTGCGCGGTCCAAGCGGTCTCGTTCAGCGCTTCCTTCGCGCGACCATCCATTTCTTCTCCTATCACCTGGTCATGCGCCGACGTAGCAGTTGGCGAACCAAAGTGGCTGGATTGCAATTCGTGGTCCGTCCTACCGTTTTCCATCCGGGATACTTCATTAGCAGCGAACGGTTTGCCAACTTCATCGATCGCCTCGACCTGCGCGGAAAGCGCGTGCTTGACGTCGGAACAGGGAGCGGCATTTTGGCCATCGCTGCCGCGCGGTCCGGCGCTCCAACCGTCATCGCAACCGACATCAATCCCAACGCGGCGCTCTCGGTGCCCGAGAACGCGCAGACCAACGGGGTGCGGGCACAGGTTCAGCCCGTCTGCATGGACTTGCTGTCCGGATTCGCCGCCGGTCCCGAATTTGATGTCATTTTCGCGAACTTGCCCAAACACAACAAACAGCCGCGGGATCTCGCCGATCGTGGTTGGCACTCAGGACCAAAGCACAGGGATATCGCACCGTTCTTCGCGCAAGCTTACGAGCGACTCAGGCTCGGCGGCTGCCTTTACGTGATGTTGTCCTCCCATTCCGATCTCGACGTCATCGAATCCTTGATTTCACTTGCTGGATTTCAATGGAAGATCATTCAACGCTACCCGATCTTCATTGAATCGTTCGTGCTTTACGAATGCCGGCGGTGAGACCGGGATCGTTCCCGCAGATCCTTATCCACCTGATCCCGACGCGGTGTCCTCGACCACGCTGTGCGGCAAATGAGGAAGCGTGTCCTGCTGACGCAGCGTAGCCTGATGAAGGCGACTGCGGGCGCGTTGATGGCGGCCCCTTGGCTGGCGCATGCGCAGAGCGGGACGGACGCACCAGCCGCGACTGGCACAATAGCCGACGCGCTCTTCCGGGAGCTGGACAACCGGATCGAGGCAGGTGTCAGCCAAGCCTCAGCGGCAATTGCTGCGGACCTCGCGTGGTCCCCATTGACCACGTCACGACGGCATCCGGCGCGAGCTCGAATTGCGGGAATGCCGCGAGCCATTCCTGAAGCGCCACGACGATTTCCATGCGCGCCAGGTTCGAGCCGATGCAGCGGTGGATGCCCAGGCCGAACGCCACATGCCCATTATTCTGACGATCGATCACGACCCGATCTGCGTGCTCGAATACGCTCGGGTCACGGTTGGCGGCGGGAAATGACAGCATAACCATTTGGCCCGGATGGACCGGACAGCCGCCGACCTTGGTTTCTTTGATCACCTCGCGCGCCATCGTAACGGGCGCGTAGGCGCGCAGGAATTCTTCGACCGCGGTCGGAATGAGGTCGCGTGCGGACACGAGCCGGTGCCGATCCTGCGCGTGCGTGGCGAGGTGCCAAAGACACGCGCCGATCGCGCTCCACGTCGTATCAATCCCGGCGATCAGCAGCAGCCGCAACGTGCCGACGATGTGCTCATTGCTCAGTGGCTGCCCGTCGATCTCCGCGCGCAGCAAAAAGGTGATCATATCGTTGGCCGGCGCTTTACGCCGCTTGTCTACGGCGTGCGCAAAATAATCGCACATCTCTTCGGTGGCGTGCGCCACCATCTGCGGGTCGGTGATTCCGAGTTCCAGGAGCTCTCGGATCCAGCGGCGAAACAGATCCGCGTCCTGATTTGGCACGCCCAGCATTTGGGCGATAATCCGCACCGGTATGTGCCGAGCGTAGTCGGCTGCACCGTCGCACGATTGATTGCCGGTCAGTCGGCCGATCAGTTCCTGGCAAACGGCACGGGCGTGCGGCTCGTGCCGTTTGATCGCATCCGGAGTAAAGAGCGGCAGCAGCAGCTTGCGATGAGCGCGATGGGCCGGCGGATCTGATGTAATCGGCGGGAATATGAGAGGCGGGTCCATCGGCTCGACTTGCACGACCAGCCGCCGCGATGAGAAATGCTCGGTATCATACGCGATCGCGCGCACGTCCTCATAGCGAGTCGGAAAGTAAACACCGTTAAATTTGTCGGTATGAGCGACCGGACAGTTCTGCCGCATCTCATCCCAGATCGGAAAGGGATCGGCGATCCAGGAAGGATCGAGGTGATCGAAATCGTTGTCCAAATCGGATTGCGTTGCGCTGCTTCTCATCGCGCACCTATTGTTCGAGAATGTCGAGTGCGAGCTCGGGACAGTTCGCCTTGGCCAGCCACGCTTTCGCTTCGAGGCCCTTTGGCACGAGCCCGTGCAAGCGTGCATGCGCGTTGCCCAGCTCATCGAGCTCGAACAGCTCGGGTGCAATCGCAACACACCGCGCATGGCCCTGACAGCGTTCGCCGACGATACGCGCGAACAGGCGGGTTTTGTCACGCATCCTGTCGTCCTCCACGAAGTCGTTGACCATCCCAATCTGGGCGGCCGGCACTACGTGGAGGTTTCAGGACGCGTAAATGCAGTTACAGCCGTAATACGCCGCACTCCGGCATTCGGCCGATCTTTATTTGTTGATCAGCGCGTGCGCGCGATACCAGCGCTCCGCGCCCGGGTGAAGCGGCACGTCCAGCGGCGTCACCTCGGTATCGTCGCCCAGCGTATAGGCGCCGTGGAACGTGCCGTCTTCCCATGGGATCTCTTCGGCGCGCTGGGCAATTGCCTCGCAGGCTCGATACGCAATGTCGTCGTCCAGGGAGGCGCGCGTATAGAGCGGCCAGCCGCTGTAGTCGATCACCGAAACGTCGTGCTCCAGCTCCGGAAAGCGCGATTTCGG
>JAFAXD010000521.1 GCA_019241285.1 Xanthobacteraceae bacterium | reverse complement strand
ACGAACGCCGCCGGTGCGTGTCGTTCCCGTCACGTCGGAGGCGCCGCGTATCTCGTGCATGATCGGCGAGCGCATGTGGCAATACCGCTGGGGCGGCCAGGATTTTAATTAGACTAACAGTTTCTACCTTACGGCCCTCATCCTGAGAGTCGGATTCAGAATAAGTGGTTGATATATCATGGTCTAGCGAGACGACGGGACAGTAGGCGAATGCTGGCAATCAGCACCCATGCCTCTGCGCTGGCTATCGATGCCTCGAAGTCCTTTGCCAGCCGCCGGTTGCGTCCGAACCAAGCGAAGGTACGCTCCACCACCCAGCGCCGTGGTTCTGGCTTGAACGTTCCAAAGCTTTGCGATCGTGTGACGATCTCGATCGTCCACTTTCCGAGATCGGCGATTGCATTGGACAACTTCGGACCTCGATAGACGCGGTCGGCGAAGATATGGCGCAGTTTGGGGAACATACGTCCGATGATCCGCAGCAACGGCACCGCGCCATGGTTGTCCTGAACGTTGGCCGGCTGCACCAGCACGTACAACAGCGAACCTTCTGTATCGGTGACGATGTGACGCTTGCGTCCCTTGACGCGCTTAGCCATGTCAAACCCACGCGGACCGCCACTTTCCGTGGTTTTTACACTCTGGCTATCGATGATGCCGGCCGAAGGCGTGAGATTGCGCCCTTGCCGTTTACGCATCCGTCCAACCAAGGCGCCATTGATCGAGCGCCACAAACCAGATCCACGCCATTTGTAGAAATAATACCGAACCGTCGAACACGGTGGATAGTCTTTCGGCAATGCGCTCCACTGGCATCCCGTCGCCGCGATGTAAAGGATCGCGTTCATGATCACGCGAAGATTGACTTCGCGTGGCCGGCCACGCCGACACCGTGCCGGCATAAAAGGCTCAACGACTTTCCACTCCTCATCCGTCATGTCACTTGCATAGCGCAGTCCAACGCGCCGATACTGTTCGCGGGTGATTTCAGTCCAAGACATTTGTGCCTCCATCGAATCTCGCAAATCCGACGGAATCACAACCGACTGAAATCACTCAATTTCTTTTTTGAATTGGGCTCTCAGGATGAGGGCCCCGTCCCTACTCCGCGGCATGCGCTTGCGCAGTAAAGAACCGGTTCGCGGGGCGCGGCAGGCCAAGATTTTCACGCAAGGTCTTACCTTCATACTCGCGGCGGAAGATCCCGCGCCGCTGCAGCGCCGGAACCACCTTGTCGACGAAATCGTCGAGCCCGGCCGGTAGGAACGGAAACATAATATTGAATCCGTCGGAGCCCTGCTCCGTGAGCCATTGCTCCATCTCGTCAGCAATCTGATCCGCCGTGCCCATCATGGCGAGGCCGGAGAAACTCCCGGCGCGCTGCGCCAGCTGACGCACCGTGAGATTGTCGTGCTTTGCCGTGGCGACGATCCGATCGCGGGCGCTCTGGCTGGCATTGCTGGGCGGGATCTCGGGGAGCGGCCCATCTGGATCAAAACCCGAAGCGTCGTGGCCAAGCCCGATTGAGAGCGAGGCTATGCCGCTGTCGTAGTGCACGAGGCTGTCGAGCAGGGCGCGTTTCTCGCGTGCTTGTTCGAGCGAATCGCCAACCACCACAAAGCATCCCGGCAAGATCTTCAAGTGATCCGGGTTGCGGCCAATCTTTTCCATACGGCCCTTCACATCCGCATAGAAGCGTTTGCCCTCGGCCAGACCACCGACACCCGTGAACACCGCTTCCGCGGTTTCCGCCGCGAGTTGCTTGCCCGCTTCCGATGCGCCGGCCTGCACGATCACGGGCCAGCCCTGGATCGGCCGCGCCACGTTGAGCGGGCCGCGCACCGAGAAATATTTGCCCTTGTGATTGAGCACATGCAGCTTGTCGGGATCGAAATAGAGGCCGTCTGCCACATCGCGCACGAAGGCATCGTCGGCCCAACTGTCCCACAGGCCAGTGACCACGTCGAAGAACTCGCGCGCGCGGCGGTAGCGCTCATCGTGCTCCATGTGCTCATCGAGCCCAAAATTGAGCGCGGCATCCGGGTTCGAGGTGGTGACGACGTTCCAGCCGGCACGCCCGCCACTGAGATGATCAAGCGAGGCAAAACGGCGCGCCACATGATAGGGCGCATCGAAGGTGGTCGAGCCGGTTGCGATCAATCCGAGCCGCTCGGTCACCACGGCCAGCGCGGGCAGCAAGGTGGCCGGATCGAACGAGGTGACGGTGGCGCTGCGCTTAAGCGCACTCATGGGCATGTTGAGGACGGCGAGGTGATCGGCCATGAAGAATGCGTCGAACTTGCCGCGCTCGAGCGTCTTGGCGAAGCGCTTGATGTGGGCAAAATTGAAATTTGCGTCCGGAAACGCGCCCGGATAGCGCCAGGCCGCGGTGTGAATGCTGACCGGCCGCATGAACGCGCCGAGACGCAGTTGCCGTTGTTTGCTCATCGCTCATGCTCCCCTTGTTCACGCGCCCGTGAGGCGATCCTGACCGGTCAGGCCCGCCTCAACACTTATGCTGCACCGCCGCAGGGTCAATGAAATCAATTTGCTTTGTTGGAGATTTGCGCAGTGGCACCGCACTGCCAATCGTGGGATCGGCAGTATGGATTTGGCAGAGCCTCACTCCCGGGAAGGCAAATCAGTACGACTTGCTCCGCGGTGTCAGCAATGACATCGTGCCAAAGATCCTGCAGCCGCGCGATTTCCAATGCCCCTCAATCGTTCTCTGCATCAGGTTTTGGCTCTGCTGCTCCTCGCTGCACTCGCCACAGCACCTCCTATCGCGCACGCAGAGTCCGCCCACCCCGATCAGCCGATCCGCATCATCGATCCGTTTCCGTCGGGCTCGCCGGTCGACGTGATCGGCCGGCTGATCGCCGACCGATTGGAGAAAGCATGGGGTCAGCCGGTGCTGGTGGAGAGCAAGAGCGGCGCAGGCGGCACCCTGGGCGCCAATTACGTCGCCAAGTCGCCGCCCGACGGCTACACGTTGCTGGTCACGACCGGCTCGACGCTCGCGACCGCGCCGGCGCTCTATCGCTCGCTCCCCTATGACCCGATTGCCGATTTCGCGCCGATCTGGGCCGTGAAATCGAGCGGCCAAGTGGTGGTGGTCAATCCCGCGCTGCCGGTGAAATCGCTGCAGGAGCTCGTGCAGTACGCCAAAGCGCACAAGGGCGAGGTCTCCTACGCGTCGTCCGGTTTCGGCACCGTGCAGCACCTCGCCGGCGAGTTGTTCGTCGCGCATACCGGGGCGCCGCTCACGCATGTTCCCTATCGGGGCGGGGCACCGGCCACCAATGATCTGATCGGCGGCCACATCCAGGTGATGTTCGACGCCATCGGCAACACGTTGCAGAATATCGAGGCCGGCAAGCTGCGTGCGCTGGCTGTGCTGCGCGCGCAGCGCGCCCGCGTGTTGCCGGATGTGCCAACCGCGGCGGAAGCGGGCGTGCCGGGCGTCGAGCTCAACGGCTGGGTCGGATTGTTTGCTCCGGCGGCGACGCCGCGTCCGATTCTCGACAAGCTGATCAGCACACTCGCCGCCACCACGACGGATCAGGAACTGACCAAGCGCCTGATGGCGGCCGGTAACGATCCCGAGTTTCTGATCGGCCCGGAGTTGGGCGAACGCGTGCGCCAGGACAAGGATACGATCGCCGCCATTGTCAAGGCGGCGGGCATTCAACCGGAGTAATGCTGCAACATGTCGAACCAAGCCAGGTGGAGGAGTGCGCCCGCCGGAGAAGCGCCGCAGCAAGGGCGCGGATTGAAGATTACCAAGATCGAAGTGATTGCGCTGAGCATCAAGCTGCCGCGCGATTATCGCGGCAGCGTCTACAGCGTGCCGCAGAAGAACGCGCTGGTGACGCGCATCTATACGGATCATGGCCCGATCGGCGAGGCGGTGAACGGTGAAGGTGCCGCCGCGATCCAGCGCGAGATGGTTGAGATCATCAATAACGAGCTCGCGCCGTTGCTGATCAGCCAGGATCCGAGCCGGATCGAGCAACTTTGGGCGCAGATGTGGCCGGCGACGTTCCGGGGCGGGCGCAACAAAGACGCGGCAGTGCGCGCGATCGCCTGCGTCGACAGTGCGCTCTGGGACCTGATGGGCAAGGTCGCCGGCCTGCCGCTCTACCTTCTCTGGGGCGGCGCGCGCGACAAGCTGCCGATCATCGCCATCGGCGGCCAGTACGGCGAGAACTTCACCCCCGCCCATTATGGGCGCGAGATGGAGGAGTATCGGGCGTTGGGGTTGGCCGGCTGCAAGTTCAAGGTCGGGGGCAAATCACCGGCCGAGGATGCGGAGCGCACCGTGGCAGCACGCAAGGCTGGCGGCGATGACTTTATATTATGTGTCGACGCGAACCGCGGCTGGCCGCGCGCCACCGCGCTGGAGTTTGCCCGGCTCGCGCAGGGCCTCAACCTGCGTTGGTTCGAGGAGCCCTGCCATTGGAGCAACGACAAGAACGACATGGCGCTGCTGCGCGCGATCGCCGGCTTGCCGATCGTCGCCGGCCAGTCGGAAGTTACCGCCGAGGGCTGTCGCGACCTGATGGTCGCGGGCGCGATCGACGTGTGCAACCTCGACGCCAGCTGGGGCGGCGGCCCGACCGTGTGGCTGCGGGTTGCCCGCATGGCACAATGTTTTGGGGTCGAGATGGGTCATCACGGCGAACCGGTGGTCGGCTCGCACCTGTTGGCCGCCGTCCAGAATGGAACCTACGTGGAGACGCATCATCCCGATCGCGACCCCATCTTCCATCGCATGGTGATCGGGCGCGGCGGAATCGCCAATGGCTTCTACACATTGCCCGACGCGCCCGGCTTCGGGGTGACATTCGATGAGGACTTCATCAAACAATATCGGGTGAATTAGCTTCTCGTTCAGCTGCTATTTGGTTGCGGTATTAGCGTGTGCTAGTTGGTTTTGCGGACCTCGGGGGCGCACCAGGGAGTTGGAACCGTTGGCCAAAGAGCACAGACTTCTCGGCGCGGGCCGCGGGCTTGGGCCGCATCTGTCACGCCGGAGCTTGTTACAGGGCGGTGCAGCGATCGGCACGCTCACGCTGGCGCTGGGGCAGCGCTCCGTCGTCGGGCAGTCCGCCGGTGCGCATGACCATCACATGCCCGAGATCGGCGTGGCGAATCTGCCGGCCGTGCCGGCGATGGACCAGGCACTGATCGAGCCCGAGGTCCGCCGCTCCGTCAACGGCGTGCTCGCGACCCGGCTGCGTTGCGCTTACACCTATCGCGACATCGGCGGCTTTCGCCTCTACCTGCGCAGCTACGAAGGCGGGCTTGCCCCGACGCTGCGCATGAAGCCGGGCGAAACGCTGAAGATCCGGCTCATTAACGATCTGCCGCCCAACCGCGATCTCGCACCCAGCATCACGTCGTATCCGCATCAGTTCAACAACACGAACCTTCATTTCCATGGCGCGCACTGCAGCCCGAGCGGTATCGCCGACAACGTCATGCGGCTGATGGAACCCGGAAAGGGCTACGACATCGAGATCGCGCTGCCCGCGGACCACACGCGCGGCACCTATTGGTATCATCCGCATTTCCATGGCTCCCCCGACATACAAGTTGCGAGCGGCATGGTGGGCGCCATCGTGGTCGAAGGCGATTTTGCCGACGTGCCGGAGATCGTCCAGGCGCGCGAACGCGTCATGCTGGTGAGCGAAGTGGTGTTCGACGCCTACAGCATGGTCGAGGACTTCGGCGCGCTGTTTCCGGAAGACGCGACGCGCTTCCTGGCGATCAACGGCCAGCGGCGGCCGGTGATCGACATGCGGCCAGGAGAGGTGCAGCGCTGGCGCCTAGTCGGCTCGCAGTACCAGGACAACATGTTCCTGGAGCTCGACAAGCACATGCTCAACGTCATCGCCTACGATGGCATCCAGTTGGGTAGCCTGCAGGAGATGAAGCAGCTGCTGATCGCACCGGGCCAGCGCGCTGATGTGCTGGTACAGGCGGGCGGTCCCGGCACCTACGAGCTCAACGCCATGCCCTACAATCAGGGCCATGAATCGCCCACCGGCCCCCTGGCGCGCGTCGTCGTCGCTGGCGAGCCGCTGCCGATGAAGCTGCCGGCCGCACTGCCCAAGCCGCCGCTGGAGCCGATCCGCGACAGCGAGATTACATGCCGGCGCACACTGGTGTTCGGAGCCACCGAGCCGCAGAACAATATTGCAGGACACTGGCAGGAATACGCCTTCACGGTGGACGGCAAGATCTTCGATCCCGGGCGCATCGACCAGCGGGTGCGGCTGGGCGCGGTCGAGGAATGGACGATCCGCAACACCCAGCAGCACGACGACCATATTTTCCACATCCACACCAACCCGTTCCAGGTGATCGAGATCGGCGGCGTGCCGCAGGCCAATCGCACGTGGCGCGATACGGTGGTGGTGCCGCGGCCGGCCGCGGGCGGCAGCACTGTCATCCGCACGCGTTTTCTCGATTACACCGGGGTTTTCATGATGCATTGCCACATGATGAATCACGAGGAGCTGGGCATGATGCAATCGGTCGAGGTCTACGACGAAGCGGATGGACCTGTCGGCTTTGTAGGAGGCGAGATCTGCTCGTCGACAAAGAAATAAACAATGCGGACCCGTTGGCTCCTCGCAAGGATGAGGACCGGCGTGCCGATTACGTTCATAGCTATTCCTGGAGGACTCTCATGAAAATACGATTCAGCATCGCGCTATCAATGCTCGTTGGAACAGTACTCGGTGGCGCTGCCATTCAAGCCTTGCATGCGCAAGCCAAACCACCGGTTTATATGGTCGCCATCAACGAGCTCACCGATCCGGTCCGCTATGCGAAAGAATACGTTCCGCCTGCTCAGCAGTCGGTCAAAGATCACGGCGGCGAATATATTGCGGCAGGACCAGGAACGCCGGTTGCCGGAAACCTGCCTCGAGGGGCGGTCGTCATCCTACGCTGGGACAGCATGGAAGCGCTGGAACGCTGGCGTAATTCTCCTGAATTTCAGGCCGCGCTGAAAATTGGTGAGAAATACGCGAAATTCAACATCGTCGCGGTCAATGGTCTGAAATAGCCGCCCAGCTCACTTCTTCAGTGGTGCGTAGAATTGCATGCCGGCCACAAAGATGAAATCACCCGCGCGGACACCGACGCTCCAGGTGTCACCACCGGTGTTGACCGCGCCCGGCGGATTGAGGGTTTTCACACCATTAGGCGACGTCGATTGGCTCAGGACGGATGTCGTCATACCGGCCAGCGCAAGCGTGCAAACAAACAAATAGCGTGCGAACATCGGCAAGTACCTTCAATTCCTGAACCGTCTATAATTAGCCAAGCTCAAACGTCGCCACACCGTAAAGCCGCGCGAGCGCGACGTCGGGCGCGGGCCCGGTATACATGCGGGCCGTCTCAAACACCGGCTTCATCTCGTAGCGTTTCGCCAGCCGCAGCGCCGCCTCGTTCGGCTCCGGCACGTCCAGATAAACGTTGCCGCCATCGGCATATGCGGCAAGCTGCAGGAACAACACGTCGGCCGTACGCTCGTCCTCGGCGTAGAGCGGCCCGATCTTGAAACCGGCGCGACAGGCGCGGATGGCGCCGAGGCCAAGGATCCGTTCGCCGTCGCGGGCGACGAGCGCGACGCTGCGGGCATGACCGATCGGAACGCCGAGGAATCTGCGCTGTTCAGGTTCAAGCCAGAGCTGGAGAAACCGTGGCCGCGCCGCAGGAAAGAACTCGCGATCATACGCAACCAGGCGTTCGAAGGGCACGTCATGCGCCGGCACGATCTCGCACGGCAGCTCGGCATCGTGCGTGGCCGAGGGCGCGGTGCCCTCGAGGCGGATATTGCGATAGGCGAGGCGGAAGCCCGATTTCTCATAGTTCGCCTGCTCGGCCACGACACCGTCGAGCCCGGTGAGCGGACGCGCACGCCGCGCCATGGCCTCGCGCCAGAGCGCAAGACCGTAGCCGTGTCCGCGGAATTCCTGTTTGACGATGTAGAGGCCGAGAAACGCAAAATGCTCGTCATAGGCGACGAGCGAGATGGACGCGATCGGCTCACCATCGAGAACGCCGACGAAAAAACCCTCAGCATCGGTCGCGCGAAAAACGTGCGCGTCGTCGAACCCCGGGTTCCAGCCTTCCCGCGCCGCCCACTCAATGGCCAGCTCGGCGTCCTCAGGCGTCATGAGACGGATGGCGTAGGCGGGATCGGTCATGGTCATAGCTCGGATAGTGCGAAGCGCAATCCGGGCTACGTTTACCTCCCCTGCGTCTGCGCTTGCAATGCCGCGAGATCCTGTGCGCTGCGCGGCGTCATCACCGCGACCTTGCGGGCGCGGAAATAGGGGATCACGACCTGCGTCACGCCGTTTTGCTCAAGCAAGGAGATATAACGGGGCTCGGCACCGC
>JAFAXD010000144.1 GCA_019241285.1 Xanthobacteraceae bacterium | reverse complement strand
GTGCGCGAGAACGTGATGCTCGGCGTGTCCGCGTCCAAGGCGATCCTCGACCGTTACAACGAGCTCGCTATGAATTATTCGGACGAGACCGCCGACGAGATGACCCGGCTCCAGGACGAGATCGAAGCCAAGGGCTTGTGGGACCTCGACTCGAAAGTCGATCAGGCGATGGATGCGCTACGCTGCCCGCCGGACGATGCCGAGGTCGATAAGCTCTCGGGTGGCGAGCGGCGGCGCGTCGCGTTGTGCCGGCTGTTGCTGGAACAGCCAGAGCTGTTGCTGCTCGACGAGCCCACCAACCATCTCGATGCCGAAACCACGGCGTGGCTCGAAGGGCACCTGCGCAACTATCCCGGCGCCATTCTGATCGTCACCCACGACCGCTATTTTCTCGACAACGTGACGGGGTGGATTCTCGAGCTCGATCGCGGCCGCGGAATTCCCTACGAGGGTAACTACTCGACCTGGCTGGTGCAAAAGCAGAAGCGGCTCGAGCAGGAAGGCCGCGAAGATGAAGCGCACAAGCGCACGCTCGCGCGCGAGCAGGAGTGGATCGCGGCGAGCCCGCGCGCCCGGCAGGCCAAGTCCAAGGCGCGCTACCAGCGCTATGAGGAACTGCTCGCCAAGGCCTCTGATAAAGCCCAGCAGACGGCGCAGATCGTCATTCCGGTCGCCGAGCGACTCGGCCAGAACGTCGTCGATTTCGACGGCCTCACCAAAGGATTTGGCGACCGTTTGCTGATCGACGGACTGACGTTCAAACTGCCGCCCGGCGGCATTGTCGGCGTGATCGGCCCCAATGGCGCCGGCAAGACCACGCTGTTCCGCATGATCACCGGCCAGGAGAAGCCCGACAGCGGCACGATCAAGATCGGCGAATCCGTCCATCTCGGTTACGTCGATCAGTCGCGCGACGCCCTCAACAGCAGCGCCACGGTCTGGCAGGAGATCTCCGGCGGCGTCGACATCCTGCAGCTCGGCAAGCGCGAGGTGAATTCGCGCGCCTATTGCTCGGCCTTCAACTTCCGCGGCGCCGATCAGCAGAAGAAAGTCGGCCAGCTCTCCGGCGGTGAGCGCAACCGAGTGCATCTCGCCAAGATGCTCAAGTCCGGCGCAAACGTGTTGCTGCTCGACGAGCCGACCAATGATCTCGATGTCGATACGCTGCGGGCGCTCGAAGAGGCGCTTGAAGATTTCGCTGGTTGCGCCGTGATCATCAGCCACGATCGCTGGTTCCTTGATCGCATCGCCACCCACATGCTGGCCTTCGAGGGCGACAGCCACGTGGAGTGGTTCGAGGGCAACTTCGAGGATTATGAAAAAGATAAGATGCGCCGGTTGGGGACGGACTCGACTATCCCGCACCGGATCAAATACAAGAAGTTCACGCGCTGAGGCGCGCGTCACGAGTTCCACACGCGGCGCGCGGAAGTATTGGCTTTAGCCTACTGGAGGCACGGAACGGGCTCAACGCCCCTGCGCCGTCTCACCGCGCACCTGCCAAGCCTCCACCAATTGCGGAAGGCCGCTGCACTCGTCGGCAGCGAGCGGGCAGCAGTCGAACATCCGACCCACCAGGCGCCGCGTGCTGGCTGCGACAACAATCTCGCCCGCCGCTGCCACGGCCTGCAGCTGAGTTGCGAGATTCGGCGTCTCGCCGAACGCAACGCGATGCCGTGTGTCGCCACTCCCCCGCTGCTCGACGACAACGACCAAACCGCTGGCTATACCGATGCGCGCCCGCAACGCCACCGCGAACGAGGTCTTCAGTGATCGGATCGCATCGAGCACCGCGATCCCGGCGCGCACGGCTCTCTCGGCGTCGTCTTCATGAGCTACGGGGTAGCCGAAATAGACGACCACACCGTCGCTCAGATACTGGGCGATGAATCCATCGAACCGTACCACCGTATCAGCAACTGCTTTGTGAAAGGCGCCAACCCGATCGCGCAGCTCCTCAGGGTCACGCGTGGCTGACAGAGGCGTCGAACTGACCTTGTTGCAGACCATGATGGTAAGCTGCCGCCGTTCAGGGCGGCCGGAGCCGATCACCCCCAGCGGCAACACCTGATCGCCCGTTACCAAATGACACTCGGCACTCACTCGGTGCGTGTCGACGAGAGCCCACGCGCATGGCGGTTGATTGCCTTGCGGCAGTGCAGGCTTGGGTATCTCCCCGACAGCGCGCGCTCTGCTCCGCTGCCACGCACCGTCAAGCTCGGCGACAACCAAGTCGGTTGCCGCATCGGGCTTCGCGTTCAACTCGCGCTCGAGCAGCAAGACGAGATTTTGATAGTGTTTGAGCGCTTCGGCCTTGCGCCCCGCGGCAGCCAGCCCCTGTATGACCAACCGATGCGCGTCCTCGCGGAGATTGTTGATCGCCACGGCACGATGGGCCTTCTCAAGCGCTTTATGCGGGTGACCCGCGGCTAGCTCAATCTCCCCGATCCTGACCAGGCCGTCGAGCGCCAGCTCCTCAAGCCGCTGCCGCTCGCCGGTTAGCCAATAGACCCAAGCTTGTTCCGAAATGTTCACGTCGGATAGAAGGCACTCTTTATAGAGGCCGAGCGCCTCAGCGAGCGACGCCCGAGTGCCTCCTCGGATCAACGCCCGAAACCTCGTCGCATCACAATCAATGACACCGGGCGCGAGCGAAATGTCATCGCCGTCACCAATGATAAGATCTTGGCCGAGCGCTTGACGCAGGCGGAACAGGGCCTGGCGCAGGTTTTGCCGAGCCTGGGTATCGAAATGCGAGCCCCAGAGCAGGGTTGCCAGTTTCCCCCGGGGATTCGGAGCGGGCGCCGTGCAGGCGAGGTGTGCCAGTAGGCCAGCCAGCTTTTTGTTTTGTAACTCGACGGGTCCATGCGGCCCGGAAAGCCCGAAACGGCCGAGAAGAGTCAGCCTATACCTCGGGGAAGGCACGTCTTGCGTCACTGCGCCTCGCGGCAAGGAACCACACATTTTGGACAGCCGCCAAGTGATAGGCGGCGCAATGCGAGCTTGCTGATGCACTGGTTTAAGAAAGACCTTTAAGGCAACGCGGTCATCAGTCCAAACTCATCCGGACCGAAGCCCGGGTGGGTAGGTGTGAGGGCCCAAACTGCAAAAGAAATTCCAATAGCAACAATTGCAACCGATAACAGAAACCTTGTTTCGCGAGATTTCGTTGACGCCAGCCCAGGGGCAAATGGCGGGCTGTTCGTTGTATACCCCGAAGATGTTGTTGACATGAGTCCGCATCCTTTTCGAACGAGGCACTCCGGCACTTTGTTTGTACCTCCGTTCTCTTGACGCGGATGTGACGCCAATCACAGGGGACGCCATCTGATCTGTTCAACAACATATAAAAAAAATAAAAAGCTGCGCCCACATCGCAGTCGATCTCTTTTCAAGCGGGTGCGCAGGTCCTTGGCAGTTTGCTGGACGACTCCTACCTTTTAGGTTTCTCGTTCGATCGCGATTTTTGCGGTCGGACTACTCCACCTAGTAGACAAAGCCAACGGGAGGTTCTCGATGCAAAGGGCACTGTGGTCCGGCCTGTTTACATCGGCAGCTCTGTTTTCGAGCGCGCAATGCTCGACGGCGCAAGCGCAACAGCAGGCACCCCAAGCACCCGACATGACGTTTTTCGTCACCGGCGCCGGACCCGGCAAGGGTGCCGACCTTGGCGGGATCGAGGGAGCGGACCGGTACTGCCAGGAGCTGGCGCAACGGGCAGGTGCGGGCAGCAAAACCTGGCGAGCCTATCTGAGCACCCAGGCTGCCGACGGCAAACCGGCCATTAATGCGCGGAATCGCATAGGGCCTGGCCCGTGGCGGAACTTCAAGGGGGACGTCGTTGCGCAATCTGTTGATGATCTTCACAGCGACTATAACAAACTCGACATGCAAACCGCGCTGACGGAACGCGGTGCCATGATCCCCGGCGTCGGCTATGCACCCACTCGTCACGACGCCCTTACCGGGTCGCAAGCTGATGGGCGCGCTTTCCCGGCCGGGGAAGATCGGACCTGCCGCAACTGGACAAGCAGCACCCAAGGATCGGCGATGTTGGCCATATCGACTGGAAGGGTTTGCGTGACGATGCGGCTTCGCATTCTTGGAATTCAGCGCATCCGTCGCGCGGACCAGACGGCGGCTGCAGCCAAGCCGATCTGCGCAGCACCGGGGGCGATGGCCTGTTCTATTGCTTCGCGGCTCACTAGTTTCGAGTTGTAAGTTGGGAGGACGAGCTCGGAGCTTCGGCTCGGCCTCCTCGCCGTTTTCGCCTTTCAATTCGGGATCACATCCTCGGCCTTGCTGCCGCCTTGCTACACTTGCGCGGCGCCAAAACAACGGGGCCAAGACGATGACCAGTGCAGCGAACAGTTTCCCTGCTCACAAGGACTGCGGCGGGGCGAAAAAACAGCGACGCTCGCCGTCAACTAAATACTGCGTGTCGTTACTCACGCCGTAGTCCAAATTCACCGTCGAATGGCAACGCCAAAAATACCCATCGGGTGAGGGCATGGCTTCGCCATAGGGCACGACTTCGTCGACACGCACACGGCGACCGTCAACATCGATAATCTCGTCGCCATGGATCGCCCAACCGGCCGAAGTGGCGACGGGTGCGGGCATGACGATTCCGCACTCCTGCGTGCCACAGCACCATTGCTGCGTGAGCGGATTGAGCTTTCGGTTGCCGCTAATCCAAGAATCATGCGCCGAGCTTGGTCCCAATAACAACGTGGCGAGTGCCAATGCGCCGCACAGCTTTATCTTGGAGATCATACTTGGCTTCCCTGTTCCACGAATGGAGCAATGAGATCACGGCATGTGGCATTGAGTGCGGTTTGTGACCCGGATGCCAGCCGGTCGGTTTACGAGTCAGCGCTCCTCGGCGTCATGTTGACACGCAAACGAGTGAACCAATGCAAATTGGCGGCAAGCATCATTCGATCACTTCGTCGGCGCGCGAGAGCAGTGCGGCCGGGATTTGTATACCCAGCACCTTGGCAGCCTTCAGGTTGATGATGAATTCGAGCTTCGTGGGCGGCGGCAACGATAAATCGGGCGGGTTTATCTTATCCAGGACCTTGTCCCTGTGCGGCGGATGGCGGTGACGAACATCTTCTTGGTATGGCCCGTATGACATCAGGCCGCCGTCCTCCACAAACAATCGATCGTCATAAATCGCAGGCAATCGGGTCTTCGCCATCCATTCCGCGATCAATTTGTGTTCCGCGACCAACGTCGGACTCGGCATCACCACCACGGCATCCGGCTCCCCTCTGGTGATCTCGGAGAATGCGGTTTCGAGCTGAGCGGGGTCGGCGATCGGCACGAACAGGACACTTAGCCCCGTTGCCAGCGCGGCCTTTCCCACATCCTGCAAAAGGGCTAGCTCGTCTCCTCGCCCGTAAGCATCTGGTTCCCACAACACAGCTACTCTGGTGCTGCCTGGAGCGGCTTCCTTGATTAGTTCAAAGCGCCTAAGGGTCAGCTCTGAATTGAGGAAGACCGTTTCGGTGAGCTTCCCACCCGGCCGCACCAAGTTGTTTTCAACGCCCGTGATCGACTGGGGCTTGCCACCCGCGAGGCTGGGGGGCGCACTCGTTGCTTGCTGTCCGGCGCGTACTGGTGACGTCAGGAGGACGATCACGGCCAACACTAGTGTCGATATCGCTAGTGCGATAAGCTGACCAAATGCAAACTGTGCAAATTCGTCTTGCGTCACCGTAATGAAGACGCCCGAACAGTGACCGCAGCAGAAATCGTCGGCAGGACTGGTTGCTCCCCATTGTACTTCTTTGCATGTTCGATCCATGGCTTGGACCTCCCTCCAGGCTTCAATGCTTTGCCAAATTGTCCTTGCTGGAAGACGTTGAGCGTACGATGGAGTCTGGCCGTGATTGAACGAAAACGAACCGAACGAGGCCAGGCAGGACTAATTGCGACCGCGCGTCGCCGCCGAAAATCAAAAGACTCGCGCCGTCGTTACCTAAAGAAAAATCAATCAGGTCGCGGTTGTAGAGCGCGACAGGCCGCATGGCGATGTGAAGAAATTCACCGCGCGGCTGGTCGAGATAATTCAGGCGCAACGCGGGGCCAAGATCAGGCGGACAAAGATCCAAACCTATCGAAAGGGCGCGAGCATAGATCGCCTCAAGCGATGCACCGTCTTCCGGAAACCCGAGTTCGTCGACTGAAACGACGACGAGATCGAGTTCAACCTTGCTTTGAGCAAATGGGAACGTGGGACGGCCGATTGCTTCGTCAACGGAGACGCCTATCCGAACATGGCAAGGCGAATTATCGAAAGCTGAGCGCAGCGAACTGACGTCCCGGTACTCCCCGAGCGCGATGGTTTTCCAGATAGGAATGTCCGCTGCGGACGTTGGCCGGAACGTCGAGGCTTGCATTGGCGCGCCGGGGGACGACGTCGAACAGTTCGTTCGAGCATCTGCGCTGCTGCTCGCGATCAACAACCCCAGGGTGAGCGCGGCCGAGCAAGCACCTCGCCAGACGCCCCTGTGCGATCTTCTTACGCGAGCAGAAAGATCTGCCCGCCCACGAGTTGTGCGCGGTGGCAAATGACCCAATGTCGGTCAACGGCAACCGATGCCGTTTGCCTCATATTCCCGAGTACTGCTCCCCTCGCAGAACTTTATGTTCTATTTATTTGTGCGCCTGCCGTTGGCGTTACTTCACATTATTAGGTGGGTTCGGCTGAATCCCATCTACTAAACGATACCATCATCAAGAACTCCGGCAAGCAAAATAAACGTCGTAAACATGCAAAGTTTGTAGTGCCGCAACCAGCGGAAGCGGGACGGCGACAGAACACGCGAGACGCTGGCGCATTGATCTCATCGACAAGCGCCAGTTACTGATCTGCGGCGCTTCGCTGAACAGTCGTATCGTCGTGACTACGTTATAAGCGATGAGCGCTGCAGTTTTATGCAGCCATATCAGATTTTTCTGCGTCGCCTTCTCCTGGCGCGCAGACGAGGCAGACTCCGAGGTATCGATTCGTTTCGAGGGCTCGTCATAAAATGACAATGAAATGTCGTAAAATAAAAAGCACCATGCGTCATTCGATCCTCGTAAAAACGAGAGTCGAAATGCGACCACATTTGGTCGATTCCTCCCAGTAACTTCGGCCCCGGCCTCCGACCGGTCGGGACTTTTGTTTCCGGTTTCCTATTTTTGAGATCAATGGGGTCTCCTCGTCGACGCTATTCCTGGCAAAACAGCCGAGGAAATGGGCTGGCGCGAGAAATATCCGCTCAACGGAGACCCCACAACGACGATGTTGTCGCTCGGGCAAGATCGAGACTTTCTGATCGATAGTGTTGCGGATCACATCCAGGTGGAGCATGTCATCGATCTTGGACTCGAGCGAATAACAGGACAGGGTCAGATGTTCGCAATTTGCACATTTTTTGTAGCGCCCGAGTGGTCCCACCGTTTGTCCATTTGCTATTTGTACGCAACAAGTGCCGTTCGCGGCGGTCCGGAATGCTCGCTGCATTTTCTGGCAACAGTACGGGTCGACGCAGTTTTCGTTGGGCGTTTACCGCCCCTATTTGAAAACTGTGGTAGCGTTTGAAGGTGCACTCCGACTTGCGTGACATAGAGCAAGTCTTTGCCTGCAAAACAGGGGCGTTGAAGAGATGCATCGTTCCTCATATGAAAAGATGCACGGCTTTCGCAAGGCCTATCTGAACGCCTTCGAGGGGCGCGCGCTTTCGCTCCTCGATGTGGGCAGCGCTTCGGTTTCGGGCGAAGACGACGGCTATCGTCCTCTCTTTTCCGATCCCGCCTGGCGCTATGTGGGCCTCGATCTTGCGCCTGCCCGCAATGTCGATGTCGTCGTTTCGAGTATCTGCGAATGGGGTGAACTTACTGATTCATCGTTCGACGTGGTCATCTCCGGACAGGCCTTCGAACATATCGCTTGGCCTTGGATAACGATGATGGAGATCGCGCGCGTGCTGCGGCCCGGCGGCTTGGCCGCCATCACTGCGCCGTCGGCAGGTCATGTACATCGTTTCCCGCAGGATTGCTGGCGCTTTTACCCCGATGGATTTCCTGCGCTCGCGCAATTCGCCGGCTTGCGTCTTCTGGAGCAGCATACCGACACGAGCTACGCGTATCCGGAAAACGCCTTTTGGGGCGATGTTTTCGTCGTGCTGCGCCGTCCGGAACGAAGCGCGGAGGAGGAGATCCGGTGGCGCCGCCGGCATGCCGCCACGATCGAGTCGGCGCGTGGGCTAGATCCGCTACGCGGTCCCGAACGCGAAGAAGGCTTCAACGCGATTCAAAGGACAGCAACCGAGGCGCTCCTGTCGCTCAACAAAAGACGGGTGAAAACGCGGCTGATGCTCGATACTTTCAGTCGCGCCTGGAGAATTCTGCGCACGCCGCTCCCACACCTCTCGCGCGAGTGAACGACCGGATCGTCTTGTAGCGCTGTGGACGGCACGACGGAACTGGACAAAGTCGAAACCAGCCTGCTCAGAACCATTCACTCGGCTGCCCGCCAGCGGGCGCGGTATGAAATTCCGAAAAACTGCCTTCAACGCCAATCGACCAAGTTGATTCTGGCGTTGGAATCGAAGCCTTCGCTGATCCCCAATGCGTGACCAAACCTGCGACAGAACGCGCTCCCGAACTCATCGTTACCGATCGAAATCCGAGTTTGCGAGCCGAATAGCGACTGGATGGCTTTCAGGCAAATCGCTTCGTTTGCTTTGTGATCGTGTGAAATTTCGATGATGATGTTCGCATCCGTAATCTGAGCTCGACCCTGCCTGTGGATGAACTCCGGATAATTCGGTTTAGCATCGGTCCTGAAACTCAGCATGAGTTGATTTTGTTGATTCGTTCCCGCCCCGAACAAGCCGTACCCCCCGAAAAACTGCCGTTGATTGCCGCCGGTAATGAAGACGTGTTCGACCGCGGTATCACGGATCGCATGGCACAATCTGAAATAGAGCGAGCCGGCCGACTTATGGTACTCCGACAAGGGCGTCGCAACGGGCAGCTCTGTCAATGACAAGCCGATCGCAGCTTCTATCCGATGCGCGGCCGTAATCAGAGACGTTTCCAGCACGCCTCCACAACTTTGGCGGTGCAGCAACAGTCCGCCGCACTCACCGCCTCGATCCGATCGATAGGATTTATAGTCGTCCTGACACCGGTGCAAAAAAACATCCGGCTCGAAAAGCGACGATGGAGGAATCGCGCGCGAGGAAAATTTCTCCGAGAAAGCACTGAGGCTGTTGTCCCGGAGCCTGTAGAACAGAATTGTCCCAGGAGCAGGTTGCACGTCGTAACCGCAGGCGATCATCTCACAGTGATGGTGCCAGTCTTCATATGCGTACCCGTTTTGCGGATCGGCATTCACGAACTGAGTGCGACCGATCGCCGATCTGTGAAGGCAAATGCGCGAGACGAAGGGATTGGAGGTCAAAAGGTTAAGGGGACCGACCAACCTCAATGGCAAGACGAGATTGACCGAGGCGCGGCCGCCGAACGTCAATAGCCATTCCGGCATCAGCACCACGCGGGGACCCCATCTCCGCGCCCAGGAGTAGAAAGTGGAAAAGGTATTGTAGGAGATCAGGTCGTCGCCATCGGCGAAACATATCCATTCGCCGTGCGCAGCGGCGCTCCCGGCGTTGCGCGAAAGTCCGAGCGACTTGTTATTGACTTCGATGATCTGGACGGAACAGGGCAACCCTGCCGACCACTCGACCAACGCGGCCTTGGTAAGAGCATCTGGATCATCGAGCACCCCGACGAGCTCGACATTGAGGCCATCGGCCCGAGTAAAAAAAATCGCATCTCGCAGCGATTGAAGGGTCGCCGTCAACAACGATCCTTCACGATGCAGGCACAAGATGATGGAAAGATCGAGTGTGCCTTCCATCGCCCCGTCTCGCGCCTTTCATCCACGCGTGCAAATCGATTGACCGGCTTCAGCCTGATGAAAAAGCATGTTGTCCAAGTCAGTAAGTGACATTAAAAAATTGACGCAATTTGTTCTGAAGCGGTGCGGAGTATGTCGAGCGTGATATCGCACCGTCCGTTTCGCGGATAACTTCATCCTCTTCATGTTCCAACCGCGATATATACCAAGCATGAAATACTCCCGCCGATATGGTCGGAATGTTGGGACGCCCGACATCGAAGCGCGCATCGTACTCGATAGGGTAGGCCAAGACCTCATAGCCCGAAGCCAGCACCCGCATCGTCGCCTCCTCGCCGGTATCCGTGTCCACTCCTTTCAGCTTTCGCAGCTTTACCAGGGTCCCGACGTCTGCCTTGAAGAAGGCCATGAAGTGCGGATGAACGTACCAGCCATGCGGGTTGCCCGCATGGCGACTTGAAAAGCGGGCACCTGCCAAGCGATTTCGCGCATCCAAGCGATCCGCCGTGAGCTCCAGCCAATCCCCCCTGATTGGGAACGCATCGGAATCGAGGAGGACGATGCGATTATGCCGCGCCACGCGGATGCCGAATTCGGCCGCCTCGCCATGTCCATGGCCGACCGTGACGCGCTGTTCGAGCTTGATCAATGTGACGTCCGGTTGGAGCGCCAGCCAATCTGCGATGCCGTCCGTGCTGCCACGGTCGACTGCAATGATTTCGTACTGACGCGATCCGACGAACTCGCGCACCCGTTCAACAAGCATCCGCACAAAGAAGTATCCATCGCGAATGACGGTGACGATGGAGATCGCCGGCAGAGCCGACGTACAAGGCGCGAGCTCGGATCTTGGATGGTCCCCAAAGGATAATGGGGACGGCACCGCTTCATCTACAAACTTGAATTGATACCCGTCGCTTCGGATGAGATCGAGGAGGCCTTGTGCGGTTTGCTTCCAGGTCAACACCGGAAGGTTGATAAGGGTCTTCGGTTTCGCCAGCACCTCGCGTATCCGTTCCGCCAGTGCTGCGCTATCTGCTACATCAAAGAAGGTGATCGCATTGCCGCCGATCTCCCGAAATACAGGAATGTCGCTCGCTATGATCGGCAAGCCAGAGCGCGCTCCTTCAACAATGGGCAACCCAAACCCTTCCCCGACGGACGCGACGATCAACGCACTGGCGTGCAGGTATAGATACTGCAGGTCCGCATCGGAAGCACTGTCGAGCCAATGCAGGTAGCGTCCGCGCTGGGGATGGGTGAGGAGTCGCCTCTCGATTGCCCGGCAGTTCCACCCATAACGGCCGACAATGACGTAATGGGCTCGGACGCCGTCGTTCCACAGACGTTCCATCGCGTCGAGGGCCACCGTGTAGCCCTTGCGCGGCTCGATCGTGCCGACACTCAGGAAACAGGGAACGTCGCTTTCGGCGATTGATTTGATCGCGGCGCTGGGTTCACCCGGGTGCTGACCGAGAAAATCGGCGCCCAGGTGCTGCCAGCCCAATCGCATCACTGGATTGAAGGGGATGCCTTCTCCGATCACATATTGTGCGAATTCCCTCGCAACGCTCTCCGAGATCGTAACGACGGCGTCGCACGTGCAGATCAAGCCGGCCAGCCAGGTTGCAAAGATTTCCTCGAAACCGCTTACAAAGAGTTCAGGATGCAGGAGCGGCAGCATGTCATAAACCAGCAAGACATTGCGGCCGCCGCGGCTCCTCACCATTGCCATCACGGTCTGCAGCTGCGCGACAATCGTCCATCCCTGATCGATGATGGCAAAGACGTCTCCCGGTTCGACGCTCACCAGTATTGGCTGAAGCGTCGCCGGCTCAAACGTCCAGAGCTCGCCCGCATGCACGAACGAAGGTATACCGCCCAACTTGAGAGCGTTTGTGGATATCCTCCTCACGACGCGCGGAATGCCCGCTTCAAAATCACAGAGGATCGTTTGCGTGACGTCCAAATAGATGCGTTGGCCGGAAGGGGTCTGAAAGCAACGGGCATAGTCGTCGCTGTCAAATCTGGCAAAGAACCGCCGCTCTCTGTCAAATGCTGGCGGCGGTGGCCTCTGCATGAACCGGCGGCGCAACTGCGCGAGACCGGTGGCGCGAGCGATCGCTCTGATGACGAGCCACGCCAAGCTCGGGTCCGCAGGCCCGGATCGCGGGGATGCTGCTAACGGGTTGGCCGCCTCACTCGCCGCCGCAAGATGGCGGTTTGTGAATTGCGCCTCCCGCTCCGTTTCATTGTCGATATAGGCCCTGATCGGATCAGTCATAACGACTTCGGATCGTCGGGGACAAACTGGGCATTGTCAATCGAAGGTCGAGTTGTATCCTGGTTGAAGGCACCCGGCTGTATGCTATGCTAGAGTTGACACGAGATTTGGCGCGAGGACGCCATCCCGTGCGAGTACAGCGACGGTTTGGGCGCAGCTTGCCTGAGCCTTGAGGGTCTGTCTCGGTCCATTCACGTGGTCTTGAGGGCGGGACGCCAACTCTTGCGCGGGCGTTTGTTAATCGTCAGCAATTTCTTTCCTCCGGATAATGTTGGAGGCGCCGAGATTGTCGCTTATCGACAAGCGAAAATGATGTGCACCGAAGGCTGGGATGTGCGTGTGTTCGCTGGCGATTTAAGCGAAGAGCTGCAAGCTAGCAAAACGATCCCTTCGCAGCACGGCGGTTTAGACGATTTGCGTGTGATCCGGACACGGTTTCATCGTCCGAAGGTCGGTGGCGATGCCTATAATAAGGACACGATTCCGCATTTCGCGACTGTCCTGCGTGAATTCAAGCCAACCATCGTGCATTTTCATCATCTCTGGGGTCTTGGGGCCGGCTTACTCGATGTCGCGACAAGGGCCGGTACGAAAGCGATTGTGACGCTTCATGATCGCTGGGGATTTTGCTTCAAGAGCACGTTGTTACGTAACGATTTCTCACCCTGCCTCGACTTCACTGAATGCCACAAATGCCTGCGGACCTTTCGAAGTCCTGACGGGGCGCTGCCGATACGCTTGCGAAATGATTACGTCATGAGCAGGCTCAATCTCGCTGATACGGTCATCGCTCCGAGTTGGGGCCTGGCAGACGACTATATCCAAGCCGGACTGAGCCAGGACCGAATCACAGTGGTGTCCTCCGGGATCGATCTCGTCGGCATAGCACCGCGGCTGCGTGATCCAGGTGATGTCGTGCATTTCCTGTGTCCCGCCCACCTCGGCGAACATAAAGGATTTCGCGAATTGCTGGCAGCCCTGACGCTATTGTTCAATGACCGCTCACTTCGCGGGCGCTGGACATTCTGGATTGCAGGCAGCGGCCATCTCGAAGGATTCCTCAGGTCTAAAATCGTCGAGAGTGGATTGAATCGGCATGTGATTCTTTCTGGACCGCTTGAGCACCAGCGGCTACTCGCACGGCTGGCGGTATCGGACGTTGTGGTGCTTCCCTCGATTTGCGCCGAGAACCAGCCCCGGTCCCTCCTCGAGGGCATTGCGTCCGGAGCCGCGCTCGTCGCCAGTCGCGTAAAAGGTAGCGCCGAACTGGTCCAGAACGGAGGCAACGGCATCCTCTACGAGCCGTCCGACCCCGCCGCATTGGCCGATGCGCTGCGACAACTCATCGTCTCAAAGGGGCTCATACGAACGTTTTCACAAGCTAATCTGTCGCTGCGGGCGCGCTATGACGAGCGACAGACGGCATCGCGGCTTGCGGAAATCTATGCGGCGCCGCCAAGGGCTACTCCGGCAACCGATCTGCTCGTGCGATGCGGGATTGCGGCTCCCGGAACAAAGCTCGCTGTTTCAAAGGTCGAGCAAGCGCCAAGAGCGGCCAACGGCAAGAGAGTGCGGCTGATGTGGTGGGGCTGGCTCGCCGAGGATGAAGGTGTTTCAGCCCCGATTTGGGTATTTCGCCTGGGGTGGCGACCGTGGAGATGGCTGGCCGCCTATCGCCGTTACAAGATTATGCACGTTTCCAAAACACTCGACCTGACGAACAACTGGACTTCCAAGAATATCTAATAGGGCCAACGTCGGAGATCGAGCGCTTTTGGTGAGTCCGCGGAGGTGACCTGAGCCAAACTCCACGCCCCCCTTCGTGAGAGCTGCAAAATGGATGACGAGGACGACGCGTTAAAGGAAGGGAACACCGGTGGCAAGGTTGCTGGTGCCACCAGCGACGAGGCCCTGACTGTTGGTGAGCTTCGCGCTGAGTTAGTGCGCCTCCGGGCTCGAGTGGTGTCCCTCGAGGCAACTCTCGCCGAAGAGCGGCGCGCGTTCGTCCTGTTCCGAGCCGCACAGCCAACCCCGACTCTGTACGAGTTGTCGGAGAAGGCGCGCCAGGATCTTGCTCGAGATATCTGGGCCTTTGGACGCAGGATGTCGTTCGGCCACCGCTTGCTGATTTGGCTCAGACGAAAACTGAACATTCCCAAGGACTGACCGCAACATCAATGCGTGTTGAGCATTCGCTCAACCGCGCTCTCAATGTCCGCGCGGGTGTCACTCCAGCTAATCGGCTTGTATTCCTGCGCGATTCGCTCCTCTTGAGC
>JAFAXD010000396.1 GCA_019241285.1 Xanthobacteraceae bacterium | reverse complement strand
GCATCGAAGCTCGGCATGCTGTGGATCATGCCGACATAAACTCGCGCGCCTTTCGGATCGAGCTTGGCCAGCGGCGCGTAGAATGCCGCGTCGATGCGGTCGAGGGTCGGAATGTGCACCCAGTCCACGCGGCGGCCGGTCGCGACGACGGCGGCGTTAGCCAATTCGACCGTGCGCGTGAGGTCGTCGGGCGCGAAGCGCGGCCAGCCGCCGAACGTGCCGAAGCAGAAGTGGAAGCCGAGCGCTACCTCGGCGGGGATCTTCTGCGACAGGCGCGCAATCGGCGCAGTGTGGGTCGCAATGTCGCCTTCGGCGGGATTGTCCTTGTTGGCACCGTGGATCGATGAGACTTCCCAGGCGCAGTCCCACTGGATCGCCAGATCCTGGTGCGGAATCGTCTCGAAGATGGCGGCGAGCTCGGCGGCGATCGCTTCCTCGTAGCCCGGTCGAACCTTGGGAAGATCGGCAGGATGAGGAAATAGCGCCGGCCGCACCACGCTGTTGACCATCGGCATAGAGATCTGGAACCGCAGGCCGGGCGGCAGCACGCCCTTCTCGCGCAGCGTCTTGAACACGAAATAGGAATTCGCCGCGTCCTTGGCGTAGCCAAGCCGATAACCCGGATTGCCGAAGCGCACGGCTTCGACCCCATCGCGCACTTTGAATTGCCACGCATCGGCATGGCTACGCGGCATCAGCCGCTCGATACCGTTGTCGCGCTCCGGGCGTTTGATGGTGTCGAGATCGATGTGTCCGTTGAACACCTGATAGGACAGGCGCATCACCCACGACTTGCGCTCGCCAACCTCACCATCGGGAATGGCCGGCAGGTAGGACCCCAGTGCCCCGCCGAACGTCGTCATCACGTCCTCGACCGATTTGAGCGGGACACTGCCCACCAGAAGGAGTTCCTGACCCATGTGTAAACTTTTCAGTTTTGTTTGATTGCGCGTGAGCCACGCTAGCACGGCCACGCCCGGGCCCACGCATGCGGTTTGATCACCACACATATTCCGCCGTCACGGCGATGACATCAGGCCGCGCGCGTGTAGCATAGGCACAAATACATAAAGCCACAGGGAGGACGCCATGCTCGCGCAGGCGCAGCCTGATGCCACACGCATCGATCGCCGCACGGTCCTGACCGGCGCCGCGGCCGCCGCCGGTGCTACGTTGCTGCCCCAGCCGGGCGCAGCGCAATCGCCGCGGCGCGGCGGGACGTTGCGGGTCGCCATTCCGTTCAACCCCGGCGCCATCGAGCCGATGACCGGGCGTAACCTGCCGGACTTCAACGTTCTCTATGCGGTGTTCGACAACCTCATCGATTTCGATCCGCTCACCCTCGACCTCAGGCCGGGCCTCGCGACCGCGTGGCGCTGGACTACGCCAAAGACCCTGGTGCTCGATCTCGTCGACGGCGTCACGTTCCATGACGGCTCGCCGTTCAACGCCGACGCAGTCCGCTTCAATCTCGAGCGCTACAGGAACGATCCGCGTTCCAACGTGAAGGCGGATGTGAGCACGCTCGAGCGCGTCGAGGTGAACGCCCCCAACCAGGTCACCTTGCATCTCAACCGCCCCAACGCCGGACTGCCGACGATCCTCACCAACCGCGCCGGCTGCATGGTGTCGCCCAAATCAATTGCCGAGAAAGGCCCCAACGTCGATCGCTATCCGGTCGGCAGCGGACCGTTCCGGTTCGTCGAGTGGCAGGACAATTCCAGCATCAAACTCCTGCGCAACGACAATTACTGGAAGAAGGATCAGCCCTATCTCGATGGGCTCGAGTTTCACATCATCAACGAGCTCAACGTGCTCACCCGATCGGTCATCGCCGGCGAAGCCGATCTCGGCATCAATCTGCAGGTGCCGCAGAAGCTGATCGCGGACCGCGCCGGCAACGTCATCGCCGAAGCCGCGCCATCGCTCATTTTCTTCGGCGTCTACTTCAACTATTCGCGTCCGCCATTGAGCGACGTGCGCATCCGCCAGGCACTCAATTATGCGCTTGATCGCGACGCAATCGTGCGGGTGCTGATGGCCGGCATCGGCGAGCCGTCGTCAACGATCCTGCCCAAGCAGCATTGGGCGCAGGATCCCGACACTGCGAAATACTACAACCACGACATCGATAAGGCCAAGAAACTCCTGGCCGAGGCGGGCTACGCGAACGGTATCGACATCGACGCATTCGGCTGGGCGGACCAGGTCGCAATGCAGCGCCAGGAGCTGATCATCTCGCAATGGGCGCAGGCCGGCATTCGCGTCAAGCTCACGCCGCTCGCACCGCAGACGGCCATCCAGCTCTTCATGCTGGAGAAGAAAGGCGCGATGTTCATCAGCCCGGCTGGCGGCTTTCCGGACCCGAGCCAGTTCTATGAGGTGTTGTTCGGAAAAGACGCGCTGCGCAATGCCGGCAAAGTCGAGTTGCCGGGCTTTCGCGAGCTGCTCGACGCCACCATGGAGGTGGACGATCGCGCTCAGCGCAAGGCGGCGTTCGCGAAGCTGCAGCGCTTCGTCGTGGAACAGGCCCTGCAGGCGCCGCAATACATCATGTTTGGGGTGACGGTACGCAGCAAACAGGTGCGCAACTATGTAGACGGTTTGCTGACGACGCCTAAATTCCACCAGGTCTGGCTGGAAACCGGATCGGGTTGATAACCCACGTTTGCTACATCGAGATCTTGGCGGCTTCGATCACCGGGCCCCACTTGGCAAGCTCGCCGGCGATGAAGGTTTTGAGCTCGTCCGGGGAGCCGCCAACACCCTGCATGGTGTTCTGCTCGAGGAAAGCCTTGCCCTTGTCGCTTTTCAGGAAAGCGTTCACCGCCGCGTTTAATTTGCTCACGATATCCTTCGGCGTGCCGGTCGGCGCGACAATCACGTACCAGGCGGTCGCCTCAAAACCCTTGTATCCCGCCTCCTGAACGGTCGGCACGTCAGGCAATTGTGTGGTGCGCTGGCTTGTCGTCACCGCAAGCGCGCGGACCTTATGGTCATCGATCAGCGGCACATAGGTCGGCATGAAATCCATGCCGACATCGATTTGGCCTGCCAGCAAATCAGTCGTCAGCGGCGTGGTTCCGCGATAAGGCACGTTGGTCATCAGCACGCCGGCAAACTGCTGGATCAGCTCCGCGGTGATGTGGCCGAGCGTGCCCTGCCCCGGATGGCCGACATTGACCTTGCCCGGGTTCTGCTTGGCATAGGCGATCAGCTCACCGAGCGTCTGCGCCGGAAAGTCGAGCTTCGCCACAACGATGAGCGGAGACTTGGCGACCAGCACCACCGGCGTGAAATCGCGCTCGGGGTCATAAGACAGGCTCTTATACATGAATTTGTTGAGCGACACCGGCGCCGGCGTCGTGAAGAGGAGCGTGTAGCCGTCAGCCGCTGCCTTGGCGACGGCAGCGCCGCCGATGTTGCCACCCGCTCCCGCCCGGTTGTCGATGATGAACTGCTTGCCGAGGCTTTCGCTCAACGCATTGGCGACGGCGCGCGCGATGATGTCCGCAGGACCGCCCGCCGGGAACGGCACGATCATGGTGACTGGGCGGTCGGGCCATTCCTGGGCGGAGGCTGCAGAGCCGGGCGCGAGAGCGAGGGCGAGGCTGACGAGGCAGATAGACAGCAGGCGCATGTTTCCTCCGAACTCGCGGTGCTTACCCTCCCCCTTGTGGGAAGGGTGGCGCGAAGCGCCGGGGTGGGGGTCGTTGTTTGTCGACGTGGCCGCGCCTCGAACTATTACTACTACCCCCACCCCGCCCGCCTACGCTTCGCTCCGGCGGGCGACCCTCCCCACAAGGGGGAGGGTAAAGACCTGCCTCGCCTCGCGCTTACCGCTTCGCCTCCCCCTCCGCCCCCGTCCGGCCATCGAGCTTATTGCGCTCGAGGAACGCGGAGAGCAGATCCGCCACCGCAACATTGTTGAGATCGGCGAAAGCGATATGCGTGTTTCCCTTCAAGCCCGCCGACGGCAATTCCAGGATCTCGGCGTGTCCGCCATTCGCGTTGATCAGCTCGACGAACTGTTTGCAGTACTCCAGCGATTTCGTCCAGAACGGTGACTTGTCGATATTGTCGCCCCAGACGAACTGGATCGGAAAGCGCGTGAGTTTCTTGAACTCGCTGATCGGCACATAGACCGGGCCGTACGGACCGGGATCGAGCTGTGGGCCCAGCCCCTCCGGAAACACGAAGCCCGGATTCTCATACGCAACGATCGCCTTGATGTTGTCGCTCTTGGTCTTGAGCGCCGTCAGCAAGGCGCGCCAACCGCCGGCCGAGTTGGTGACCAGCACGCTCGGCCCGATTTGGTCGATCGCCTGCGCGGCCGCGTCCGTCTCGAGTTGCGCGTTCTTCACGGTGTCGAACTCGTCATAACGTGCGCGCGTCGCCTGCTCCCAGGCTTTCGCATCATTGGTCGGGAACTGCACACCGGGGAACCAGTCCGGATATTTCGTGCCCAATCGCCACGCGACGAAGTTCTGCTGATCGCGACCCGGCTCGGGCGTGTAGGTGATGGTTTCGCAGCTCCAATTGCCGCGCCCGACGCGCGGGCCGTCCCACATGTAGACCGGGAACCCGCGCCGCAGGAAAATCGATTGAAAGCCTTCGCCGCCGTCCCAGCGCTTCTGCCAGACCATCGTCGACGAGCTGTGCCACAGGAACAGTGCGACCGCGCGCGCGTCCACCGGGATCTGATATTCCACATAGCCGTGGTCGCAGCTCAGCGTGCCCTTGTCCCCGCTGATGACCTTGCCGCCGGCCTCGAAGGCGCCCTCGCGCGCGAGCACGATGGGGGCTTGCTGCTGTGATTGCGCCGCGGCCGTTCCGCCTTGCACGAGACCAGCAACGACAAGCGTCGCCAACAGCTGCGCCCTGCTGCCATTCATCACCGTTTCCTCCACTGTTCGAACCTGATGCCGCCGGTTCGGTTGTGTCCATCGAATTCTACAATGGAACCCACGGTCACTTCGCGCGGGACGTGCCATCATTCCGCTCTACGGAATAGCCTCCGCCCCGCTCTCCGCGATGTTGTCTTGCCGCAGCAAAACGACACTGGTCTGAATACTCCGCGCCATTTCCTTCAGCGGCGGCACGTAGCGGGCGATGGCCTCGGCCTTGGGGATTGCCGAGGTAAAAAACGTCACGCCGACAGTGGCAAGCACCTTGCGCCCCAGCATCACCGGAACCGCCAGGGTCGATGACGATTTCGGCGCCACATTGGCTGAGCGTTCGGCAAAGCCCGCGCGCCGGATCATGGCCAAGAGTGTCAGCGCGGCCGTGCGATCGCGCGCGGTCGCATTTTCGGGATCGTCGGATGTCTCCAGCATGCGCAGCAGCAGGTTGCGTTCGCCCGGCGGACAAAACGCTATGTAGGCCCGCCCGAGCGCGCGCGACATCAGCTGCAGCCGCATGTTGATGGTGGCGTGGAACGGCGACACCGGACTGTCGGGAATGGTGCTGAACCGGATCGCGACTGCGTCGCGGTCGAGCACCGCGACTGCGACGGGCCAATGATACTTGCGGGTGAAGGCAATCGCCCAAGGCCGTGCGGCCTCGACCACCAGCGGATCGCCGTGAAATCCGGCGCTCAGCGAGCGCACCAGTGACGTGACCTGATAGCCGCCCTGCCGGCGATCGTTGACCACGTAGCCAAGCGTGATGAGCGTATCGAGCAGGCGCACGATCGTGGGCTTCGGCAGTCCGGTCGCCTGGTGCAGATGGCGCACCGAGCTCACCCGCTGCCGATTGAGCTCATGCAGCAGATGAAGCGCCCGGCGGACGGATTCGACAGGAGGCTCGGCCATGGATCGCGACGCGCCTTGCGCTATTCCGCACAGCGGAACGCCTGAAACGGATAGTGGAGCGCCGACCCGCCATCTGCAACCTGCATCCGCGGGAGTAACGCCGCAGGAGGAAACAACACGGTGACAATGCCAAACCGCCCTTTCCCGTCCGCCTTCCGCCAGCGGCGCCGCGCGCGCAGCTGGCAAGCCGGTCTGCGTGATGGTCGGTTCAGCGGAGGAAGCAAAAACATTCCAGCCGCTGGGCGTCACGGCGTTCATCATCTCATCGGACCAGGGATTCATGCGCAGCGCCGCCGCGCAAGCGCTCAAGAATTTCGCCTGACCTATTCGCGACAGAGAGGAAGCCATGTCAGCTCTTGAGACCGCCACCCCCGACAGCCGTTCCGACGAAGTCGCCGCGTTACTGGTCGGCGCCATCGATCTGCATTGCCACAGCGGGCCCGCGGCGATGCCGCGGATCCTCGATCATCACGAAGCCATGATGGACTGCGCGGCCGCGGGGTTTCGGGCGCTGCTCTACAAGGATCACTATTATCTGGGCGTGCCGCACGCCCAGATCCTGGAGAAGCTGTTCCCGGACAGCGGCGTGCGCCTGTTCTCGGGGCTGGTGCTCAACAACGCAAACGGGGGCATCAATCCGCATGCCGTCGATCACGCGGCGAGCATCGGCGCCAAGATCATCTGGATGCCGACCGTATCGGCCGAGAACCACATTGCCCAGCTGACCGGACAGGGAAAGACCTTCCCGAAAACCAAGCGGAAGATGCTCGACCCGATCCCGCTCAGTGCCCTCGATGCCAACGGCGCGGTCTCGGATGCCGCCAAGGCCTGCCTGGACATCATTGCGGAAGCCAATATCATCCTCGCCGGCGGCCACCTTCCCGCCCGCGAGTTGCATCTCTTGTTTGATGAAGCCAAGCGTCGCGGCGTGCAGAAGATGCTCGTCAACCACCCCACCTACCTTATCGGCTGCACCGATGATGATATTCGGTCGATGGTGGCCGCTGGCGCCTATATCGAGCACTCGATCTGCATGTTTACCAACGGCAAGTCGAAGAAGTTCGACGCCGGCCAGTTGGCGCACCTCATCGACGTCGCCGGCGTCCAGCGCACGATCCTGTCCTCAGACTTGGGCCTGCTCGACAATCCCCGGCCGGTGGAAGGTTTCCGCCAGATCGTCCGCATGCTGCTCGATCTGCAATTCTCGGCCGCCGACATCCGCACGCTCATCAGCACCAACGCGGCTGGCCTCCTGGATCTCGATGTGAATTGAACTGAACCAGATTATCTGCACAACCTTTCAGTTCGTCATGGCCGGGCTTGTCCAATCGCCTCGGTCATTGCGAGGAGCGCAGCGGACGAAGCAATCCAGTGCGGCGCTTCAGCGCTGGATTGCTTCGCTTCGCTCGCAATGACGGCGATCCCGGGACAAGCCCGGCGAAGACGACGGAGAGTATGTTGACATGACCACCCTCGCCACCACCCTCGGCCGCGTGACCTTGAAGAACCCGTTGATCGCCGGTTCAGCAGAACATTTGATCGAGGTGGACGGAATTCGGCGTGCGCTCAAGTCAGGCGTCGGCGCGGTCGTCGCCAAATCGGTGAATGAATCGGAGGCCGCGCGCGACCAGTTGCAGCGCGCCGAATATTTGCTGTTGGACGAACACTGGAATCCTGTGAATTGGGGACCGGACGCGCCGGCTTCGGCCTTCGTCGCCTGCCGCTCGGGACTGACACCGCAGCCGTTCGATCAGTGGCTGGAACAAACCGCACAGATGGACCGGGAGGCGCGTGCCTACGAGTCCTACGCGGTCGCCAGCGTGATCCTGGCCGATCTCGATGCCACCGTGCGCATGGCCAAAGAGATCGAGCAGGCCGGCGTTCGCATCCTGGAGCTCAACATCGGCACACCGTATGCGAGCCAGGCCAGAGGCGCGGTTTCGACCGAGCTCGATCCCAACAACGTGTTGGCGATTGTCGCGAAAGTCCGCGATGCAATCGCATTGCCGATTTGGGTGAAAATCACCGGTCAGAGTGAACGCGTGCCCGACTTGGCGGCTGCGGCGTTCGCGGCGGGCGGCGATGCGGTCGTCATGGCGGGGCGATCCCTGGGATTGATCCCCGATATCGAGACGCTCGAACCCATGCTCGGCACGACGCTCGGCGTCGGCGGCTTCTGGAACTTGCCCCTGACCTGTCAGTGGCTGGCGCTGTCGCGCGCCAAGGTCGGTCCCGGCAAGCCGCTGATCGCCACGAATGGCGCGCAAACCGGTCTCGACATCGCGCGCATGATGCTCGCCGGCGCCTCAGCCGTCGAGATGTCATCGCCGGTGATGATCCGCGGGGCGCAGACGCTCGCCGACGCATTGGCGCAGTTTCAAACCTATCTTGAGCGTAAGAACCTCGACCCGGCCGACTTGATCGGCGTTGCCGCTGACCGCCGGCGTAACTTCCCAGCCATGCCGCTGAAGACAGGCAACTGGAAGAACTACGTCGCCACCTGAGGCAGACAACAAACAACAACTTTCCGGAGGGACGCCAATGGTGGCTATATTGCGGGCGCTGGGATCTCTGGCGACCCTTGTTGCGGTTGTCATCGGCTATGCGCACGAGCCCGCCATGGCGCAGGCTTGGCCGGCGCGACCCGTGACAATCATCGTGCCATTCACGGCCGGCACCACGTCGGACATTCTTGCCCGCGGCCTCGCCCAATATATGACCGAGACGCTCGGCCAACCGTTCGTGATCGACAATCGCGGCGGCGCCGGCGGCAACATCGGTGCCGCTTCCGCGGCGCGCGCGCCGCATGACGGCTACACGCTTCTGCTCGCCACCACCGGACCGGCGGCCACCAACAAACTGATGTATCAGAACATGGCGTTCGATCCCGAAAAGGATTTTGCGCCGGTCGCCCTGGTCGGAAAATCGCCCATCCTCATTACGGCGCGGGCCGATGCGCCGTTCTCGACCTTGAAAGAGCTCATCGATTACGCGCGCGCCCATCCGGACAGCCTGAATGCGGGTTTCCCGGGCAATGGCGCGCTTGGCCACATCACCGGCATCCTGCTGCAGAGCACGGCCGGCATCAAATTCGGTTACGTACAATATCGGGGAAGTGCCGCGATCATCACCGACCTGATCGGCAAGAATATCGACGTTGGCATGGACTCGATGGCCGCCTACGTGCCCACCGTCCAGGGTGGCCAGATCAAGGCGCTGGCCGTTGCCAGCGGGCAACGCTGGTCCAAGCTCCCCAATGCGATGACCGCATCGGAATCGGGTCTACCCGGTTTTGAAGCAAGCGTCTGGTACGCCCTGCTGGCGCCGACCGGTACGCCAGCAGATATTATCGCCAAGCTCAACGCGGCCGCGAACGGCTACCTGAAATCGGACCAGGCGAAGAGCCTGTTCGATGACTTAGGCATTCAACCCGCAGGCGGAACGCCGCAAGATTTGCAGGCGTTCATGGCGGCGGAAGTGCAGAAGTGGTCGCCGATCATCAAAGCGGCTGATATCAGATTTTAAGGACGCGGGTTCTTGTTCGAGTTGACAGGCGCAAAAGCAAAATATGCGTTGGATCGGCTCGCTCGATCGGGCGACCGGCGGACGCGTTGGCTCGCGAGAGCCGGGCTGTTTGACAACGTGAATCTGAACAACACGATTGCAAAACTGCGATCGTCAAGGACTGCGCTTGAAGTGTCGCGCGCACGTCATCTATGCGAGCGATGTCATTTATGCGTGCGGCCATCCTTCGAGACGCACGCGGGCAGAGCCCGCGTGCTCCTCAGGATGAGGTCCAAATTTGCTGGACAGTTTTTCGGCACTCAAGAAACGAAGCAACAAACTCAGCCCTCATCCTGAGGAGCCCGCGCTTGCGCGGGCGTCTCGAAGGATGGCTGCACAGAAATGGTCATCTATGGAATCTATGGCGCAAGAGAGAGGAAAATCCGTCCGGATTTCAATGCCCTCATCATAGATGACAGCACCTCAACCTTGCCCCTGCGACCTCAGACATCGGGGCAGACACTTGCAAATGACATCAATGGCATCTATGCGGCACAGCAGACGATAAGCACCTTCTATCAATCGCTTAGCCATAGATGACAGGACCTGCTGGCCCTCACCGCTCGCCGTCATCGCGTGGCGGCAGGCTCTCCGCCTCACTGTCATCCTGCTCGGCGGCGGGAATCCCGTAGCTCCCGCCGAGCCAGCGATGCAGATCGATGTCGGCGCAGCGGCGCGAGCAGAACGGGCGGAATTCCTCGACGCGCGGCTTGCCGCAGATCGGGCAGGGCCTCAGGGATGGAGGTGCGGTCATCGCTGTTACGTATTCATCCGTAACAAGCCCGCAACCTATGCCGTCGGCGCCAGCGCGTTGACCCAGCCGGCGTGGATCGGGAACCCTTCGCCGGCAAGCAAGGTCACGGTTTCGTAGAGCGGCAGGCCCACCACGTTGGTGTAGGAGCCGACCAGCTTGACGATGAACGAGCCGGCGATCCCCTGCGCCGCGTAACCGCCGGCCTTCCCGCGCCATTGGCCGGAGGCGAGGTAGGTATCAAGGTCCTCCTCGGAGAGGCGCTTGAAGCGCACCCGTGTCTCAACCATGCGCTGGCGGAACCCTTCCTTCGGGGTGACGAGGCACACGGCCGTGTAGACCTTGTGATTGCGGCCGGACAGGAGCCGCAGGCATTGGTTCGCGTCATCGACCAGCTCGGCCTTCGGCAGAATGCGCCGGCCGACCGCCACCACCGTATCGGCCGCGAGGATGTAGGAGCCCTTGAGCTCCTCGTCGCGACGCACGTTGGCGAGCGCGGTCTCCGCCTTCACCCGTGCCAACCGATTGGCGCAGGCACGCGGCAGCTCACCTTTGAGCGGGATCTCGTCGATATCGGCCGGCAACAGATGGTCGGGCGTGATCCCCACCTGGTTGATCAAGCTGAGCCGGCGCGGCGAACCGGAGGCGAGGATGAGCTTCGTGCGGCCAACCATCAACATCTGCGGCAAATCACCTGGGAAAATGGCGGTCGGAAGCTAGCCGAAAGAGGGGGGCGGGACAACGGATGGCGTTTCTTTACCCTCCCCCCTGTGGGGAGGGTCGGCTCCCGAAGCGCATCGCGCGTAGGGAGCCGGGGTGGGGGTCGCTGTGCGAGGTGAAGCCGCGTGCCCCAAACTCCGACCCCCACCCCGACCGCCTTCGGCGGTCGACCCTCCCCACAAGGGGGAGGGTAAGAAACCACCGCCCCGGCGTACCCTCTACTCATTCCCCGTTGCGACCTCGGAGGCAAACCGCGCCTTCACCCGCGCGAACAGCTGGTCACGCACCGCCCGGTAGGCATCGAGCCTCTGCTCGCGGTTGCCCTGGGTATCGGTCGGGTCCGGCGTCGGCCAATACTCCACGTCGACCGCCAGCACGCGGGTCAGCTCGAGCGCACGGTGATGCGCTTCCGGGGTGAGCGTGATGATGACGTCGAAGTTCAGTCCCTCTAGATCCTCCAGTTCCTCGAAGGTCTGCGGCTTGTGGCGACCGATATTGAGCCCGATCTCATCCATCACCGCGATGGCGAACGGATCGAGCTCACCCTTGCGCACGCCGGCGGAGACCGCGTAGGTGCTGTTGCCGAACAAATATTTGAAGATGCTCTCAGCCATAGGCGAGCGCACGGTATTATGACCGCAGGCGAACAACACGGCCTGCGGCCGCCTCCCGTCCGCCATGGATCAGCCCTTCCAGTGCAGCACGCACATCAGCGTAAACAGCCGGCGCGCGGTATCGACGTCCATCTCGACCTTGTGCTTGAGGCGCTCCATCAACAACTCGCTACCCTCGTTGTGCAGCCCGCGCCGGCCCATATCGATCGACTCGATCTGCTCCGGGCTCGCCGTGCGGATCGCCGCGTAGTAGCTGTCGCAGATCAAAAAATAATCCTTCACGATCCGCCGCAGCGGTGAGAGCGAAAGGTGATGCGCAACGACCGGGGAGCCGTCTTCCAGCGAGATGTCGAATACCAGGCGGTTGCCGGTGATCGACAGGGTGAGCGCGTAAGGGCCGCCCTCATGGCCGCGCGGGCGAAACGTGTTCTGCTCCAGTAGATCGTAGATCGCGACCGCGCGTTCATGCTCGACGTCGGGATTGGAGCGGCCGATCGAGCCCTCATCGAGGTCCACCCTGACCAGACGAAATAAATTGGGCGCGTTCATCGGTGGTTAAGCCGCAGTGCCACCGAGCGCGCATGTGCGCCAAGCCCCTCGGCTTCACCGAGCGCGATCGCCGCGGGGCCGAGCTCGGCGAGCTGCTCCGCGCCGCATTTGAGGATCGACGTACGCTTCATGAAGTCGAGCACGCCGAGGCCCGAGGAAAAGCGTGCGGAGCGCGCGGTCGGCAGCACGTGATTGGAGCCGGCAACGTAATCACCGATCGCTTCCGGCGTGTGCGCGCCGATGAAAATGGCCCCGGTGTTGCGCACCTTCTCGGCCAGCGCCTCGGCATCCTCCGCCATGATCTCGAGGTGCTCCGGCGCGATGCGATCGACCAGCGGCAAGGCGTCGGTGAGATCGCGCACCAGCATGATCGCACCAAACTCATCCCAGGAAGCCGTGGCCGTGGCGGCGCGCGGCAACGTTTTGAGCTGACCGGCGACCGCCTTCTCCACCGCATCGGCGAGCGCCGCATCGTCGGTGATCAGGATGGATTGCGCCGCGGTGTCATGCTCGGCCTGGGCCAGGAGGTCGGCCGCGATCCACTCCGGATTGGCGCTACGGTCAGCGAGGATCAGCACTTCGGACGGGCCGGCGATCATGTCGATTCCGACCTTGCCAAACACCTGGCGCTTGGCGGCCGCCACATAGGCGTTGCCGGGGCCGACGATTTTGTCGACCGGGGCAATCGTCTGCGTCCCGTAGGCCAGCGCCGCCACGGCCTGGGCACCGCCGACGCGATAAATCTCATCGACCCCTGCGAGCGCGGCCGCGGCGAGCACCAGCGGGTTAAGCTTTCCATCCGGCGCCGGCACCACCATGACCAGGCGACCGACCCCCGCCACCTTGGCGGGCACGGCGTTCATCAGCACCGATGACGGATAGGCCGCCGTGCCGCCGGGCACATAGAGCCCGACCGCCGCAATGGGGGTCCAGCGGTATCCGAGCTCGACGCCGATTGTATCGACGAAGCGCTGGTCCTGGGGCAATTGCCGGCGGTGGTAGGCTTCGATGCGCGCATGGGCGAGCCGCAGCGCGGCGAGCGCCTCGGCATCGCACTGCGCCGTCGCGGTCGCGATCTCGGGAGCACTGACCCGCAGTGTCGCTGGGGTGAGCGCCGCACGGTCAAACTTGTTGGTGAGCTCGATCAGCGCCGCATCGCCGCGCGCAGTCACGTCCTCGACGATCGCCCGCACCGCGCCCTCGACGTCCGACGCCGCCTCGCGCTTGGTGCCGAGGAACGCCGCAAAGCGCGCGCCGAAGTCGGAGCTGCGTGTATCAAGCCGGATCGGCATGGGGAGTCCTGGTCCGTGGCCCACGTTGGAATGGAACGCAGGTCATGGCCCGCCGTTCAGGCCGCGTCAACGCAGGCTTTCAGGCCTGCTCCACAGCGTGTGCCGGACAAAGCTTGGTGGCCCAGGCCGGGCCGAGGTCCGAGATTTCGGCCTCCAGGCATTCGACCTCGAGCCGCAACGCGGCGCCGCCGGCGAAGGTCAGCACCACCACGCCAGCCGGCGGATCCGCCGCTTGAAATTCGACGCTGAGCAGATTCAGGACAGCATCCTTGTCCTTCGGCTGCACATTGCGGCACTTCACGCCGTTGACCCGCTCGAAGCGCAGTGCGGTGCGCCGGCGCCGATATTGCGGCTGATCGCTGGCCGCCGCCTCCCAATCGAACCGATTGAGGGCCAGCACCACGCGCTTTTCCGAGCGCAGCCAGACGATATCGGCGACATTGACGACGGCGTCCTGCAGATGGGTGGAAATGACCTCGAGATCGTCGGTATCAAGCGCGATCAACTTGAGGGGGTCCATCGGAAGCTCCTCGGGAAACCTAGCCGAAAACTAGGAATAGCGCCGCCGAATCGCAAGATGCGACCCAGTGGATTAGTTGGACGGCCCGGGCACGCGGCGTTCGACAAACACCGATCCCTGAGCCGAATAGACGAGCTCGCCATGCTGGTTGGTGCCGGTGACATGCGACACCACCAGCCCGAATTCCGGCCGGCGGCCCGCGCGCAGCTCGCGGATTTCCGACGCGTAGGTGACGCAATCACCTGCATAGACCGGCTTCACCCAGCGCAGGTCGCGCACCCCCGGCGACGGCCCGATTTTGGGGATGCTCTCGCCGCGCTCCTTGCGCTCCGCATGGTCGCGCTGATTGAAGAGCGCGATCAGCCGCATCGCCGCTCCGGCAGTGTGCCAGCCTGAGGCGCAGAGCGCGCCGAAATGCGATTGCTTGGCCGCCTCTTCATCAACATGAAACGGCTGCGGGTCATATTGCTTCGCGAACGCCTTGATGCCCTCGGCGGTGAACGTGTAGCTCCCGAGCACGACGCGCTCGCCGACCGTGAGGTCCTCGAAATAGTTCATGCGCGCGCCGCCTCGGCAACGGCGGCCACGTCGCGCCGTTCAAGCATTTGCGTGCAGCGCTCCGTCAACACGCAGGTGCCTGATTGGTTGAACACCTCATACAGCATGCTGATCAAGCCCAGTTCGGGCCGGCTGCGGGAGGTACGCGTCGCCAGCACGGTGCCGCGCGCGGTGAGCTCATCGCCCGGACGCACCGGCGCGAGCCAGCGCACCTCGTCCACGCCGGGGGCACCCATCGATGCCGATTCGAGCAGAAAGCCGTCGGCGATCATGCGCATCAGGATCGCGCAGGTGTGCCAGCCCGACGCGATGAGGCCGCCGGCCGGCGTCGCGCGCGCCGCATGCTCATCAAGATGCATGGGCTGCGGGTCGAACTCCGTGGCGAACTGCTTGATCTCGTCGGCTGAGACGTGCCGCCGGCCGCAATCGATGATCTGCCCGGCGCTGAAATCTTCCCAATAGAGCTTGGCCATTACGCACTCACGTGAGTCTACGGCCTCACGCTCTAACCACCGCCACGATCGCCGTCAATTCTGCCGCGTTGACCTGGATATCGGGGACGGGCAGTGTGCGCCGTTTCGGCGCGAAACGCGCCGGGGGAGGGTTTTCATGTTTGATGTGCGTGATTTGTTCCAGTGGGAACGGTTCATTACGCCATCCATCATCCGCGCCTTTTTTTGGGTCGCATTCTTCGTGGCGCTGATCGGCGGTATTTACGGTGTGCTGCTCGGGCTACAGGAACTACCGCTCAACCCGCTCGCCGCATTTCTGATCACGCTTGGCAGTATTGCCGGCGCGCTACTCGCAATTCTGACGGCGCGCCTCGTCGCCGAATTCGTGTTGATCACGTTCCGCATCAACGATCACCTCGGCACGCTGCGCAGCCGCACCGAGGTGTAGAAGGACGAGGCGAGGCACAGCCGCGCGAACTGGTTCTCCCTCCCCCCGCGAGCGAAGCGAGTGGCGGGGAGGGCTGGGGTGGGGGTTCTTGTTGTAGATTGCGGCGGCGCGGCGAAAAAAGAGCCCCCACCCCCGACCCCTCCCCGCGCGCTTCGCGCGGAGGAGGGGAGACCTCACACATCTAGGTCGCAAATCGGAAATGCATCACGTCGCCATCCGCGAC
>JAFAXD010000344.1 GCA_019241285.1 Xanthobacteraceae bacterium | reverse complement strand
CACGCGCGAGGGCTGCGAGCAGGCGCGCCGCGTGCTCGAAGGCCTCTACGAGCAGCTCAAGCGCGGGCGTGACCTCAGCAATGGCGACGTCGAAGGCGCGATTCGCCTCGCCATCGCGCAAGGTTCATTGTTCGAGTACGAGTCATCTACCGGTCGCGCGAATTTCGAAGAGATCAATCTGCGCAAGCGCCCGGTGCGCGCGCGCACTGCGGGCCAGGACGCCTATGTGCGCGCGCTCAAGCGCAACGCCCTCGTGTTCGGCACCGGCCCCGCCGGAACCGGAAAGACCTGGCTTGCCGTCGCGCATGCGGTGTCGCTGTTCGAGCGCAAGGAGATCGATCGCATCATTTTGTCGCGGCCGGCCGTTGAAGCCGGCGAAAGATTGGGCTTCCTGCCCGGCGACATGCGCGAGAAGGTCGATCCTTACCTGCGTCCGATCTACGATGCGTTGGGCGACCTCATGGATGCGCGCATCGTCGAGCGCGCGCTGCAGTCCGGCGAGATCGAGATCGCGCCGCTCGCCTTCATGCGCGGGCGCACGCTCTCCAACGCGGCGATCATTTTGGACGAGGCGCAGAACACGACCAGCATGCAGATGAAGATGTTTCTGACGCGGCTCGGCGAGAACTCGCGCATGATCGTCACCGGCGATCCCAGTCAGATCGATCTGCCCCCCGGTCAAACTTCGGGACTTTCCGAAGCGGTGCGGCTGCTCACCGACATCGAGGGCATCAGCCATGTGCGCTTCACGGCCGAGGATGTGATTCGTCATGAATTGGTCGCGCGCATCGTCAACGCTTACGACCGCGCCAGTGATGCGGCCCGCAAGAGAAGCGAATGACCGCACCGCACGTCGATATTATTGTTGAAGCGCCGGCGTGGAACGCGCTGCGCGGCGTGAAGCCGGCGCTGCGGCGCGCGATCAGCGCGGCAGCAAAGCCGATGCAGCTCACGCAATCGGAGCTCGCCATCGTGCTGACCGATGACGCCGCCATTCGCGAGCTGAACCGCCGCTGGCGGGGGAGCGACAAGGCGACCAATGTGCTATCGTTCCCGGCCCATGGTTTGGTTCCGCCCGGTAGCGGACCGCGACCGCTGGGGGATGTTGTGATCGCTTATGAGACAATGGCACGCGAAGCGCAGGAGCAAGGATTACCGTTCACGCATCATCTCACACATCTGGCGGTGCATGGATTTCTGCATCTTTTGGGCTACGATCATGAATCGGACACAGAGGCCGAGACCATGGAGCAGCTGGAGCGCGATATTCTGGCGCGCCTCGACGTTCCCGATCCTTATGCGACCCGCGAAGAGGCGGACAGGTTCTGACGTGTCATGCCCGACGATGGGTTAAATCGCGCCGGCGCTGAGCCGCCGCGCAATCTGCCGGTCCCAATTGCACCACCGCCGAGCGCGGAACCTGGGGCGAACGGCCGCGACTTCGGCGAGAGCTGGCTTGCGCGCGTCGTGCGCGCGATGTTCGGCTGGAAGGCGGGTTCGATTCGCGCCGATCTCGAGACCGTGCTGGGCGAGCCGCCGGCCGGCGACACGGATTTTTCGCTCACCGAACGCACGCTGCTCAAGAACATCCTCGGTCTGCGCGAGCGGCGCATCGAGGACGTCATGGTGCCGCGCGCCGATATCGTCGCGGTGCCGCACGAGGTGACGATTGGCGAGTTGTTGAAAGTGTTCGAGAGCGCCGGCCACTCGCGCCTCGTGGTTTATCAGGAAACGCTCGACGATCCCGTCGGCCTGGTGCACATCCGCGACGTGATGGCGCTGATGATCAAACAAGCCGCGGTCAATCCAACGGGGGGCCGCCGCCGCAAGGTGCCGGCTGGCCTCGATTTCAAGGCCGTGGATCTCGCGGCACACCTGTCAGCAACCGATATCGTGCGCAAGTTGTTGTTCGTGCCGCCGTCGATGCCGGCCATCGATCTGCTCGCGCAGATGCAGGCATCGCGCACGCACCTCGCTTTGGTGATCGATGAATACGGCGGCACCGACGGTCTCGTCTCCATGGAGGATCTGGTCGAGCAGGTCGTCGGCGAGATCGAGGACGAGCACGACGAGGCGAGCGCGCGCACGGTCGTGCGCCAGTATGACGGCTCGTTCCTGGCCGATGGGCGAGCCCCGCTGGAAGACGTCGTGGCAAGCGTCGGCGAGGATTTTGACGTCGGTGACGCCGCGAGCGAAGTCGACACGCTCGGCGGCTATGTGGTCAATCTGATCGGGCGGGTGCCGGTGCGCGGCGAGCTGGTGCGCGGCCCCGACTCGTTGGAGTTCCAGGTGCTCGACGCCGACCCGCGCCGCGTCAAGCGGATCCGCATCTATCGCCGCGCCGGGCAGCGCGTCGACCGGGAAACGCGACGGCGCGACGTTGATGCCGGGCGCGGTGGCGCGTCGATTGCGCCAACTGGGAGCGAGACCGGCGCGGCCGGCGAGCCGCAAGAGGGCGCGTCCACCAGGGATGCGCCCCCGCCGTGACGTTTGCGCGAATTGCTGATCCCATCATTGCGGCCAAGGGCTCCCCACGCGCGCTGATCGCGTTCCTCGCCGGTGCCGCGTCGACGCTCGGACTTGCGCCCATCAATCTCTGGCCGGCGCTGTTCGTGACGTTTCCGATCCTGGTCTGGTTGATCGATGGCGCAACCGCTGCGGACTGGAGCCAACCGGTCGTCGCGCCGCCCGCTGATGATCCGCTGCCCGCGCGCTCCCGCGCGGCGATCGAGGACATCAAGAAAAAAGTCGGTATCGCGCAGACGCCACCGCAGCCGTCGCGGCTCGCCACGGCGTGGCGTCACATCGCGCCGGCGGCCGCGATCGGCTGGTGGTTCGGGTTCGGCTACTTCATCGCCGGACTTTACTGGCTGGGATTCGCATTGCTCGTCGATGCGGCAAGCTATGCCTGGTTCCTGCCGTTCGCGATCATCGGCGTGCCGGCCGGGCTTGCGATTTTTACGAGCTTCGGCGTCGTGCTGGCCCGCCTCGTCTGGACCCGCGGGGCGTGGCGCATACTCGCGCTCGCCGCCGGACTGACCATAGCTGAGTGGCTGCGCGGGCATGTGCTCACCGGCTTTCCCTGGAATACTTACGGCTACGCGCTCACCGGCTCGCTGTGGCTCGCCCAGGCGAGCGCGCTCGTCGGCATCTGGATGCTGACGCTGATCGCGGTCGCGGCATTTGCAAGCCCCGCCGTGCTGGCCGATTCAGGCGCAAGCTTGGGCGCGCGCTGCTGGCTGCCCGCATGCGCCGCTGTCGTGCTCGCGGGTTTCGCGCTGTTCGGCGCGTCGCGCTTGGCGGCGATACCGACGCGTTTTGTCGACGGTGTTGAGCTGCGCCTGATGCAGCCCAACTTGCCGCAGAACTCCGAGTTCAACTACGCGGCACGCGATGAAGTCATGCAGCGCTACTTGACGCTGTCGCGGCGTCCGACGGCGCAACGCCCCAACGGCATGGCCGATGTGACGCATCTGGTGTGGCCGGAATCCGCGTTTCCGTTCTTCCTCGCCTACGAAGGCAAAGCGCTTTCCGAGATTGTCGATCTGCTGCCTCCGCACGCCATTCTCATCACCGGCGCGGTGCGCGCCTCACGCCCAGATCCCGACGGGCACGTCCGGCACGCGTACAACTCAATCTACGTGCTCGATCACGACGTCTCGATACGCGGGCTCTACGACAAAGTGCATCTCGTGCCATTTGGCGAGTACCTGCCGTTCCAGGACTTCATGGAAAGCCTGGGGCTATTGCAACTCACCAAAATCCGCGGCGGCTATCTGGCCGGCGAGCAACACAAGCCGCTGGCCATTCCGGGTGCGCCGCCGGCGCTGCCGCTCATCTGTTATGAAATCATCTTTCCCGACGAAGCCCGCGCCTATGAGGGCGAGCGGCCGGCCTGGATCATCAACCTCACCAACGACGGCTGGTTCGGTTTGAGTTCCGGTCCCTATCAGCACTTTCAACAAGCGCGCGTGCGCGCAATCGAACTGGGATTGCCGCTTGTGCGTGCGGCCAACACCGGCATCTCCGCGGTCGTCGATCCGCTCGGGCGCGTTGTCGCCTCGTTGCCGCTCGGCGTGGACGGGGTGCTCGACGCCCGGCTGCCGCAGCCCGCCCCTGCGACCGTGTATACACGGCTCGGCGATTCGCCCACGTATGCAGCGCTGGCCGGGATTCTCGCACTCGCGTATTTCGCGCGCCGGCGCGCGAGGCCGTCAACAAAGGAGTGTCAACAACAGGAGCTCTTCCATTCGTACCATCCCGAATAGGACGGATTGGCATTCCATCCATTGTGAGATCGCGTCTACCCGCTGCTGGGAGAATGACATGCGCCACCTCTCGGCTTTGTTTGGGCCCAATAACGATCTTCTCGGATGAGGAACGTGCAGCGCTGATCACGAAGCCAACAGACAAGCGTCCGTCGCGCATGGGTTGAATACAAACGTCGAGGACGATCGGCGGGCCTAGATCGGGAACGTCACCCGCGACAAATGGTTCGCTTTGAACTCCAGTCCCTATCAACACTTTCAACAAGCGCGCGTGCGCGCAATCGAACTGAGATTGCGGCTTGTGCGTGCGGCCCGGCACCGGCATCTCTGGGTCGTCCATCCGCTCGGGCGCATTGTCGCCTCGTTAGCCGCTCGTAGACGGAGTGCGCGATGCCCGGCTGCTGCAACCCCCGCCCGCGATCATGTATACACGTGCTGGCGATTCGCCCACGTGTGCGGCGCTGGCGGGCATTCTCGCACTCGCGTATTTCGCGCGCCGGCGGGCGCTTTCAGCCATATATTGGTAAGAAACGCATATAACTCTCATCTTATAATTGTAAAATCGGCGTTAAAAGACCTGGAGGTGGTGAGATCACATCGACCCGATAGCGTGACCCAATATTCCGTTGGCTACCACAAATAATGTGCTATAAATTTCCGTCATGGGTGACAATCTCGCGACACCCCTGTCCAACGGAGGCGGTGTGACCCGCGGGGGCGGTCCAGGCCCTTGAAACCAGAAGGGGTTTCCTCATGACCCAGAATGCCTTCGCAACCGGGAGTAGCCCACAGGTGAACAGCGCTGCAGCAGCCCCGACCGGCCCGATCGCCAAGAAAGTACCCAACCCGATCGACCGTCACGTCGGCAGTCGGGTGCGCATGCGTCGCATGATGCTTGGCATGAGCCAGGAGAAGCTGGGCGACGCACTGGGTCTCACGTTCCAGCAAGTGCAGAAATACGAGAAGGGCGCGAACCGGATTGGCGCGAGCCGCTTGCAGCAGATCTCGCAGATCCTGCAGGTGCCGGTGTCGTTCTTCTTCGAGGGGGTGCCTTCACCGCGCGCCGAGCAACGCGCGGAGGGATTGGCCGAGGCACCGTCGCCCGCTTACGTCTCGGACTTTCTCGCCACATCTGACGGTCTCGCGCTCACCAAAGCCTTCGTGCGCATCACCGACGCGAAGTTGCGCCGGCGCATCGTGGACCTCGTGGAACAGATCGCAGGCGAAGAATAAATTCTGCCCAAGTTCCTGCCCACCATTGCCCACATCTTGACCGGCCTGTTGGACGCTGCAAGAAACGCGTCCAGACATAAACGCGACGCGCATGAGCACGCGTCCTCAGGCTAGGAGTGTCCAAGGTGGCGCATAAGAATTATCTGTTCACAAGCGAGTCGGTTTCGGAGGGGCATCCGGATAAGGTCTGCGATCAGATCTCAGACGCTATCCTTGACGCATTCCTGGAAAACGATGCCAAGCTCGGCATCTCTGACGACAGCCTTGTGAACACGCGCCTCGGCTGCGAGACGCTGTGCACCACCAACAAGATCGTCATCGCCGGCGAAGGCCGCGGACAGGCTCCGCTGTTCACCAAATTCGGCAACCACGCCGTCGCCAACCGCGAGCTGCTCACCGAGATCGCGCGCGGCGTGGTGAAGGACATCGGCTATGACCAGGACGGTTTCTCGTTTCATGGCGCCGATGTCGAAGTGCTGCTGCACGGCCAATCACCCGATATCGCCATGGGCGTTGATGCCAAGAAGAAGAAGGGCGAGGAGCAGGAAGGCGCCGGCGACCAAGGCATGATGTTCGGCTTCGCCTGCACCGAGAGCGAGGTCTATGAGAAGAACTCGTTCATGCCGGCGCCGATCTACTTCGCGCACAAGATCCTGAAAGTGCTCTCCGAGAAGCGCCACTCCAAGCAGCTGTTCGACCTGCAGCCGGACGCCAAGAGCCAGGTCACCGTGCAATATGTCAACGGTGAGCCGGTCGGCTGCACCAAGGTCGTGGTTTCGACCCAGCACAACGCGGAGACCCGCAACGGCAAGAAATATACGCCGGCCATGGTGAAGGACCTGATCGCCGATGCGGTCGGCTCAGCCCTGCCGGAGGGCTGGATGCCGAAGCGGCCGAGCGATTTCCTGGTGAACCCGACCGGCAATTTCGTGGTCGGCGGCCCGGACGGCGACTGCGGCCTGACCGGCCGCAAGATCATCGTGGATACGTATGGCGGCTATGCGCCACACGGGGGCGGCGCCTTCTCGGGGAAGGATCCAACCAAGGTTGACCGGTCCGCAGCCTATGCGGCCCGCTATCTGGCGAAGAACGTCGTCGCCGCCGGCATCGCCGAGCGCTGCACTATCCAGATCGCCTATGCGATCGGCGTCGCCGATCCGATGTCGCTCCTAGTGGACACCCACGGCACCGGCAAAGTGGAAGAGAAGAAGCTCGAGAAGGTTCTGCCCGAGATATTCCGGCTCACGCCCACCAACATCCGCCGTTCGCTCAAGCTGAACCGGCCGATCTACCGCCGCACCTCCGCCTACGGCCACTTCGGCCGCGCCCCTGACCGGGACGGCGGCTTCTCCTGGGAGAAGGTCGATCTCGCCAAGGAGATCCGCAGCGCGCTCAGCTGATCGCAATCCGATTCTACGGATTGGACATGGCGGCCGTTCGGCCGCCATGTTTGTTTATGGGGACCATGTCTTCCGCCGACGACCCGCATCCGCCTCGCCACGGCGCGTTCTTTGGCCGGCGCAAGGGCCATCCGTTGCGCGCGCATCAGGCCTCGCTGATGCAGACGCTGTTGCCTCGCCTGGCGCTTGACCTGACGGCGCCTGCTCCCGCGGACCTCTCGGTGCTCTTTTCCCACCCGACCGAACAACTCCGGCTCGAAATCGGGTTCGGCGGCGGCGAGCATCTGGCCGCGCAAGCGAGCGCGCATCCTGAAGTCGGCTTCATCGGCTGCGAGCCCTTCGTCAACGGCATGGCCAAGATGCTGGCGGCAATCGAGGAGCACGGCCTTCAGAACATCCGCCTGCATTTCGGCGACGCCGTCGAGTTGTTGGACTGGCTGCCGCATGGCGCACTGACACGGGTCGATATCCTCTATCCCGATCCCTGGCCCAAGCGCCGCCACTGGAAACGCCGTCTGCTCCAGGATGCAACCATTGCCGCGCTAGGCCGCGTGCTGCGCCAGGGCGGAGCGGTGCACTTCGCCACCGATTGGGCCGACTACGCGGCCTGGACGCTCGAGCGCTTCCTGCGCGCACCTGCGTTCGTGTGGACCGCCGAACGCGCCGCCGACTGGCGCGAACCATGGCCCGATTACGTGACGACCCGGTATGAGGCGAAGGCAAAGCGCGAGGGCCGCATGTCGAATTACTTCGTCTTTCGCCGCGTGTAGTATTGCCCGGTATAGACTGGGAGACGCCGCATGAATCGCCGCAACTTCATCTCATCCGCCGCGACCGGAACCGCGCTCGCGACTGCTGCCGGGCGCGCGTTCGCAGATGCCGAAGGAGGAGCCATGACCCGACGCTTTGCCGAGCAACGCTGGGCGCTCGACAACATCATCCGCGCCAACGGCGTCGACTGGGACCAGCCGCGTTCGCTTTATCTCTCTGCGCCGTGTGGGGTCGAAGCCAACGCCGACTTCGCGGCGATCCGCGCCCGCGTGCAGAAGATGGCTGATATCGGCCCAGCCTTCGAGTCCACCGCCAAGCGGCGTGAAGCCAAGGCGCGCGACGCCGAAGCCGACGGCAACAAAGTCACCGCGCGCGACAACTGGTTCATGGCCGCGATCCTCTACGGTGCCGCCGAGTGGCCCTACGACGATTTCACCGATCAGCACCTCGCCCTGCATCAGAAAAAGCGCGAGTGCTACACCAACTATGCGCGCCTCGCGGATCATAAAGTCGAGGCCGTGTCGATCCCGTTCAAAGGCAAGTCGATCCCGGGCTGGTTTCACCTGCCGCCGAACTATGCGGGCGACAAGATACCGGTCGTGATCTCGATCCCAGGCATGGACAGTTTCAAGGAAACCGGAGTCGCGCTTACCAATGATCGTTGGCTCTCGCGCGGCGTCGCGGTGCTGGCCATCGATGGGCCGGGGCAGTACGAGGCGCCGCTGCTCGGCGTCTATGTGTCGATGCAGAACTGGATCGACGCCGGCCCCGCCATTGTTGATTGGTTGCTGCGCAATCCGGAAGTCGACGGCGACAAGATCGGCGTGACCGGCACCAGCTTCGGATCGTTCTTCGGCACCATCCTGACGGCCAACGAACCGCGCATTGCCGCGACTGCGGTCAGTGCGACCTGTCTCGAGCCCGGCTGTCATACAATCTTTGAAGAGGCGTCGCCGACTTTCAAAAAGCGTTTCATGTGGATGTCGAACTTCACCGATGAGGCCAAGTTTGATGAATTCGTGAAGACCCTGACCTGGGAAGGCCACGCGGAAAAGATTTTCAAACCCTATCTGGTTGTTGCCGGCGAGGCCGACGAACTCTCACCACTCGAATATACCGAGCGCATGATCGCCACCATGACAGGGCCGCGCCAGCTTGTCGTTTATGCCGACAGCCGCCATTCCGTCGGTAACGTTCCGTCCGCGAACCTCGGCCCATTCCCACCGACGCTGGTTGCTGATTGGTTGCTGGCACGGCTCAACGGGAAACCGATGAAGAGTGAACGCTGGTACGTTGATCCGACCGGGCGGATCAACAAGACATCGATCTGAACCAAAAAGAAAAAGCCCCGGCAAGCGGGGCTTTAAGTCTATTTGGGAGAAACGCCAATGCGTCGAGGAGGGTTGTAGCTCAATCCGTATCCGAATTGGTGGCGGAAAAGTCACACTGCTCCGGTGAAATGCACTCCAGGGGACGCTGGTGCGCGCCAGAACTCAGCAGGCCGTTCGCATTGTCGTCGGGATAACGATCGCGTCGGCGGTATTTGGCGCGACTGTGTCCTCATTCACGCCCGACGGTGCTCGCGTCGGAATTTTTACCGGCGCCGTAATCGGCTTCGTCCTCTCCACGCTCGGCTCGTTAATGCTCGGCCCGTGGAGCCGTGCGCTCCAGCATTGGCCGATGGGTGTTGTATTTCTGCTACGCACTTTGATTTACGGCATCGTTTTCATGCTCGTTCCCAATGCCATATCGGCGCTGGTGCACGGCTCATTTGCACCTTTCCGCGATCCCACACGGGTCGTGACCGGCACCACGCTCGCGCTGTCGTTTGCTTTCGCGTTCTGCATCAATTTTGCCCTCACGGTGACGCGGCTGCTCGGCCCGCGCACCATGATGTCGTTCGTCACCGGCCGCTACTATCGTCCGCGCGAGGAGCGCCGCATTGTCCTGTTCGCGGACCTGATCGGATCAACCAAACTCGGCGAGCAGCTCGGCGACCAGAAATTCCACGCCTTTCTCAACCAGGTATTCTGGGACATGACCGAGCCGGTGTTGGAGGCGGGCGGCGAGATCGATCGCTATATCGGCGATGAGTTGGTGGTATCGTGGGTCCTCCCCGATCGCGCATCGACCGCCGACGAACGCCGCACCGCGGCGATCGCCTGCATCTTCGCCATCGAAGACGCGCTGGCTGCCCGCGCCGAACACTACCGCACGCGCTTCGGTACCGTTCCGCGCTTTCGCGCCGCACTCCACGCCGGGCCGCTGGTGGTGGGTGAAATGGGCGACGTCAAGCGCGAGATCGTGCTGCTCGGCGACACCATGAACACGACGGCACGGATCGAAAGCGCCTGCCGCACGACTGGGTATGATTATATCGCGTCTGCGCCGGCCATGCCGGAACTCGGTGCGCTTCCGGCCGATGTGCACGCCGAGAAGCTCGGGCCTGTCGAACTGCGCGGCAAGTTGCAGGTCGTCGAATTGTTCGGCTTGAAGCGTGTTACTTCTTGATCTTGTAACCGGTGCGGAACATCCACCACACGATGACAAGGCAGATCACCAGAAATAGCGCGGTGATTCCCGCGCTCCAGGCGATGTTCACGTCGGC
>JAFAXD010000300.1 GCA_019241285.1 Xanthobacteraceae bacterium | reverse complement strand
TTGAGCTGGTCCACCATCGTGTTGATGGTGTTCTTCAGTTCGAGGATTTCCCCCTTCACGTCGACGGTGATCTTGCGCGACAGGTCACCGCGCGCGACCGCCGTCGTCACTTCGGCGATGTTGCGCACCTGGGCGGTCAGATTGCCGGCCATGGAGTTGACGCTGTCGGTCAGATCCTTCCAGGTCCCGGCGACGCCCGGCACGTTCGCTTGGCCGCCGAGACGTCCTTCGGTGCCGACCTCGCGCGCGACGCGCGTCACCTCGCCGGCGAACCGGTTGAGCTGATCGACCATCGTATTGAGGGTTTCTTTCAGCTGCAGGATTTCGCCGCGCACGTCGACCGTGATCTTGCGCGAGAGGTCGCCGCCGGCGATGGCGGTCGCGACCTCGGCGATGTTGCGCACCTGGGCGGTGAGGTTGCCAGCCATGGAGTTGACGCTGTCGGTCAGGTCCTTCCAGGTGCCAGCGACGCCCGGGACCACGGCTTGACCGCCGAGCTTGCCCTCGGTGCCGACCTCGCGCGCGACACGCGTGACTTCCGCCGCGAACGCGTTGAGCTGGTCGACCATCGTGTTGAGCGTCTCTTTCAGTTGCAGGATTTCGCCGCTGACGTTGACGGTGATCTTCTTCGACAAATCGCCTTGCGCGACGGCGGTCGCCACCTCGGCGATGTTGCGCACCTGGCCGGTCAGGTTCGAGGCCATCGAGTTGACGCTGTCCGTCAGGTCTTTCCAGGTACCGGCGACGCCGCGCACAATCGCCTGGCCGCCGAGCTTGCCTTCGGTGCCGACCTCGCGCGCAACGCGCGTCACCTCGCCGGCGAAGGCGTTGAGCTGGTCCACCATCGTGTTGATGGTGTCCTTCAATTCGAGAATTTCGCCGCGCACATCGACGGTGATCTTCTTCGACAAGTCACCGTTGGCGATGGCGGTTGAGACTTCGGCGATGTTGCGCACCTGCGCGGTCAGGTTCGAGGCCATCGAGTTGACGCTGTCGGTGAGATCCTTCCAAGTGCCGGCAACGCCGAGCACATTGGCTTGACCACCGAGCCGCCCGTCCGTGCCGACCTCGCGCGCAACGCGCGTCACCTCGCCGGCGAACGCATTGAGCTGGTCCACCATCGTGTTGATGGTTTCCTTGAGCTGCAGGATTTCGCCGCTGACGTTGACGGTGATCTTCTTCGACAAGTCGCCGCCGGCGATTGCGGTCGCAACGTCGGCGATGTTGCGCACCTGGGCGGTCAGGTTGCCGGCCATGAAGTTGACGCTGTCGGTCAGGTCTTTCCAGGTACCGGCTACGCCGGGGACTTGCGCCTGGCCGCCGAGCTTGCCCTCGGTGCCGACCTCGCGCGCCACGCGCGTCACTTCCGACGCGAACGCGTTGAGCTGGTCCACCATCGTGTTGATGGTGTCTTTGAGTTCGAGAATCTCACCGCGCACGTCGACGGTGATCTTGCGCGACAGGTCTCCGCGCGCGACCGCGGTCGTGACTTGCGCGATGTTGCGCACCTGTGCGGTCAGGTTACCGCACATGGCATTGACCGAGTCGGTCAGGTCCTTCCAGGTACCGGCGACACCGGGCACGATCGCCTGGCCGCCGAGCTTGCCGTCGGTGCCGACCTCGCGCGCCACGCGCGTCACCTCGGAGGCGAATGAGCGCAGCTGGTCCACCATGGTGTTGATGGCTTCCTTGAGCTGCAGGATTTCGCCGCGCACGTCGACGGTGATCTTCTTGGAGAGGTCGCCGTTGGCGACCGCGATCGTCACGTCGGCGATGTTGCGCACCTGAGCGGTCAGGTTGCTGGCCATCGAGTTGACGCTTTCAGTGAGGTCCTTCCACACGCCGGTCACTTCCGGCACCTGGGCTTGGCCGCCGAGCTTGCCCTCGGTGCCGACCTCACGGGCGACGCGCGTCACCTCCGAGGTGAACACGCCGAGCTGTTTGATCATCGTGTTGACGATCATCGCCGATTGCAGGAACTCGCCCTTGAGCGGCCGGCCCTCGACATCGAGCTTTACGGTCTGCAACAAATCGCCTTGGGCGACGGCGCCGATCACGCGCGTCACTTCGCGAGTCGGCCACAGCAGATCATCGATCAGCACGTTGATGGAGGTTTCCATTTCGCCCCACGCGCCGCTCGAGAGCCCGAGCCGTACGCGCTGGCGCGTCTTGCCTTCACGGCCGACGATCTGCCCGATTTGCTCAAGCTGCTGCGCCATCCGCTCGTTGGCGGTGACGATCTCGTTGAATGTGTCGGCTATCTTACCCTCGATTCCCAGGTGGTCGCCGGCAAGGCGCACCGAAAAATCGCCAACCCGCACGGCTTGCAGCGCATGCAGCAGATCCTTCAACTCGAAGGCGGATTTGCCGTTGGCGCCATTGCCGGGATTGTGGAGAGCGGGAGCATCGGTATGGGAGGGAACTTCGGCAGCTTGGGGTGGGGATTGCATTGCGCATCCTGGTTCGGATCGCCGACAGGTATCTGGCGGCGGTGAAAGGACCGGACGAAGCACGCCAGGAGCATCGGATTACTCGCAGCGCGCAGCCGCGCAGGCCTTCCTTTCCCCTGGATACGCGAATGCCCCAAGGAAGACCCCGGCTGACGCTGAAAACGCACAAAGAGGCAATCGGTTCCGCGCGCGACAAAATAAAAGTTTTGCAAGTCCAGCGAGGTCAAATGCCCCCGTCTCGCCGCATTGTTGACGCGGTCCATTCAGAGAACATTCAGCGCCCTTGCCGTGTACTGATAGGCATGGGCTCTCCCGTGGGGCATAATATGACAAAGTACCTCGGACTGTTGGTTACCCTCGGCGTGTTCGCGACGATCGGCTTGGTTGCCGCGCAGAACTCCCGGCCTTCCGCTCAGAACCTCGCGGTGGAAGCCGCGCCTCCGCCGGCCGCACCTGCAGCAGCCCCAGCACCACCCGCACCCGACGGTGCGGAAAAGCGCATTGCCCTCGTGGTCGGCAACGCGGGCTATCAGGCAGGTGCGCTCAAGACCGCGGCCAACGACGCCGGCCTGATCGCACAGACTTTGCAGGCCGCGGGCTTTGACGTCGCCGGCGCGCGCGATCTCGATCAAGACTCGCTGCGCCAGGCAATGCGCGATTTCCTCAGCAAGGCGCAGAGCTCGGGCCCGAACACGGTCGCCTTCATTTATCTCGCGGGCTATGGCGTGCAGCTCGAAGGCGAGAACTATTACGTCCCGATTGATGCCAAGCTTGCGCAGGCAAGCGATGTGCCGCTCGAGGCGGTGCGGGTCACCGACTACACGCGCCCGCTTGCCGCGCTCAAACTCAAGGCCAGCATGGTGGTGCTGGACGCCGGCCGCGCCAATCCGTTCGTGAAAACTGGCCAGCCGCTCGCCGGCGGGCTCGCCTTGGTCGATGCCGAGCCCGGCATGCTGTACGCATTCAATGCCGCGCCCGGAACCGTAGCGCCAGATGGCGATGGACCTTACGGCGCCTACGCCCAGGCGCTCGCGGAAATGATTCGCGAGGGCGGCCTGTCGCCAAAGGACGTGTTTGACCGGGTGCGCCTGCGCGTCAATGAAATGACGAAGGGCGCCGAAGTCCCATGGCAATCGGCCAACATCCTCGCCCAGTTCCAGTTCTTCGAACGCGCGCCGGATGCACCGCCGCCGCAGGTCCCCGCCCAACAGGTACAGGAGATGCGCACGCGGCCGATTCGTGATCTTGGCTCCCAGGACGCCTATGCGGCCGCACTGGAACGCGACACGCTGCAAGGCTACCTGGATTTCGTCGCTGCCTACCCGGATGATCCGATGGCGCCGCGCGTGCAAGCCATCATCGCGGCGCGCCGCGAGGCAATCACCTGGCGCCGGACCTGGATCGCCAACACGCCGGACGCTTATTGGTCCTATCTGCGCCGCTATCCGCGCGGCCCGCATGTTTACGATTGCCGGCGCCGGTTGGCCGAGCTCTCGGCCGCGTTCGAGCCGCCGCCCACGTTCCAGATGATGGCCTATGACGTGCCGCCGCCGCCGCCCGCCGAAGTCGTGTTCGTCGATCGGCCGGTGCTCGCGTTCTATGATCCGGTATTTGCGTTTGCACCGCCGCCGCCGCCGCCGGTGGTCTTCCTGGCGCCGCCGCCCCCGTTCTGGGTGGCGCTGCCGCCACCACCACCGCCAGTTGGCTTGTTCGTGCTGCCGATTCCGGTCTACCAGCCGGTTCCCGCCTATGTGCAGCCGCCGCCCTACATCGCGCCGCCTCCGCCGAACAACATCATCTACAACAACGTGCACAACACGGTGATCGTCAACAACACCACTAACAACGTGACGATCCAAACGCCGAGTGGACAGAGCACGACACAACCGATCTCGGCGGTTGCCGCTGCCCCACCTGCCGCTCCGCCGGCACCAGGTGCTCCGGCTGCTCCAGCCCCGGCGGCTGCCACCGCCCCGGCGACAGTCGGTCCATCGCTGCCGCCATCGATTGCAGCGAAGGCAAACGTGGCCGCCCGCACCGGCGGCCCGACCGCAGCAACTGGCCCAACCACGCCAGGCGCGCCCGGCGCACCTGCAGCGCCTGGCCAAGGAACCCATCCGACTCCCGGGCAACCCGGCGCCCCGGGAACGACTGCGACCGCCAATGCCCCTGCAGGCCATGCCTTGCCGGCTCCCGGAGCCGCCGGTCAGCCGCCGGTACCGGGCGCGCCGCCAGCCGCTGGAACACCTGGAGCTCCGGGACAACCGGGACATCCTGCCCCTGGGCAGCCTGGCACACCGCCGAACACTGCGACTGCAAATGCTCCGGCAGGCCATGCTTTGCCAACCCCTGGAGCGGCCGGTCAGCCCCCGGCACCAGGCGCCACGCCAGCCGCTGGAACACCTGGAGCCCCCGGACAACCGGGACATCCCGCCCCCGGCCAGCCGGGCGCACCGCCAAGCACCGCGACTGCAAATGCTCCGGCAGGGCATGCTTTGCCAACTCCTGGAGCGGCCGGTCAGCCCCCGGCACCAGGCGCCAACCCAGCCGCTGGGACACCTGGAGCCCCCGGACAACCAGGACATCCCGCGCCCGGCCAGCCAGGCGCGCCGGCAAACAGTGCGACGGCCAATGCCCCTGCAGGTCACGCCTTGCCGACGCCTGGGGCGCCGGGTCAGCCGCCTGCTCCAGGCACATCACCTACGGCGGCCTTGCCAGGCCCAGGCGCAGCGGCCCCCCAGGTTCATCCCGGCACGCCCGGGAGCACGACGCCTGGCGCGGCCCACACGCTGCCGGCGCCCGCTGCGATCCCCCATCCTCCCGGGCCGGGGGGCACTCCCAGCGCAACCTTGCCTCCCGCCCCGCCCGCTGGTGCGGGTCAACCACACGCGCCGCCGCCAGGCGCGCTGCCGAGCGCAGCATTGCCTTCTGGGCATGCGCCGCCGACGGCAGCTCCGGCGCCGCCGCACGCGCCGCCAGCCGTGATCCCGCCAAAGCCGCCGGCACCGCAAACCCATGCGCCACCGCCGCCGCTGGCGAATGTCGCGCCCTCACATGCACCAGCGCCGCCTGCACCCGCGGCGAAGCCCCCATCTCCGCCGCCGGCGATCGCCGCCCGGCCACCGCCCCCGCCTCCCGCGCCGGTGCGCGCTGCGCCGCCGCCGCCACCCGTGCACGCGGCACCTCCGCCGCCACCACCACCAATGCATGCGGCAGCACCGCCGCCGCCTCGGCCGGCTCCGCCTCCGCCGGCGGCCAGGCCGGCGCCCCCCGGCAAGCCCGCGTGCGGCGGACCCGGACAGCCGAAGTGCCCGCATTGATTAGAGCTAACGACGCGCACATCAGCAAAATGAAAACCCGGAAGGCAGCAACGCCTTCCGGGTTTGTTTTTTGGTCCGAATTTGTTTTTGCTCGAAAGACGTCGCTGCTTACGCCGGTTTGGTTTCCATCTCTTCGCCGATGGTCATAGGATGCGCCATGGTTTCGTGCAGCTTCTGCGCATCGAGTTCGCCTTCCCAGCGGCTGATCACCACGGTGGCAACGCCGTTACCCACGAGGTTGGTCAGCGCCCGGCACTCGCTCATGAACTTGTCGATCCCAAGCAGGATCGCGAGCGATTGAATTGGAATGTCTGGCACGATCGCGAGCGTGGCTGCCAGCGTCACGAAGCCGGCGCCGGTCACGCCCGATGCGCCTTTGGAGGTGATCATGGCGATCGCCAGGATACCCAGCTCCTGACCGAGGGTGAGCGGCGTGTTGGTGGCCTGGGCGAGGAACAACGTCGCCAGCGTCATATAGATGTTGGTGCCGTCGAGATTGAAGCTGTAGCCGGTCGGAATCACGAGGCCGACAACCGACTTTGACGCCCCCAGCCGCTGCATTTTCTGAATCATCTGCGGCAGCACCGTTTCCGACGACGACGTGCCGACGACGATCAGCAATTCGTCCTTGATGTAGGCGATGAAGCGGAAGATCGAGAACCCGGCGGCACGCGCGATCGTCCCGAGCACGACGACGATGAACAAAATGCTGGTGGCATAGAAGACAAGAACGAGCTCGATCAGCTTCCACAGCGAACCCACCCCGAAGGCGCCAACCGTGAACGCCATGGCGCCGAAAGCGCCAACCGGCGCGGCGCGGACGATGATCCCGATCACGCCAAAGAATATCTTGGCCATCGCGTCGATCGCGTGCGCCACCTGCTCACCGAGCTTGCCCATTCTGGATATGGCGAAGCCGGTGAGGATCGACACCAGCAAGACCTGCAGCAGGTCGCCGCCCGCGAACGCACCGACGAAGGTGTTGGGAATGATATTCATCAGGTGGTTCGTGACCCCTTCCTGAGCGGCCCGCGAGACATAGCTCGCCACCGCCTTGGGATCGAGGCTTGCGGGATCGATGTTGAAACCTGCGCCCGGCTGCAACACCTCGCCCATCAGCAGACCGATCCCAAGCGCCAGAGTGGATACGGCCTCGAAATAGAACAATGTCTTGATGCCGACTCGGCCGATCTTCTTGAGATCGCCCATAGAGGAGATGCCGTGCACCACGGTGCAGAAAATCACCGGAGCGATCATCATCTTGATCAGGTTGATGAAGGCGTCGCCGAGCGGCTTGAGGGCACTTCCGGTTTGCGGATAGAAATGTCCGACGGCAACGCCGAGCGCGATTGCAATCAACACCTGAATATACAGCACCGTGTACCACGGCTTGCGTGGAGCCGCACGCGTGCCGTGAATGACCGTCGCCTCAGCCATCCTGGGATCGCCTCAGATTATTGTTAGCCAAACTGTGCCACGCGGACCCCGGCCGGGAAAGCACCTTTGTTGGACGATTTAGACCACCGGCGAGCGCCCGCCGTCGACATTGATCGCCGTCCCGGTAATGTAGGAGCCCGCGTCCGAGGCCAGCAAGCAGGCCAGATTGGCAAACTCCTCAGGCTTGCCGACGCGCCCCATCGGGATGTCCTTGGCGAAACGCGCAAGATAGTCGGCGACTGGCACGCCGGCGCGCTTGGCCGCGTGCTCGTGCTGATCGGCTTCGATGATTCCAACGAGCAGCGCGTTGACCAGAATGTTGTGCGGTGCGCCCTCCCCGGCCAGCACCTTGGTCAAGGCCATACCCGCCGCTCGCGAGATGGTGGTGGGCGCGCTGCCGCCGCGTGGCGCCTTCGCGCCGATGTTGAGCACGTTGATGATCCGTCCCCAGCGCCGCGCCTTCATTTGCTCCCAGGCGAGACGCGTCAGGCGCAAGGCGGCGAAGAACTTCTGATCGAGGTCCTGCTGCATGATCTCGTCGGTCAGGCTCTCGAACGGACCCGCGCGCGACGTGCCGGCATTGTTGACGACGATATCGATCCGGCCGAGTCCGCGCATCGCTTCATCATAGGCGCGCTTGATATCGCCCGCATTGGCAACGTCAGCCACGACCGTGACGACGCGCCTGCCTGCCGCGTCGCTGATGCGTTTCTCCGCTTGCGCAAGCGCCTCACGACCGCGGGCGACGATTGCCACGTCCGCCCCCGATTGTGCGAACCGGAAGGCAACCCCGAACCCAATGCCCTTGCTGCCACCGGTGACGATGGCGGCGCGACCGGCCAAGCTGACATCCACGAAGAGCGTCCTTCAGGTTGGTTTGCGTGCCACGATGCGATGGATCCGTTTGCCGGACGATGCGCTGACGCGAGTCTCGTCCAGCAGAATGGCCGCGTTCATCAATGCGCGACGCACCGGCTCGGGTTGGATAGCGGCGTAGAGGCGGCCTTGCGGGTCTCGTTGGTCGGTGCCCTCGGTGACGCGCCAGCTGAGATACAGCGTGCCGCCTGGCCTGACGATTGCGAGGAGACGCATAACAGCCGGCCCGATCTCCGTCGCATCGAGATGCATGAGCACAGTCTCGCACAGCACGTTGTCGAACGATGCGTCAGGCACACCAGCGAGTTCGGGAAGTGCCGCGTCCGCAAAAGAAAGGGCCGGATAGCGCCGTTGCGCTTCCTCGCGCAGTCCGCGCGACGGCTCGTAACCGACGGCGTCGAATCCGTTTGCGCCGAGCCAGGCAACCTCACGTCCGCTGCCGGCCCCAATATCGGCAGTGCGCCCTCGTTTGAAGAAGCGCCGCACCAGATCGTGCAGGTCGGCCGGAGGTGGCTGGTCGTGCCATTCTGCCGCGAAGGCGGTTGCGGCCGCGTCGTAGGCGGCCAGAGTCTGAAGGTCCACGCAATCTCCTGGTTCTATTTCAAGGTTGCTTGATATTCGTCCGGCTTGAAACCGACCAGCAAGCGCTTTCCCGTGTCCAGCACCGGCCGTTTGATCATCGACGGTTGCTCGAGCATCAACTTGATCGCCTTCGCGGCATTGAGCCCTTCCTTTTTCTCCTCCGGCAGCTTGCGAAAGGTGGTTCCGGCGCGGTTCAGGACTGTTTCCCAGCCCAACTGCTGGCACCAGCGTTCCAATTGCTGGCGGTCCGCGCCGGCTTTCTTGTAGTCATGAAACGTGTAGTCAACACCATGGTTGTCGAGCCAGGCGAAGGCTTTCTTCATCGTGTCGCAATTCTTGATTCCGTAGATCGTAACGCTCATCCGACCTCCGCACCTATCATCGCCCGTCATTGGCACGTGGTCGCGGTCGCATCAAGCAGTGCCCACGAAGTCGTGTCTTGGCGGAGCGAGGCAACGCATCCTAATGGATCAGTGCGGAGCTGTTTACCCTGGGAGGGTTCAGATGAAACGACGCGGTCTTCTCGCAGCTGCCTGTGTGGTTCTCTGGACCGCTCGGGCCGTAGCCGTGGAGGCCGGCTTCCAGGAGGTGCAGGTCGCTAATCCCGGCGATCAGCCGATGACGGTCGGCATCTGGTATCCGACCGAGGAGCCTGCACGTGAGCAGCGCCTCGGGACCCTTGTTCAGTCCGTGGCGCCCGGCGCCCCGGTGGCTGGGGAGCACTTGCCGCTAATCGTCGTTTCACACGGGACAGGTGGCTGGTATGGCAGCCACATCGACACGGCATTGGCGCTTGCGCGCGCCGGCTTCGTCGTGGCGGCCCCGACGCATCCCGGCGACAACTACCAGGACCAGAGTCGCGCGGCGCAGATCCGGCGTCGGCCACCGCAGCTGCAGCGGGTGACCGATTACATGCTCAGCGAGTGGCCGGACCACGCCCGCATCGACCCGCAACGCGTCGGCGCGCTTGGCTTCTCCGCCGGCGGTTTTACGGTGCTCGCGGATATCGGCGGCGCCCCTGATTTCACGAGAATCAAACCGCACTGCGAGGCGCATCCGGACTATTTCGAGTGTACACTGATCAAGCGCGTCGGCATGGCGCCACCCCCGGCCGCCGCCGATGCCACAGCGCCAACCTCGATCCGGGACCCGCGCATTAAGGCCGCAGTCATTGCCGCCCCCGCGTTAGGCTACACGTTCAGCGGCGAAGGCTTAGATCCCGTGACGATCCCGATCCAGCTCTGGAGCGCTGAATTCGACCACATCCTGCCGGCGCCCGACTATGCGGATGCCGTGCGCGCCAACCTGCCTCGCTCGCCTGAGTTTCACCTGGTGGCCAAGGCGGACCATTTCGATTTCCTCACTCCGTGCACGGCAGAATTGGCCAAGGTCGCGCCCGATATTTGCCAATCGATCGCTGGTTTTGATCGCGCCGAATTCCACCAGCGCTTCGATGCCGAGGTGGTGCGGTTCTTCCGGGAGACGTTGCAGTAGACGCGTGGCGGCCTGCCGTTCCAGTTCCTATTTCACGTTCGTCATGCCACAACATCGAACAGCAGCCGCAGTGCAGCGCGACCTCTTTGCGCCAGCTCCCGCTTGGCCCACGGGCTTCGCCTATCAAGAGGAGATCATCGCGCCAGCTGACGAAGCCGCCCTGCTCCGTGACATCGCGGCGCTGTCCTTCCAGCCATTCGACTTCCACGGTTTTCTCGCCAAGCGTCACGTTGCCTGGTTCGGATGGCGTTACGACTACGCCGGAGCAAAGCTTCGCGACAGCGAGGAAATTCCGCCGTTCCTTCTTCCGGTGCGTGCCCGCGCGGCGGCTTTTGCCGCAGTCGAGCCGGAGAGCCTGCAACAGGTTCTAATCAACAAGTATGCGCCGGGCGCCGGCATCGGCTGGCACCGCGACAAACCGATGTTTGGCGACGTGATCGCGGTCTCGCTCGGCGCACCGTGCACGCTTCGCCTGCGTCGCAAAGACGGGAACGGCTGGGAACGCGCCTCGCTTCAGGTGCGACCGCGCTCGGCGTACCTTCTCCGCGGCGAAGCGCGCTGGGACTGGCAGCACAGCATCCCAGCCGTTGACGCATTGCGCTACTCGGTGACGTTCAGGACACTAGTGGACCCCGATCTCTGACTATAACGTGGCAGAGACGTCTATGACCGGCGTGCTGTTGCTTCAGCTAGACCTCGCATCAAATTCGGTGTCGACCAGGTTGCAATTCCCGTTCCGGCGAAGTCGCGATCCGTTGTCCAGATATCAGCATCGACGCTCCACGCCAGCGCTAGAACGTGGGCGTCCCGGACGGAGCCATTTCGGCTGGCGACGGCCTCCCTCAGCGCGGTCTCGCTTTGATCTAGTATTGGCATCAATGCTGCTACGGGTATGACAGTCATTTCCGCCGTCAACTCATCAAGCACAGGCAACAGGTCGGGCCGCTGCAAGCCGTCTTCAATGCGGCGCCGTGCTTCATGAACGACACGATCCGTCGTCACAAACGCTGCCGCGTGCGCTGCCTGCATAAACGCGCCGGAACTCCTGCCGCGCACCGCCGCAATCAGGATCGCGGCATCCACGACCAGTGTCGAAGTGGGCAAGCGCACGTCAGGTGCGCTCGGCCATCAGAGCACGCACGGCTTCGACCGACCAATCGACAGGATCGACGTCCCCGAACTGGCGGAGCGCCGCATCCTCGGCCGCCGAATCGCGTCCTTTTGCAAGTGCTTCCGCTCGCGCCAAAACTGCGGCGAGCCGATCGGGATCGGCCATCTTCAAGGGTACGAGTAGACCGACTGTCCGGTCACCCGACTTGACGGGCGTCGGCCCCGGCAGCGCGCCGATGGTCTCTCCCGAGATTTTCTGCAAGTCGCGGATGCTGAGGTAAGTCATGTTGATACATATGAGGGTATGTAAGCAATTTGACAAGCGAATGTTGGGCGGTTGTTCTAAATATGTTCCAACCATGGTAAGCAGGCAAATGCTGATCCGTCAGACCATCGATGCGTTCCCCATAGGTGCACGCTGATGGCCCGCCGCGCCGGGAGCGCCGACCTGCCGCTGCATGGTGGCCGCGTGCCGAAATGGCTCGGCGAGCGCATGACTCGCCTGGGCGCGGTCATTGTCGAGGCGATCGTCATCGAATATGGGCGCGACGAGCTGCTGCGCCGTTTGGCTCATCCTTTCTGGTTCCAATCCTTCGGCGCCGTCATGGGGATGGACTGGCATTCGTCCGGCATTACCACCAGCGTCATCGGCGCGCTGAAGCGCGGTCTCAACCCGCGCTCATCAGACCTCGGCATCCATGTCTGCGGCGGCCGTGGACAGCACTCGCGGCAAACCCCGCACGAGCTGATCGCGGTCGGCGACCGAGTCGGTCTTGATGGCGCGGATCTCGCCAGGACGAGCCGGCTCGTTGCCAAAGTCGATAGCGCCGCGGTCCAGGATGGGTTCGATCTCTATCTGCACGGGTTCATCATCACCGATGACGGACATTGGGTCGTGGTGCAGCAAGGCATGAACGGCGATCGCCGCCATGCCCGGCGCTATCATTGGCTCTCCGAAGGCCTCACCAGCTTCGTCGACGAACCGCACGCGGCGATCGACGGGGTCGAGCAAGGTGTCATCGTGAACCTGACCGATCGGCGCGCCGAGAGCTCGCGCCAACGCCAACTCGATCTCCTCGATGAACTTGGCCCGGACGGCATTGAACGCCAGCTGGCGAAGCTGGAGCGAACGGGCACAAAGCCGCAAGCACCGCAGCCGCAACTCACGCTGCCGCATCTCATGATGCCCGCGCATCACGATGTCCGGCCGGAGGATATCGTTGCCCGACGGCTGCACGGGAACCTGGTCGCCGCCGCGGAGTGCGGGCCCAAGGATTTCGCCGCGTTGCTACTCGTCCCAGGCGTCGGCGCTCGCACGGTGCGGGCGCTCGCCCAAGTCGCCGAAGTGGTGCACGGCGCGCCATATCGCTTTAGCGACCCAGCCCGGTTCTCGGTCGCGCACGGCGGCAAGGACCGGCATCCCTATCCGGTGCCGCTCAAGGTCTATGACCACACCATCGATGTACTCAAACGCGCCGTGCGCAACGCAAAGCTCGGACACACCGAGGAACTCGCCGCCATCAAGCGCCTCGACGAACAAGCGCGCCAACTCGAGCGCAACGCGTCCGGACCTTCGGTAGACGCGCTGTTCGCCGAGGAGCGCGCGCGCTCGCACGAGTACGGCGGTTACAGTGTGTTTGGTCCGGAACCGCCGCAGCAGCAGCGCAAGATAAGCTGATCGATCCTAATTGGCGCTCTCATATCGCAGATACCCTGCGATCTCGGATCCCGGCGTCCCAGGCGAGTCGCTTGGATGCCTTCCGCCCTCATAAACTGGAACCGTCGCAAAATCGAAGGGACTAACACCCGCAAGGCATGCGACGTTGACGCCGAGCTCGTTGCGGTTCGAGCGGCGTTTGTGATGCGTATAGATCCCGCACTTTGAGCAGAAGTAGTGCTCGGCTTGCATCGTGTTGAAGCGATAGAGCTGTAGAGCGTCCGCGCCGCTATCGATCGTCAGTTCGCCGACGCGCGCGCTCACCACGACGGCGCCTCGCATCCGGCACAGCGAGCAATTGCAGCGGCGCGGTTTGTCCAAACCGTCCGCCAGTTTCACCGTGAAACGAACGGCGCCGCAGTGACAGGCGCCTGTCCACACCTTTGGCGCACTCATTCGACTCTCCTCTTACGCGCTGGCACGGGTTTTCGCCCGCTGGCAATCCAGATCCGCCGGAAAGGTTATCACGATCGCGTTTCGCGGATGGTCCCTATCCGGTAGCGCGAGATAGGCAGTGAGACCGCTTCGCGTAAGGCACCACTCAGCTCGTGCCCCTTCAGGAGTCGAGGAAGAAGTTTGTGTCCGGAGCGAATAATCTCTACAGCTGTAGCCATCAGTAAATACCGCGGATTTCGCACTCACCTCACCAGGACAACCACATGCAACGATCATGTTCGGCGCTTCTCGCAACATCCCTGCTCTTGGCCGCATCGATTTCAGTTGCCGCCGCAGAAGACTCAACCAGTTTTGAGAAGAAGAACTTCAACTACAGTGAATGGGCCAAAGGCCGCTTCTCCGAGGTGGTATCGGTGAAAAATCCCGGGCGCCTCTTATTCCTGGGCGGCATCGGCGCGGAGGATGAAGCAGCCACAACGGGCGGAGCCATCAAATATCTCGGCGATGTCGGCGCGCAGTGTCGCTATGCCTGGGACAAGATCAAGCGCATTCTGGAGAAACAGGGCAGCTCACTCAGCGACGTCGTCAAGGTGACGACCTATGTGACCGATATCCGGTATTTCGCGGACGTCGGGAAGTGCCGCGGCGAAGCCTTTGCCGGTCTGCCGCAACCCGCCGGAACCTTCGTGGCGATCAGCCAACTCGCCTGGCCCGGCATGCTGATCGAGGTTGATGTGACCGCGGCGACGGAGAAATGATCAGCGAGTACCTTAGGCCGCCCCACGGGCTAGCTGCGTGCGCGACTGCTGGGACGGCGCGGCACACCTGGCGTGTGTCGCACGCCGCTGTGCCGCACCCGCAGTCCATCAACAAATACATCCAACAACCGCAACACGCTTTTCTGCCACCCGGGCTGATCGTTCATGTAGCACATCCCGACAAGCGCGCGCAGCACGTCCTCGGGGCCGATGTCGGAGCGGATGTCTCCGGCCGCGATTGCTCGATCCAGCAACCCCCCGATCGCTTTGGTCAGGCGATCAGCCGAAAAAGCGTAGAGCTCGGACATACCGTGAGCAGCGAGCGCCAAGGCGGCGATCATTCCCTTCTTGGTCGCGACGAATTCAACATTCGACCGCAGCCAACGTCGCAAAGCCTCGACCGGCTCCGCTTCCCCCTTCAACTGCTCGGCAAGCTCGGTGAGTTGCTCGACCTCGCGCCGGTACACCGCCTCGAACAAGGCCTCGCGCGTCGGGAAATGTCGGTAGAGCGTGCCGATGCCAACGCCGGCGCGCTTGGCCACCGCTTCAAGACTCGCATCCGGACCACCGGCGCTGAATACAGCCTTGGCTGCCTCCAGCACGCGGTCGCGGTTGCGCAGCGCGTCAGCGCGTGGCTTTCGTCCCGTCACGACAGATTGATGTCGCATCTCGATCGTCCGCGTCGCGGCCTCTTGCAAAGCGGAGGCAGCCTCCGTATACTAAACCTCATCGGGACCACTCTTCTACCCGCCGACTGATCGAAGGATCGTGGCGGCAGCAGGTATGGTTGTCCGCACCCACAAACCACCACGATGAATCGACCAACAATGCCGGACCAGCTCTGCTGGCGCGAGCAACGCCGATTCAATTCTGACAATAGCAAATGGCAGCGATTGGAACACTTGCATGAGTCATTCCATCACTCTCACCGTTAACGGCAAACCGCGTGAGGTCGAGATCGACGATACGCGCGTCACGCTGCTCGATCTCCTGCGCGAGCGCCTGCATCTGACCGGCACCAAGAAGGGCTGCGATCGCGGCCAATGCGGCGCTTGCACGGTGCATCTCGATGGGCGGCGGATCAATTCATGCCTGACGTTGGCGCTGAGCTGCGACGGGGCCGACGTGCTCACCATCGAGGGTGTCGCCCATGGCGATGCGTTGCATCCCGTGCAGGCCGCGTTCATCGCCCATGACGGTTTTCAGTGCGGGTTCTGCACGCCGGGCCAGATCATGAGCGCGATCGGGCTGATCCAGGAAGGCCAGACCGGCGACGATCCGGAGCGCGTGCGCGAAGCGATGAGCGGCAATCTCTGCCGCTGCGGCGCCTATGCGGGAATTCTCGAGGCGGTGCTCGATGCGCAGGACCGCCTGCGCGAAGCAAACCAGAGGCGCTCGGCATGAACAACTTCGAATACGTCAGACCCCGTTCGGTCACCGAGGCCATCGCGGCCGCGAGCGCGCCAGGCGCGAGCTATCTCGCCGCCGGAACCAACCTCATCGATCTGATGAAGGGCGGGATCACACATCCCGATCGCCTCGTCGACGTCACGCACCTGCCCGGCCTTGATCGCATCGAGCATCGCAGCGACGGCAGCCTGCGCGTCGGCGCGCTTGTGCGCAATGCCGACCTCGCGCACGACCCTGATTTCGCCCGCGCCTATCCCTCTGTTGCTGAAGCGCTGCTATCGGGGGCATCGGCGCAGCTGCGCAACGCGGCGACGGTCGGCGGCAATCTGCTGCAGCGGACGCGGTGCGCGTATTTCTACGACGTCGCCGGTGCTTGTAACAAACGCCAGCCGGGTTCCGGATGTGACGCGCGGGATGGCGAAAACCGCCTGCACGCCATCCTGGGCTGGAGCGAAGCCTGCATCGCCACGCATTCCTCTGATTTCTGCGTCCCGCTGGTCACGCTCGACGCCGTGGTTGAGATCGAAGGCCGCCGCGGCAGGCGCGATATCGCGTTGGAGGACTTGCATCGCCTTCCCGGCGATACTCCGGAACACGACAATGTGCTCGAGCCGGGCGACCTGATCGTCGCGCTGCGGCTGCCGCCCGCCGCGCGCAGTTTCGCCGCGCATGCGCGCTATCTGAAAGTCCGCGAACGCACGTCCTACGCGTTTGCCATCGTCTCAGCGGCTGCCGCGCTGCGCATCGAGCAAGGTCGGATTGCGGACGCGCGGCTCGCTTTGGGCGGTGTTGCCGCTAAGCCCTGGCGCGCCCGCGCCGCGGAGCAGGTTCTGATTGGCGCGACGCCGGCCGTTGGCATCTATCTCCAGGCTGCCACCGCGGCGCTGACCGACGCAAAACCGTCCGGGGACAATGCGTTCAAGATCGAACTGGCGCGTCGGACCATCGCCCGCGCATTGACTCTGGCTGCCGCTGGCACGCCGGCGCGGGTTCCCGCCCTTCCCGCCTCGCCATTCTCTGTTCTGCCCGGAGTGCTGCAACATGCCTGAGCTCAGACTGAGCCAAGCCCCCGCCCACGTGCGTCACGGTTCCAATATCGGGCAACCGCTCACCCGCCGCGATGGCATCCTGAAAGTGACGGGTACGGCGCGCTTCGCCGCGGACAATCATCTGCCCGGCATGCTCTACGCCGTTATCGCGACCAGCAGCATCGCGCGCGGCCGCGTCACGTTCCTTGATGTGGAAGCAGCAAAACACCATCCCGGTATTGTTGATGTCATGACGCCGGCGCACAAGCCGCCGCTCGCCGTGGACCCGGAAGCGAAAACGAATCCGTTCGCCTTCCGGCTCGACCTGTTGCACAGCGATCGCGTGCGTTACGCCAACCAGCCGATTGCGGTCGTGATCGCGGAGAGTCTGGAAGCGGCGACGCAAGGCGCAAAATTGCTGGCCCCGCGTTATGAGGCTGAGCCGGCGCGTGTCGGTCTTGATGCAAACGAGAGCTATGTGCCGCCGAGCGTTGGGTTGTTCAACCAGGCGGAGGTCCAGCATGGGGACGCGAACGCCGCGCTTGCGGCTGCACCGATGCGGATCGAGGCGACTTACGAAACCCCGGCGCAATATCACAATGCCATGGAGCCGCACGGGGTCGTCGCCGCCTGGGACGGCGACACGCTCTCGCTCGACATGCCGACCCAGGGGCTGGTGATGACCCGCGCGCGGATCGCCGAGTTGTTCGGCATCGCGCCGGAGCACATTCATATCCGCAGTCCATTTCTTGGCGGCGGCTTCGGCTCGAAAGGAATTGCGGTCGGCCCGCAGATTCTCGGTATCATGGCGGCGCGGCTGGTCGGCCGCCCGGTGAAGCTCGTGCTGGGCCGCGAGCAGATGTATGGTCCGGTCGGGCATCGCTCCGCGACCCGGCAAACCATGCGCATCGGCGCTGACCGCGACGGCACCCTCACGGCGATTGCGCATCACGCGAAGATCTCCACCAGCACCTTCGATGATTTCTACGAGCCGGCGGCAGACGCGTCACACCCGCTCTATGCCAGCCCGGCCATTGCCACCTCGCATGAAGCTGTGCGCCTCGACATCGGCACGCCGCTATTCATGCGGGCGCCCGGCGAAGCCACCGGATCGATCGTGCTGGAGAGCGTGCTCGATGAAGCTGCATGGGCCTGCCGCATGGATCCCCTCGCCTTCCGCATCAAGAACTATGCCGAGGTCGAGCCGATGAGCGGCAGACCATTCTCGTCGAAGCGCTTGCGCGAATGCTACGCCCAGGGGGCGCAGCGTTTCGGCTGGTCGCAGCGCCCGCTCGCGCCACGCCAGATGCGCGATGACGCCGGCCTGCTGGTCGGCTGGGGCATGGGCACCGCCATCTTTCCGGCGCTGATGTTCGAGGCGCAGGCGCGCGCCGTTCTGCGCAGCGACGGAACGGGTGTGGTCGAGAGCGGCACGCACGATATGGGCCAGGGCGCCTGGACTGCTTTTGCGCAGATCGCGGCCGATAGCCTCGGACTTGATCTCGAACAGATCGAATTCAAGGCCGGCACCTCCGACCTGCCGGATGCCGGCATTGCCGGCGGATCAGCACATACCGCAACCGCGGGCAGCGCCATCCAGGACGCGGGCGCCGCGGTGATTGCGAAACTGGCCGATCTCGCGACGCGCGACCAGCACTCACCGCTGTTTGGCGCCGGCAACGCCGGCGTCATCGCCCGCGGCGGCCGGCTGTTCCGCCGCGATGACGAGACGCGCAGCGAGAGCTACGCAGATATTCTGCGGCGCGCGGGCGTCAACGAGCTCGAAGCGCGTGGCAAAGGTGCGATCGATCCCGCCGCCCAGGCGAACTACGCCATGTATGCGCACGGCGCCGTGTTCGCTGAGGTGAAGGTTGACCCGGAGCTCGGCCAAATTCGCGCAACCCGCATGGTCGGTGCGTTCGCTGTGGGGCGCATCATCAATCCCAAGCTCGTGCGCAGCCAACTGTTTGGCGGCATGATCTGGGGACAATCATTCGCCCTCAATGAGGAAGCGATTACGGACCGGCGCTCCGGCCGGATCATCAACGCGAACCTCGCCGAGTATCACATTCCGGTGCATGCGGATGTCGGCGCGCTCGATGTCATCACCGTCGATGAGCACGATCCGCACGTCAACGCACTCGGCATCAAGGGCGTCGGCGAGATCGGCGTTGTTGGTAGTGCCGGTGCCGTCGCCAACGCCGTCTGGCACGCGACCGGCGTGCGGGTGCGGCGCTTTCCGATCCGGATCGATGATGTGCTCGAGGGTTGATCAGGCGCAGTCGGACTTGCTGCGCGGGCAAATTGGCGCTTGAACCTCCCGATTCCCGGATAGATTACCGGGAATTGGAGACTGCCATGAACTCACCGCAAAAGCCCGCAACTGAGAAATACCGGTCTCGACTGAAACGACGCGGCCTTGCGCGGTTCGAGGTACTGGGTCGCGAGGCCGACCGCGATCTAATTCGTTCGCTGGCGCGACGTTTGGCGGAAAATAGCCCCGACGCGTCACGCCTGCGCGCCTCGGTCAGCAAGACCTTGGCCGGCGAGCCGCCACGAAAGGGGGGCATACTCGCCGCGCTCCGTCGATCGCCGCTCGTAGGCGCGGATCTCGACCTGACCCGGCCGCGCGACGATGGACGCAACATCGACATCTGATGCGCTACCTGCTCGACACCAACATCATCAGCAACCTCATAAAGCCATCCCCGTCTGAATCTCTAATCGCGTGGATGGCGGCGCAGCTCGATGATGATCTCTATATCAGTTCCTTCTTGAGGTTTCATTGGCGATTATCCGGTCAGGGTCGTCGGCCTGAAACGCATCCCGATGCAAAACGAGGCAACTGCGAGCGACGGCAGAGTTCGCTGCGGAAAGAGCATTCCTGCGAGCGTGCCGCCGAGATCGACGCTATGCAAGATCATCCGATGTCGAAGGTCCGAGCACGCTACTTTTGTGCTATCGATAAACTCATGGACATCCAGATAGTCCTGCCATCGGCCGCCGAACTTGGAAGTCTCTGATCCGCAGGCACGCGGCTACATGGTCAATGTCGCCGCGTACCAGCAGGGTGTGGGACATGGGCGCGTGGACGCGCGTGGACGGTTTCTCCGAAGCCGTGATCGCCTGGATCGCGATGTCGGAAGCGAGGGTCCACTTATCCAACTAGGAGGCCGGCGGTGTTGCCGCCGGCCGCAAGCTCATTTGATCGGCGCATCGAGCGCCCAGAGGACGCCGAACGGATCGCGCAGCTGGCCGTAGCGGTCACCCCAGAATTGATCGGCAAGCGGCATGATGACCGTGCAGCCAGCATCGACGGCGCGCTTCCACCATTTCTCGATCTCGCCGGCGGCGAGCGGAAGCATCAACGAATAGCCTTGATGCTCCTTGAACGGACAGCCGTGCTCCGGGAAGGGATCGCTCAACATCAACGATTGGCCGTGCACATAGAGATGCACGTGCATGGTCCGGCCCTTGTCATCGGGAGGGACCGTCGAGGCGACCTCCGCGCCGAACGCACGCTTGTAGAACTCACCGGCCTTGATGGCTCCATCCACCATCAGGTACGGCGTAAGGCCTCCCCGTACCTCCGCTTTTGCTGCTTGCACCGGATTGGTCGGCTTGGTCGCAGTCGCTTGCTCCGCCATGATTTGCCCTTTCTGTGCTGTGTGCGTTTTTACTCCACGTCCCAAGGACGAACGTGGATGCTCCAGGCCGACAGGCCCCGCTACAATTTGTTACGCATCCGGCAGCGTGAAGACCGCGCAGGGCGCGGCGATCCCGCGCAATTCGTGATTACCGAACGGCACTAAAGGAGTCTTGGTTTCGGCGGCGACCGCGCCCGAAATCAGCACCGATCGGCCGAGCAGCTTGCACAGCCCTTCCAGCCGGCTGACCAGATTGACCGCGGGGCCGATGGCGGTGAAGTCCAGCCGGTCACTTGAACCGATATTGCCCCACAGGATCTCACCGAGATGTAGGGCGGCGCCGAACGACAGCGTCGGCAGACCTTGCTGCTGCCGCCCGGCATTGAGATGGGCCATGCCGGCACGCGCGGCGGCGACGGCGCGCAAGGCGGCTTCGCACGCCTCGGACGGTGTGCCGGTCACCGGGAAAATTGCCAGCATGCCGTCGCCGATGAACTTCAGCACCTCGCCCCCGAAGGCGTGTACGGCCCCCGCGACGCGGTCGAACCAGGCATCGAGGACCGCGATCATGACCGCGGGCTCCGTCGCCTCAGACATGACCGTGAAGTCACGCAGATCGGCAAACAGCAGTGCGGCGCGGATGGTTTCTCCCGTGCCGCGGCGGAGCGCCCCGGCCAGCACCCGGGCGGCGCTACGACGGCCGAGATAAGCCTCGAGCAGCGCGCCCAGCGCCGCGCGCGCCGTTAACGCTGCCAGCGGCGCGGCGGCGAACCGCGCCACCTCGTTCAACCGGGCGGTTTCATCCGCCGTGAATCCCCGGTTGCCCGCCCAGCCCAGCACTGGGCTCTCCGCCGCCGAGCCTATCGTATTGCTGTGAACCGGGCCGAGCTCGGCCAACCATTTGTGCCCGGCCTGGCTGAACGGGCCGCTCGCGAAGCCCAGTGCCTCGATCACCGCTCCGGTCTCGGCGCGCCACATCCAGGTCCGGTGAGCGATAATCGGATGCGGCACGGCGAGCGTCAGCGCACCGCCAGCCAGCGGGAGACCGTCGGCCAGGAGCTTGGCGCCAAGCTCGGCGAGGAACTGGTCGGGAGCACGCGCATCATTGGCCTCATCCACCAGCCAAGCGAGAGGCGCGGGCAGATCCATGCCGCGAGTCATCCCGTTACCGCCTCTGTCCTTCCATCCCGCGGCGATGGCGTCGCCCGCCTTGCCTGTCTATCTTCAAGCGAGGCCCCACACCATCGCAACCACGAGAGAGACCAATGCAACAAGAGGCTCTGGTCGTCCGCCGCGAGACGCATGTCCCCGCCCCGCCCGCTGCCGTGTTCGCCCTCCTCACCGACCCGGAGAAGATCCTGCGCTGGATGGGGACGGAGGCAAATGTCGAACCGCAGCCCGGCGGGATCTACCTCGTCAATGTCACGGGAGCGCGTTGCGCCCGCGGCGCATTCCGCGAGGTCGTGCCCGTGCACCGTCTCGCCTACAGTTTGGCTGGGAAGGCAGCGACGTCATGCCGCCGGGATCGAGCCTGATCGAAATCGATCTGCTCGAGCAGCCGGATGGAACGCTGCTGCGCCTCACGCACACCGGCATTCCCAATGCCGGGCTCTGCGCCGACCATGACGCCGGCTGGGCCCATTACATCGGGCGGCTGGCTGTCGTTGCCGCCGGGCGCGATCCCGGCCCGGACCCGCGGCGCGGTCGCGTCGGCAGGGCCTGACTGTTCGGCCCCTTCTTGATGTTTACCCGGAGGGGCGCCGGCGCGGGTTGTGTTAGTTAGGCTTAGATCGCTAGCCACCGGTGCCGCAGACATCTCCCCTGAGCAAGCGGCCGGTCACTTTGGCTGGTTCGTCCATTTCGCGCAGATGGACATGCCCGCCGCGAACGAGCAAACAAAGGAGCGGCTAGGCTGGCAACCCAAGCAGCGGGGCCTCCTCGCCGATCTCGACCACGCCGGCTGTTTTGCGAATTGAGCGGAGGGCGCGGCCGGCGTCTCGCGTCACAGCTCGGACCCAATTCTGGTGAACGGAACGTCCCGGCAGTCATCTGAATGGGCCGAGCATGCAGAGTCCGAAGCTTCGCTTCCGCGCGCCGATCGAAATCCGTGGCATCAATCCGTACGTCGCGGTCAGCGCTGAGCGAGCCGCGAGGTTGAAGCCGGATTGGCGCAAGCCGCTGCCCGTGCGCATTCAGGTCAACGGCAAGCCGGACGTCCCCTGGCGCATCAACATGATGCCGGCGGGCGACGGCAGCTTCTTTCTTTATCTGCATGAGAGGGTGCGTAACGAGTCGGCGACCGGCGTTGGTGACGTTGTGAGTGTAACGATCGTATTTGATGACGCTTACAGCGGCGGTCCGCTTCATCCCATGCCGGGTTGGTTCGGCAGTGCGCTCAAGCGCAATCCGTCCGCGCGACGAGGTTGGAACAACCTGGCACCCAGCCGGCAGAAGGAGATCCTCCGCTACCTCGTCCGACTGAAGTCGGCACAGGCGCAGCAACGCAATCTCGAACGCGCGCTGCACGTTCTTGCGGGCGGCAAAGCACGGTTCATGGGCCGAGCGTGGGAGGCAGGTCGATAGTCCGCCGCCCTCCGAAAAGAAATTTGCGCCCCATGTCACAAATCGTCCTCGCCAATCGTCATCTCGGCGAAAACCACGGAGATGAGCATGGGAGTGCGTGACATGTCTGAGAATATCCTGGTCGTTGGCGGCGGCTTCGCCGGCTTCTGGGCGGCGGTCGCGGCGCGACGCGTTGCCGGCGCGCGAGCCCGGATAACGCTGCTTTCGCGCGAGCCGATGCTCGAAATCCGGCCGCGGCTCTACGAAGCGCGGCCCGAGACGCTCGCAGTCGCCGTGCCGCCGCTGCTGCACAAGGTTGATATCGGCTTCACGCGCGGCGAAGCGATCGGCCTCGATACTGCGGGTAAAACCGTGACGCTTGCCGATGGCGGCCACCTCCCCTACGACCGCCTCGTCGTCGCGACCGGCAGCCGCATGCGCCGGCCACCGGTGCCCGGTGCCGAGGGCGCATTTTCGGTTGATACCCAGGCGGAGGCCGTCGCCTTTGACCGGCGCCTGCGCGAGATCGCCCGCGAAATCACAAATCCGACCATCGCCGTGGTCGGCGCTGGCTTCACCGGCATTGAGCTCGCGCTTGAGCTGCGCGACCGCCTCGTGGTGCACGGCGGCGTTGGCGCGGCCGAGCGACTGACCATCGTGCTGATCGACCGGTCCGCGACCATCGGACCAGAGCTCGGACCCCGACCGCGGCCGGTCATCGCGGCGGCGTTGGCGGCCGCCCACGTCGAGCTGCGCCTCGGCGCCACGATCCAGGCGCTGGCGGCGGACCGTGTGAGTTTCGTCGATGGCAGCGTTGTTGCGGCCGATGCGGTCGTGCTCGCAACCGGGATGGCCGCCTCGCCGTTCGCGGCGCAGCTCTCGGGCGCGCGGGATGAGCTTGGCCGCGTCATTGTTGATATGAACCTGAGAGCGCCGGCCGCCCCTGATGTGTTCGTCGCTGGCGACGCCGCGGCGGCGGATACTGGCGACGGGCACCGGACCTTGCAGTCCTGCCAGCACGCCGGACAGCTCGGTCGTGTTGCCGGCGAGAATGCGGCGCGCGACCTGCTTGGCATGCCGCCGCTACCCTATACGCAACTGCGCTACGTGACCTGCCTCGATCTCGGCCGCTCCGGCGCGGTCGTCACCCAAGGCTGGGAGCGGCGCGTCGAGAAAACCGGCAGCGAGGGCAAGGCAATGAAGCGGCTGATCAACACGCAAGTGATCTATCCGCCCGCCGATGGCAACGCTGAGGCATTGCTCGCGGCCTCCAACACCAACTTGGCCGCACGCGCCGGCCGGCTGGATGCGGCGCCGGCCAACGTCTCAGGACAGGCGGCTTGATGGCATCCGCATCGAGCCAGGAGGCCGCCGCGGTGTTTGATCCGCTGCGGCCGGCGCTGGTCCGCGCCGCCTATCGGATGCTGGGCTCGGTTGCCGACGCGGAGGACGTGGTGCAGGACGCGTTCCTGCGCTGGCTCGATGTCGATCGGGAGAAGGTGCGCGAACCCGCCGCATTTCTGCGCCGCATCGTCACGCGCTTGTGTCTCGACCGATTGAAGTCCGTCCGGCGCGAGCGCGAAACCTACGTCGGGACTTGGCTGCCGGAGCCCATTGTTGAACCGGGCGAGGATGAGCCCGACGATGTCACGCTGCCGCTGCTGATGGCGCTGGAGCGACTGTCGCCGTTGGAACGCGCTGCCTTCCTGCTGCACGACGTGTTCGGGCTCGACTTTGATGAGGTCGCCGCCACGATCGAGCGCGAACCAGCGACCTGCCGTCAGCTGGCAAGTCGCGCCCGGACGCACGTTCGTGCCAACCGTCCGCGTTATCCAGTGCCGAAGGAACGCGGCTTGGAAATCGCGCAAGCCTTCTTTGCGGCGTCCCGCAACGGCGAGATGGAGCACTTGCGCGCGCTGCTCACGGCTGACGTCACCACCTACGCGGATGGCGGCGGCAAGGCGAGCGCGCACGGAGCACCGGTCATTGGAGTGGAGGCTGTCATGCAACTGTTCGCGCGGTTCGCGGCGATCTTTGCCATCAACAAGTCTCGATTGGTGCGCTACGGCCTGATCAACGGGCTCCCGGGATTTATCACGATCGAGGGCGGCGGCATCCTCCAGACCACCGCGCTCGAGATCGAGGATGACCGCGTGGCTGCAGTCTATGTCACGCGCAATCCCGACAAACTGCGGCACCTGGCCAATACCGTGCATTGACGAGCCGGGCCATCTGCCGATCAACCATCTTCACCGCGTTGTTGCCACGAGCAACTCCTCAGCATTGTTAGGCGGTCGCAGACCATCGCTGCGGCCCGCGAAATAGCGCTGCGTCAGATAAGCTGCCGAGACATGGCACGCAGCTACGAAGCCAGCTGCGCGGGCGAGCGCGATGATCTCCGCCGGCGTGAAGAAACTGAGGAATGGCGTGCCGCTGGCGCGCGCTCCCTTCTCCGCCATCTCGAGCCCCGGGCGGACCTCGGGGTCCGCCAGCTGCAGCGGAAACAGAAACGTCATGGCGAGGGTCGATCCGGGCGCGAGCGCCGCGACCTGGCGCAGCGTCGCAGCATTCGCCTCCTTACTGAGATACATGCTCACTCCCGTGGAGACGACGATCGCTGGTTTGCCGGTATCAAAGCCGGCGCGCATGAGGCCGTCATGCCAGGAACCACCCGCCTCGAAATCGACCGGCACGAAGCGCAGCCAGTCGGGCACGCCGAAGCCAAGCTCGATCAGGCGCTGGCGCTTCCAGGCCTGCGGACCTGGCTGATCGATCTCGAATATACGCAAGCCCGACGCCCTCTCCGGCCGCCGCTGTGCGAAGCTGTCGAGCCCGGCGCCAAGGATTACGTACTGGGTGACGCCGCGGCCGGCCTGTTCCAGCACCAGGTCCTCGATGAATCGCGCCCGCGCCACGATCGACGCGCGGAACGGCCGGGTGAACTGCGGATCCATGTCGCCGCGACGGCGCCAGTCCGGATCGGGAGCGAGCAACTTGAGACCGATCACGTCATCGAGCACATGCGGCGGGTGATCGATCTCGACATGTAGGGCGCGCCACAGGGCGACGCGTGCTGCGGTACTCTCGGGTGCTGCGGGTTGATGATGATCCGGCATGACGTTCATTTCCGCTCCTTACTGACAAGTAGCAGGACGGTGTGACCGGTATTGCGGCTATTCTCAGTCGGATGATTGTGTCACCCTGCGCGCGATACCAAGGGAGGATCACCATGGAAACGCTGCCGCGCTCCGGGCTTGCTCGCGCGCATATGATGAAGCGCGTCGCCCGCTTCAAGGATCTGAAAGGCTCTGACGGTGGCCTGCCGGATAGCAACATGAAGGGCTGCATTCGCACCCTCTACAACGTCATCGGTTTCCAGCCACCGCAAGGCGAAGGCGATGCGGTGACCTCACCGGTCGGTGATGAGGCGTCGCGGCTCGCGGCCATCCCGATTTCGGAAGGCTTCAACCTCGGTTACTGCCGCGCCAAGCCCGGCAACGGTCCGATGATGCACAACCACGACACCAACGAAACCTTCATCCCGATGACCGGCCGCTGGCGATGCAGTTGGGAGAACGAGAAGGGCGAGACCGATTACGTCGACGTCGGACCGCTGGATGTCGTGTCCTTCCCGCCGGGTGTTGCACGGCGGTTCGAGAATATCACGGACGGTGATCCCGATGCGCAAGCCATTCTCATGTTTGTGATCGGCGGCAACGCCCCGAAGGCCGAGTTCACCGATCAAGCGATGGACGAACTGGTGGCCGCCGGTGCATGGAAGCGCGCCTGAGCCTCCACGTCGGATTCGGATTCGCTCACCGAAACGAGGTTACCCACAATGTCGCTGTCCAACGCGTCAATTCCGGTTTTCGAGATCAGTCTCAACGCGCTGTCCGTGCTCCTCGACAAGGCCGCGGCTTACTGCGAAGGCAAGAAGATCGATCCCGCGGTGCTTCTCAATGCTCGCCTTTTCCCCGATATGTTCCCATTGACCCGGCAGGTGCAGAGCGCTTGCGACCAGGCGAAAAACGGCGGCGCGCGGCTCGCCGGCATCGACCCGCCGCGCTATGAGGACACCGAGACGACGATCGCCGATCTCAAAGCGCGCATCGCCAAGACGATGGCTTTTGTGAAGACGCTCGACGCGAAGAAAATCGACGACTCAGCCGAGCGTGAAATCATCTTTCCGCTCGGCCCAACCAACAAGGGACACATGAAAGGTGCGGACTATCTGAACCACTTCGTGCTGCCGAACTACTACTTCCACCTCACCACCGCTTACGACATCCTGCGCCATTGCGGCGTCGAGATCGGCAAACGTGATTTCTTCGGCGCCATTCCGATGCGCATGACGTAACGCATCGCGGGGTCATTCCTGCTCGCCGAACGGTCCCATCGCGCCAAGACGGACGGTCAGAAGCTCAGCGTCAGTGACGGCGACGTGGGGACCCTGCCGGGTCCCCGCTGGGGTGATCCAGAAAGTGCCGGCGCCGCATCGTCGGCCGCCGGTCTCAACAGTACCGCTCAACACCATGACGTATTCATCTGCCGGGTGCGTGTGGACCGGAATGACCGTGCCTTGCACCAGTCGCGTGCGGTGGATCGACCCGTCCTGCACAGGCTGAGCGAGCGGCAGCAGAGTGACGCCCGGCAAAAAATCAATTGCGATCCACCCGGCCGCATCGGGATCGACGAAGCGCTGCGTCTCAGTCATGCATTACCTCCGGTTCCGGCGCCGATCCTTTTCGATAGATCAGCCTTTTGCGTCGGCGGCAATAAGGCTCGCCAGTCACTATTATGAAACGTTGACGTATCGCTGTGAAACGGATACGTTCTACACATAGCCGACGAAATGAACGAAGGAGAGACGAGCCATGGCCGCTTGTTTCCGCTACATCGTCAACGACGTCAGCGCCGCGATCGACTTCTACACCAGGCATCTCGGTTTCAAAGTCGAGATGCACCCGGCCCCGGGCTTTGCCGAGATCTCGCGCGGCGACATGCATCTCTATCTCACCAAGCCCTCCCCCGGCGTCGGCGGCGGAGCGAAAATGCCGTCCGGCGAGGAGCAAAAACCCGGTGGGTGGAACCGGATCCATCTCCTCGTCGAGCAGTTGGACGCGACGATCGCCGCGCTCAAGTCGGCAGGCTGTCGCTTCCGCAGCGACGTCATCCAGGGCACCGGCGGCAAGCAGATCCTGCTCGAAGACCCATCGGGGAACCTGGTCGAACTGTTTGAGGGCAATACGGCGGCGTATCGCGCCCCGGGCTCGGGTTCGAAAGCCGGTCGTGCCTGAGCGGCAGCCGGCGCGGCGCTCATTCTCATCGAAGCGGCAAAACGCGCGGACGCGACGCAAGCCCGCGGTCGACCCGAGGATCGAGCGCTCGCGCCAAATCATTCTCCAGGCGGTGCTCGACGAGCTCAGCGATGTGGGCTACGGCGCGCTCACCATCGAGTCTGCCGCGCGGCGCGCCGGCGTCGGCAAAGCGACGATCTACCGCCATTGGCCGGACAAGATCGCGCTGATCGCCGACGCGTTCAAGCTGCTCCAACAACAGCGCGACCCGGAGCTAGTGACCGGCTCGCCGCGTGAGAAGCTCGAGCGTATTCTGCGCCACGTCGCCGATGTGGTTGCGGACTCGCCGTTCTCGGCTTGTCTTCCGGCTCTCATTGACGGCGCGGAGCGGGATCGTGCCGTGCGCAGGTTTCATCACCAGTTCCAGGCCGAGGCACGCAAACCGACCATTGCTTTGATCGCCAATGGCGTTGCTTCGGGAGACTTTCCGGCTCGTATTGATCCGGAGCTTGCAGCTTTCGCCCTGCTCGGCGCCATCTTCTTTTGTCGGTTGATGACGGGCACGCCTTTTCCGCAGGAGCGCGTCTCCGCGCTGATCGACACGGTCATTCGGCGCGAACGGGTGACGCGCTTAAACCGGCGCGGCGAGCGGGCGTAGCCTCGTCGACTGCCGTTTTGTCTCGCGCTCAGGATTTATCAGGGCCATGGCGATGCCGCCACCGACCAACAAAATAACCCCGCACATGAAGAAGCCGGTGTGGAACCCGTCGAGCGGAGTCGCAGCGCTCTCAATGACGCTGCCCATCACATAAGGTGCGAGCAGACCGGCTGAGCTCGCCACGGCGGTGCTGATCGCGAGCAGTGCGCCGCGTTGCGCCGGCGGGGTGATCTCAGCGACGATTGCATTGCTGATCACGTAGATCACTGACGGCAGCGCCACGCCGAGCGTGACGAGGGCAATCTTGAGGGATATGCCCGGAACGTAGGGCAGCAGGGTCAGCGCAGCGCCGCCAAGAACGACGCTCAAGCTGGCGAGGATGCCGCGTGCCAGTCTGCTCGAGAAGCTGCGCGCCAGCAGCCGTTGTGAATACCAACCAGCCGCCAGCATCGCCATCGCGGTGCTGCCGGCGCTCAGCGCTCCCAGGAACCCGATCGAACTCTGCGCAAGCCCAAGACCCTTGACGAAATACGCGCCTAGCCACGAGAGCGCGAGCGACAAAGCCCAGTTGGCACCGAACGATGCCGCCCAGCACGCCAGGATCGTGGGGCTCAACAACAATTGACCATAGCCGATCCGCACCGATGATTGCGCCGGATCGCTCGCCGTTGCGCTCCCGTTGTCCAGCGCCCCTTCGCGGCCGAACGCGAGCCACAAGGCGCACCACACGAGGCCGGCGAGGCCGAGCAAGCCGAACGCCCAGTGCCACGTCCAACGCACAATCACCCAGTTGAGCAGCGGCAGCGCCACCACGACGCCGATCGCACCGCCATTGACGATGATGGCCGTCGGCAGCGTACGCCGTTCGTTGGGGAACCACTTGTAGGCGGAATGCAGCGCCACAGGTGATGCGGGACCTTCGCCTGCCCCGAGCGCGATGCGACAAGCCACCAAGGCTTCGAACCCGACGGAGCCGATCATCGGAAACTGGGTCAGCGCCCAGATCAGCCCCATCGCCAGCAGCACCCAGCGCGTCTGCACCCGGTTGACCAGAAAGCCGGTCGTGACCGAAGAGACCGCGAACAGCAAGAAGAAGCTCGAACCAATCAAACCGAATTGCCGCGGGCCGAGCTCCAGCTCCTGCATGATCGGGACCGCAGCAATCCCGATCACCGCCTTGTCGGCGAAATTGATCACCATGAAGGTGAACAGCAGCCCCACCACGATCCACGCGCGGCGATCGTCGGCGTGCATGAGAGCGGCCCTCCTTCAGGTCTGCGTGGACATAGCCTCGAACACCGCGGTGAGTATACCGACCCTGCCCTCCATCAGATTTCGTCCGAGGTTCATCGCCAGCTGCGCGAAGTCCGGCCCCATCACGATGCCGAGATTTGGCGAAGGCGGTGGCCACGCTGCACGCAATTGCGCGGCCCAGGTTTTGCCAGCCTCGGTGTCGTCTTGGCAAACGAGCGTGCGGAAACCGGCCGCCTCGATTGCATCGCGCGTCGCTGCTGGCGTTAGAAGAGAGCTCGTGTCCGGCGTTCGCGCCCACGGGACCGGATAATGTGGCTCGGCTTGCCCGTTCAACACCACATCGAATGTCGCAAACTTACCACCCGCCTTGAGGACGCGCCGGATCTCGCGATAGAGCCGCGCGCGGTCGGCGATATTCATGACCACATGCTGCAGCAACACCACATCGAATTGGCCGTCGTCGAACGGCAGGTCGAGCGCGCTCGCGGCCTCAAACAACACCCGCTCGCTCTGTCCTGTCCGCTGCGTCAGATAACGCGCGGCCTCGACGAACGGCTCGCTGAGGTCGATGCCGGTCACCCGGCAGCCATAGGTCGCCGCCAGAAAGCGCGCGGGCCCGCCAACTCCCGATCCGACATCGAGAACCGACATGTCCGTGGTGATCCCGACGAGCTTCCCAAGCTCGGCGGTGGCAGCGAGCCCGCGGGTGTGAAACTGGTCGAGCCCGGCCAGTTGCTGGTAGGTGAGTTGTTGATCTTCCGGGGCAAGCGCAGCAAGCGCAGTCTTGAGCCGCTCGGCCAGGCCGGTCGCGCGATAGTGATCGCGCACACGATCAAGAACATCGGTCATTGCAGCATTCCTCTCAAGCTTCGTGGCTTCGCCACACACATACGGGCGCTTCCTGCGAGCTACTATCCGCGATAATATTTTCAGGCTATGAAGCAAAACTTCACAGTCAGACAAGGCGCGCTGGACGGCATCGAGGCGTTCCTGAGCGTTGCTCAGCACCGCAGCTTTCGCAGAGCGGCGGCGCAGCTTGGTGTCACGCCATCAGCGATCAGCCAAGCCGTGCGCGCGCTGGAGACGCGCATCGGCGCAGCGCTCTTCATCCGCACCACGCGCAGTGTCGGCCTGACCGAAGCCGGAGAGCGCTTCCTGTTGCGGGCAAAGCCCGCCTTCGAGGAGCTCGTAGCCGCGAGCGAAGTCGCCCGCGACCTGGGGCAGCGTCCGACCGGACTGTTGCGGATCACGGTACCCCGACCCGTCGTCACGCTGCTGCTGGAGCCGATACTCGCCTCCTTCCACCAGGCTTATCCAGAGATCGAGCTGGAAATTGCCGCAACCCAGGAGTCGGTGGATATCGCGGCAGAAGGCTTCGACGCCGGCATTCGTCTCGGCGAGTTCATCGCCCCCGATATGGTGGTCGTGCGGCTGACGCCACCGTTCCCTTTGGTGGTGGTCGGCAGCCCGGATTATCTGCGCGCGCGCAAGCGGCCGGAGCGCATCGATGATCTGCGCGATCACGCCTGCCTTCGCCTGCGCCGCGCGGACGGCTCGATAGCCCCGTGGCGCTTTGTTGACGGCAACAAGACGCTCGAGGTCATCGTCGCTGGACCGCTCATCGCGCACGACGTGCCGACCCTTCTCGCAGCGGCGATGCAAGGCTTGGGGCTGGTGCAGGTGCCACACCCCCTCGCCCGAGCGCCGATCGCCAATGGGCAATTGCAAGCGCTGCTCCCATCCTTTGCCATCACGACGCCGGGTGTTTTCCTCTACTACCCGAGCAAACGTCAGCTCCTGCCCAAGCTGCGCGCCTTCATCGAGCACATCAAATACCGAAGCGCCGATGGGCCGCGCCGCGAGCGCCGGAGAATCGTGCAAGATCGCGCACGAGCAAATAGCTCGTGATCTGGAAGGCGCGCTACGTCGGTCGCGGTGCCCCGAACCAAGTGGTTAGCGCATCGGCGAGACCTGTATGGTTGCGCTCTCCGACCGAAGCCACATAGCCATCCGGTCGGATCAATACGCCGGTCGGGGCTGGAACTGTGCCAAGCACGGGAAGCACCCACTCATCGTCGTGTTTGACGTCGAATGACTGCACCCGATCCGCCCATGGCGTGATGTCGAAACGTCCCGACTCGCCGAGATTGAGTAGCACCGGGCGCGCATCGTGTAGAAGGCTGAAGACTCGCACCGCGCCAATCGAGGTGACGAGGTCGAGATCGGGCATGCGGCGCCCGACCAGCGGATGGCCGTCGCCAAGGTCGTAGCGGATGTCCAGCCCCGACATCATCGCGGCGAATCGCTTGCGCGGCTCGTCCATGCGCAACAGCTCGGACACGCTCTCGCGCAAGGCGTCGAGGCGGTCATCGCTGCGCAGCAGCGGGGTCTGCGCCATCGTGGTGCGCAGCACGCGCGCGGCGATCGGATGGCGCTCGGCGTGGTAGGTATCCAGGAGGCTGTCCGGCGACATGCCCTTGATCACCTGGGCCAGCTTCCATCCCAGATTCACCGCATCCTGCACACCGAGATTGAGACCCTGTCCCCCAACCGGGAAATGCACGTGCGCGGCGTCTCCGGCCAGCAGCACGCGCCTATTCCGGTAGGAGGCTGCCTGCCTCGTTATATCGGTGAACCTGGAGATTGAGGTGGCGCTGTGGATCCCGTAGTCCGTCCCATAGACGGCGACCAGCGCGTCGCTGAGATCGCGCAGGGTGGGCTCACTACTTTGTCCGATTTGCTGTTCGGTTACCATGACGCGAATAGGCCCGTCATCTTTGAAGACCACCTCGCCGTCGCGGAGCTCGTACTCCAACCGGCCGAAGGCATGGGCGCCGATGGCATCATAGCGGATGCCCAATTTCGGCTGCTCGGCCATCTCGACCTCGGCGATCAGGCAGCTGATCGTTGGGTCCCAACCAGGAAAATCGATGCCGGCTGCCTTACGGATCAGACTGCGTCCTCCGTCACATCCGACGAGATAGTCCGCCCGTAAACGCTGGCCGTCGGCGAGGTCGATGTCGACGCCGGTGTCGTCCTGCGCAAAACCTGCCACCTCGCGTCCGCGATAGATCGGCACGCCGAGTTCGCCGATCCAATCGGCCAGGATGCGCTCGATTTTATTCTGCCACAGCCCGAGCCCGTAGGGGTGTCGCGTGGGAAAATCGCTGATGTCCAACCGGGTCCTGGCGAAGCTCGCGACCTGGGCGACCTGTCCCTGGGCGAGAAATCGATCAGCTAGTCCACGCTGGTCGAGCACCTCGATGGTGCGCGCATGCAGGCCTCCTGCTCGCGCCCCAATGAGGTCTTGGCTCGCGCGCCGCTCGACGATGGTCACGTCGACGCCAGCCAAGGCCAGCTCGCCGGCCAACATCAAGCCTGTCGGTCCGGCCCCCACGATCAACACACCAGTGCTATTTGGCATGATCCCCCCCAAAAGAGGGGCGAGGAAGTACGAGCAAAGTGAGCCGCTTGCAATTCTTGAAGTTCTTTATTTAGGCCCCATATTTGAATTGACCGGATCGCGAAAATTTACGCGCGATCCGGTTTTTTTTTGACCCTGGCCGATAGTGATGGGCTATTGATTGATCTCAGGCTCCACGAGCCTCGCCAGGTTTCGCAACGACTCCTGCCAACCGAGATAACAAGCCTCGACCGGAATAACGTCCGGCACGCCCGCCTGCACGATCTCCAACTCGGTGCCCATCGATACTTTCTTCAAGCTGACCGTGACCTGCATCTCGCCGGGCATGTTCGGATCGTCGAACCTGTCCGTGTAGCGCAGGCGTTCACCCGGGACGAGCTCGACATATTCGCCGCCGAACGTGTGGCCTTGGCCCGTCGTGAAGTTGCGGAACGACATTTTGAATGTGCCGCCGACCTTCGGATCCAAATGGTGCACCGTGCAGGCAAACCCGTTGGGCGGCAGCCATTTCGCGAGCGCGTCTGCTTCGAGGAACGCGCGATAGAGTTTCTCCGGGCTGGTTGCCAGGACACGGTGTAAGCGTACGGTATTGGACATACGAATTTACCCCACGAATTGTTGTTCACCCTCAAAGGACGAACGCGACTTAGCCGATCCGACACCGGATTTCAGATTTTTTTGCCGTCATTGACTATATCCGTTACGGATATATCATGCGCGCATGAGCAAGTCGCCGCTGCCGCTGACACCCGCCGTATTCCACATTCTGCTCGCCTTATACGGCAAGGAGCGCCACGGCTACGACATCATGCAGCAGGTCAAGGCGGACTCGGGGGATGCAGTAAAAATGGGTCCTGGAACGCTGTACGGCTCGCTCGACCGGATGATCGAGGCGGGCCTGGTTGCCAAGAGCAACACCCAGGACCCGCGCCGCATCTACTACAAGCTCACGGCGCTTGGTCAAACAACGTTGCGCGCGGAGACGGAGCGGCTGTCACGCGTGGCGCTTGTTGCGCGCCGCCATATCGGGAGCACGTGACGCCATGACCGGCCCCGCGCCGCACGAAGCGTCCTGGTCGCTCCGGCTCTATGCGCGACTGCTGGAGCTCTACCCGCCGGAATTCCTGCAGCGCCATCGCGCCGAGATGCTGCAAAACTTTGCCGATCTCGAAGACGCGACGGCGTCGAAGACGAAACTCTGGCTGCTGATCGGAAAGGACCTGACCATGAGCCTCACGTCGCAATTTTTCGCGTCACAGCTCGGCAGCTACGTGATCGCTGTCCTTCTCACGTGGATATTGATCTTCATCATCGGCTACTTCACCCACGGCAGCAGGCCCGGCTATCCCGCACTCCATGCTTTCGGCGGCGTTCTGTTCGGCATGCTCTGCATGTACCTGGCGACCCGTCTCTATGGGACGCTACAGTCGCAATACAACGCGTACCTCATCGGCGTCCTGGTCGCGTTCGTCGCGCTCTTCACGATTGGCTATCTCCGCTACCGCAGCCTGCTCGACCATCCGATTTTGCAGGTCATCGGAGGCGTTCTGCTCGGCATGCTCTCCATGTCGATCGCCATGCGTCTTTACGGAACGCAACAAAACAGCCCCGGCGCCTGAGCCTCGCGCAATCCTCAGGAACTCCGGTCACACGTCCAGCAATTAGTTCCAAACACCTTACTCTCGGCACGCTTAAGTCATATTTCCGCCGGCCAGCGCAGGTTATTTGAACGTGATGCGCTCGCGATATCGTGGGCGCCCGGGTCGGGGGGCCCTTCGCTTTGTCAAACCGTCGCCAGACCGGCTTGCGCCGTGGCGTCAAGTACATGTTCGTGACCGGCATGACGGCCACGACGCTCCTCACTTCTGTGGCCACAGGCTCTGCGCAAAACATATTCGAGGCGCTGTTCGGCCGCCCGCGGTCGCCTGCTCCCCGTGTCGTCCCGAACGACCCCAATTTCACCGCGCGCGATCGGCAGGAACTGGCGAACGCGCCCTACCAGCAGGCGCATATTGCGCCCGCCTATAAGCGTCAGGTGGTCGACTACCACCGCATGGAAGCACCTGGCACCGTCCTGGTCGATACCAACGCTCGCTACGTTTACTACGTGCTGCCCGATGGAAAGGCGGTCCGCTACGGCGCGACCGTCGGCGAAGGTGCGCTGGCCTGGTCCGGCGTTGCCACCGTCGGCCGCAAAACCGAATGGCCGGGATGGAGGCCGACCGCTAGCGAGAAGCAGCGGCTGGGTCCCCTTCCCGACTATGTCGAAGGCGGCGCCAGCAATCCGATGGGTGCGCGGGCGCTCTACCTCTATGCGGACGGCCAGGACACGCTGTTTCGCATCCATGGTACGAACCAGCCCGAATATATTGGGCATGCAATTTCGTCGGGTTGCATCCGGCTAACTAACGAGGATGTGATCGATCTCTATCGGCGGGTGCAGATGGGTGCGCCTGTGGTGGTGCTGGGGCCCAAGCAAGAACACCCGCGTATCAGCGCGGCCGGCGATCTATAAAGTCATCCGATAAAGTCACCTGGATTCGCTCAGCGTCATCGCTTGCGCGCTATTGCGCCCGCTCGTGTCGAACCTTCGGAGAGGCGATGAATCGCGCGATCGGTTCTATGTTGGCCGGGGTTGTGTTGTTGGTAACCGGTGCGGCCGCCGAGGAAGCCAAGCGCAGCGTCGGAGATTGGGTGGTCAGCACGCAGCGTGATAGCAAGGGATCGCGTGTCATCGCCCTGCTTGTGAAGCCGCCTCGCGCAGTCGCGGTTCAGTGCCTGGACCACGACCTGTCAATCGCACTGACCAAGCCGACGCCTGTCGGGCCCGGTCCGATGAGCCCGGACGCGACGTATGCGGTTCAGTTCCGTGCCGACCAGAACGATTCAATCAACACCTATGCGATCGGTCTCAGCGACACGGGAATGCATGTCGCAACTCCCAAACGCGTGGTCGCTCAAATCGCCGCTTCCAACGAGTTCACGTTTCGGGTCACGTCCAATGCCGGCTCCACGGAGGCGTGGACCTTCAAGGCTGACGAGGCAAAGCGCGCGCTGGCCGATGTGATCAAGGAATGTCCGGTGAACTGACGGCCCCGCCATCATGGACATTTTGCCAAGGAATCCCGAACTTGCGCATTATAGATCATCGACGGCATGAACAGCTCGATGGTCGTTGCGTCCGGACCATCTGATCTGACACGAGCGTGGTAGGGTCCCACCATCGGCGAAATATCGTAGACCCGGCCCTGCTCAACCATATCGACGTGATGGCTAATGTCAGGCAGCAATGGTCGTCCCGACCGAAAATCGTAATCAAGCGCGCGCTTCACACAATCAACGGCGTCGTCAATCGGGCGTTTTCCGGACCAGGACGCAATCGGCGTTGAGCCGTTCGATACGTACGCGCAGCCCGACAGGATCACACAGCTGCAAATCACGGCGATACGGCAGAGACTCATGGGCAATAATTTTCCGACGTCCGTCTCGGAGAATGCCGCCATGTATCACGAACTTCGGAAATGGGCACTACGCCTGTCGGAATGAGTTCAGTACGACGCGGCCTCCGGTTTCGGCTGCTGTCTCAATCGCCGCGATGATCTGATGCAGACCCACTGCGTCATCAAAGCTCGGCGCGGTCCGAGTGCCCTCCCGCAGGTCCCGAGCCATCCTGGAATAGAGGCGGGCGACGTTACCCGCCTCCACATCATTTGGCCAGCCGAGGCGGTATGATATCGGAACCTCCAGTGCCGTCAGCATCTTCTCCTCACCGCGCGCGCCTCTGAGCGAGAGCGGCACCATCTGCGTATGGCCGGATGGACCCGACACCCGGATCTCGCCCTTGCTGCCGTGGATGTTCCAGAACAGGCCGTCGCCGTCCCGCGCCGCGCCGCCAATATAGTGGATTGAGATGGGTACGCCGGAGGTGAATCGGCCGCAGACCAACACTTGGTCTGGAGCCGTTACTGGCAGGATTTCCCCTGTATCGGCGGCGAGTGCCGTTGGTCGGCGGACGGCCAACACCGAAGATACTTCTGCAACCTCACCGAACACGTCCCTGAGCGCCGCGAGCGTGTGACCCACCGGAATCGTCAGCAAGGTGGCCCCGTTGCAACGGTCCAACAAATAGGCCCACGTTTTCTTGGTCGGAATACTGCCACCTCCCTGCAAGGCGCCGCCCCGCGCAACCAGTGTGGTCGACAGAACGTCGCCGACAAAGCCGTCGGCGATCAGCTGTCTCAGATACTCGATCTCCGGCGCGACACGCGCTTGCGTTCCGACCACGCCCAACACTCGTCTTGCCCGCGCGAGCGCAGCCATCTGCTCGGCTTCGGCGAGGCTTTTGCCAAGCGGCCATTCGCAATACACGTGTTTGCCCGCGTTGATCGCCGCTTTCACGATCTCGAGGTGAGGCGGCACTTTCACCGCAACGGTGACGACGTCGACCTCGGGCGCCGAAACCAGCTCGGCGACATCGGCGAAGGCTCTCCGCACCCCGATCGCCGCGGCGGCCGCCTCGGCGCTGGCTTTGCTTGTGTTGGCAACGCCGATGATCTCGAAGCTGTCAGCGAGAGCGCGCAGCGCCGGAACATGGCCCCGTGCGGCCCAACTTCTTCCCGGCTCCACGCCGACGATCCCGACTCCGAAGCGTTGTCCCGGCATGTGGTCTGGTCTCCTTGGCGTTGCTCCGCCGACAAGATGCGTCCGTGCGCTCTATGCGAAAATTCGGTATATGTGCGAGTGATCCTTGAGATTTCGCACATATGATCGATTGGGAAGACATCCGGCATTTCCTGGCCGTGGCGCAATTCGGCACGCTGTCCGCCGCTGCACGCAATTTGAAAGTGGACCATGCGACGGTCAGCCGTCGGCTCGGCGCACTTGAGGCTGCGCTTGAGGTTCGGCTTGTTGATCGCCTGCCGCGATCGTGCCGCCTCACAGCCGTCGGCCGACAGGTCTTGGAGCGCGCCAAGGACATGGAAGCTGGCGCTCACGGCATCGCTCGCTTGGCAAAGGCCGCCCATGCGCCGCTTGTTGGTCGCGTGACGCTCAGCGCGCCACCGGTTCTGGTGACGCATCTGCTCGTCGAGCAGCTCGCCCGCTTCCGCGCCGAATACCCGGATATCCGGTTGTCGCTGTCCGCCCAGGGGCAGCAGGTATCGCTCAGCCGTGGCGAAGCCGATGTTGCGGTTCGGCTCATTCGCCCGCGGGAAGCGGGAAGCATGGCCCGCAAGCTGGGAGTGATGGCCTTCGGTCTCTACGCGCACCGCTCCTATGCCCATCTGGACGCGCCGACACGCTGGCAGTTCATCGCTTTCGATCAGAACTACGCCGACATGCCGCAACAACGCTGGTTGCTTGGCATTGCCCTCGATCGCCCGGTGGCTTGCGAACTCAACCATATCGACGAGCATCTGATCGCCGTGCGGGCCGGTGTCGGTGTGGCGGGATTGCCCCGCTTCATCGGCGACCGGGACCAAGATCTGGTTCGGATTGGCGACGGCGTACCGCCGTTCGCGCGTGAGATCTGGCTGCTGGTCCACCGCGACCTGCGCAGAGCTGCCGCGGTGCGCGCCGTGATGGATTTTGTCGCGGCCGCAGTTTCGGAAAAGCGCGATCTACGGATCCGATAGCGACGTATCCGCGCGGGTCCGAGGTGGGCTCCTACTATTGCCTTGATCAGGTGTTTCACTTTTTCAATCAGCGCCAGTATCTGAACGGTTTCTTTCCTGCATGTTTCCCTATCAGCTCACGGTAAGATCCCCTCATGGAGCTCTTGGCTCTCCCATTTCGCTCGCCCCTTTCCGCATACGAGCAGCAGGCCGAACGCCTGCTGGCCGCACATCGTGCGGCTGATCCCGCTGCCATTGATTTGTTGCATCGGAAGCATCCCCGCTTCCTCGACGAGAAGATCAAATGGCGTCCGAAATTCATTTCCGACTCCGAAATCCGCGACGCTCCCCTCTCGCTCGACGATGCCCGCCTGACGATCGCCCGCTTCTACGACTTTCTGGATTGGGGCACGCTTGTCGACTACGTCGACGCAGTCACGCTAGGCGGCCCCATCTTCGAATTCGAATCCGCCGCCCAGGCCGTCGTCGATGGCGACGCCTCCGTGCTGGAAGACGCGCTCCGTCGTGATCCTGCTCTCGTCTACGCCCGTTCCAGCCGCGTCTGCTATTTCGACCCGCCGATACACCGCGCCACGCTGCTTCACTACGTCGCCGCGAACGGCGTCGAAGCGTACCGGCAGAAGACGCCGCCCAACGCCGTCGAGATCGCCCGTGCGCTGCTCGCGGCGGGCGCCGAGCCTGACGCGCTGGCCGATATGTACGGCGCCGAATGCACCACCATGACATTGCTCGTCTCGAGCAGTCATCCGGCTGAGGCGGGGCTTCAGGTTCCGCTCATTGAGCTGCTGCTGTCTTTCGGCGCCGCCCTCGAAGGACACGGCACCAGGAAATGGGGAGCACCACTCGTGACGGCGCTGACCTTCGGAATGGTCGACGCGGCCAACGCTTTGGCGAGCTACGGAGCGCGCATCGATCTACCCGCCGCCGCCGGACTGGGGCGCGTGGCCGAGGCTGCGAGTCTCCTTCCATCCGCCGACGCGCAAGCGCGCCATCGCGCGTTTTCCCTCGCCGCACAGCATGGACACGGTGATATTGTTCGGTTGTTGCTCGACGCGGGAGAGGATCCCAATCGTTACAATCACGAGGGTCACCACGCGCACGCGACCGCGTTGCACCAGGCCGTCCTGGGAGGGCACGAGGCGGTGGTGCGGCTCCTGGTCGAGCGCGGCGCGCGGCTCGATATCCGCGACACCATCTGGCACAGCACACCGCTGGGCTGGGCGCTTCATGCCGGTGGGAAAGCCAACGAACAAATCGCTGGATGTTTGCGCGCGCTCGGCGCTGCAGAGTAGATCCTGCCGTTATCCTGTTTGGTCCGCGACCTCGCTGGTCTGTGTTGGCGCCGGTTGCAGCGGCGGGCATGCCACCATGCCGGCCATTTCCGGATCCGCCCCGGGGCTCGGTCCGGCCGGATCGGCAGCTGCTGATCCCTGCCCCGCCGAGAGCTGCAGTTCAGGCACTGGCGGTTGATGCGCTGGTGGCTCTTCCGGCATCTCGGCAACGGGCCGGGTTCGTTCCTGCTTGGGCTGCGCCTCCGCTCGTTCCTCCGTCGGCGCCCCGGGCATGGCCCAGCTCCAGGACCCGTCCTTGGCAAACCCCGTGCGGACCGCCTGCAGCCCAAGCGTAATACGCGCGTCGCGCAATGGGCGGCATTGCGAGATCGATTGATTTGGCTTCAGCAGTCCAAAGGCGCGCGCCTGAACCTCGATATCACGTACCGGTACTCGCATCTCGTGACCGAACAGATCGCGGAGGAACCCGATTGCCTCAGCCTTCGCCGAGTTGAAGGAGCGGCTCTGGCGTTGCGTGAATTCGTGCGGGCTCACCCCGGGCCGATGCTGCTCGAACGAGACTGTTCCAGCGCTCTGCCCGGGCGCGGCCTTATGCGACGTGATGCGAAAGGCGAGCGTGCCGGGATCGGAGCTGAGCTCGTTCTTCATCTGCAGCAGGAGGCGCCGGTTCTCGTCGGCTGGATCGACCTCGATTGCGAACGCCATTCGGGCTGAAGCGAGCGCGAAC
>JAFAXD010000149.1 GCA_019241285.1 Xanthobacteraceae bacterium | reverse complement strand
ACGCCCATGGCCATCGTGTTGTAGACCCGCAGCATGTAGGCGCGCAGGCCCTGGTCGATCGCAATCGCGCGGTCTGCACCGGCGCCGCGACCGACCGCGTAGTTCCGATCGAAGTTCGACATGGAGTAACCCCTTTGGTTACCGGATTGGCTACCGGGACGGCGCCGCGGCCGCACAGGCCACAACACCCGACGATGGCGAATCTAATGCTTTGCGCTTCCGAAAGGAAGCCGGGTCGAGACCGATTTTCGCGCGCCGCGATGTCACATTAACCCCTTTTAATACGAGGTTTTTTGGCCCGGACGTGAAACGGGTGCCAGGCTCTCAGTTGTCGCGATCGCCAAGGAGCTGCAGCAGCAGGGTGAACAGGTTGATGAAATCGAGGTAGAGCGAGAGCGCCCCCATGATGGCCGTGCGCTGCATCGCCTCCCCATCCATGACCGCGTAGATGTATTCGTTCTTCAGCCGCTGGGTATCCCAGGCAGTGAGACCGGCAAATACCAGCACCCCGACGACGGACACGACCCACTGCAGCATCGTGCTGTGCACGAAAACGTTGACGAGACTGGCGAGGACAATCCCGACCACGCCCATCAACAGAAAGCTGCCGAAGCCGGCGAGATCCCGTCGGGTCGTGTACCCCCACAGTGACAGCGCGCCGAAGGACGCAGCGGTGATGAAGAAGACGCGGGTGATGGAGGTGTGCGTATAGACCAGAAAGATCGAGCTCAGCGAAACGCCGACCAGCGCGGCAAACAACCAGAACAAAAGCTGCGCACTGGCCGGCCGCAACCGCTCGACGCCCAAGCTCAACACAAAAATGAATGCGAGCGGCGACAGGATCACCAGCCACTTGGCCGGGCTCACAAACAACACGTAGCCGAGCTGCGTGAGATAGACGCCATTACGCAGCACCCGGACTCCGAAATCGGCGTCCGTCGTCACCGAGCCCATATAGACCGCAACGGCGGCCACCCCGGTGATGACCAGGCCGACGGCCATGTAGTTGTAGACCCGCAGCATGTAGGACCGCAGGCCTTGATCGATGGCAGCGGTGTCCGGACGCGGTGCCGCCCTGTACGGGGACCCGTAGGCGCCTTGGAGATCGGCCGGATCTGAATTTGTCATAACGTCACCCCGCATTGGCGGCCGCACCCGCCCTGCCCATCGAGGGGAAAATATCACGGCGGCGATCAACGGCTCGATGACAAGAACGCGCAGGGCTACGCAGGTCTGCGTGGCCGATTGTCGCGTACTAAGAGCGGTTGCGGTTAATTTTGACGAAAAAACCCCGTCTATAAATTACGCAGCAGCGGGGCTGGCTTGCGACCGAGCGCCGAGAACGTACCGGCAAGCCCACACACCAGGGTCACTGCCAGCGCCCCCAGCGCCGCATAGGCTGCCGGTATCGGCAGCCACGTATAGCTCAGATTCATGATGTCGGTGATCACCCGCCAGGACGCGAGTGAACCGACAGCCACTCCGAAAATCGCCGTGGCGAGCCCAAGCAGCAGATATTCCAGCGCATAGGCCGTGATGAGCTGGCGGCGCGATGCTCCCAGCGTTTTGAGAATGACCGCGTCATAGACGCGGTGGCGATGGCCCGCCGCGAGCGCGCCACCGAGGACCAAGGCCGCCGTGATGAGGGTGATGAGGCTCGCGCCGCGGATGCCCAGCACGAGCTTACCAACAAGATCGCCAAACGCCTCGATGGCGTCCTTCACGCGAACCGCCGTGATCGCCGGAAACGCATCTGCGACCGCCCGCAACATGGCGGCTTCCTCACCGGAGGAGCCGCCGTCCGGATAGGTCAACGTGGCGAGTTGCATCGCCGGCGCGCCACGGAAGGTCGCGGGCGAGTAGACCATGACAAAGTTGATGCCGAGCGACTGCCAGTCGAGGTCGCGCAGATTGCCGATGCGCGCTTTGATCTCGCGACCCAGCACATTGACCGTCACCTCGTCACCGACTTTGAGGCCGAGCCCTTCGGCGATGCGCCGCTCGAATGAAACCAACGGTGGTCCATCGTAGTCCGGCGGCCACCAGCTGCCGGCGACGACGCGAGACCCGCGCGGCACGTGATCGGTGTAAGTGAAGCCGCGGTCGCTTTGCAGGACCCAGGCGATGTTGGGCGGCACCTTGAGGTTCTCGGCCGCAACATCGCGGGCCGCGATGATGCGACCGCGCAGCATCGGCACCTCTTCGAGCGTGGCGCTCGGCGCGCGGGCATGCACGAAGGCCGCGAAACGCTCCGCGTCGGCGGGTTGAATATCGAGAAAATAGAACGATGGAGCGTGCGCCGGCAGCGATGCCGTGAACTGGCTGCGCAGGTTGCCGTCGATCTCAAGCACCGTCACCAGAAGCCCGAGCCCCAGCCCCAGTGACAGCACCACAGTCGGCGTGAGCGCACCGGGCCGGTGAATGTTGGAAATGGCGAGCCGCACGATGGCGGAGCGTACATGCGGCGCGCGCGACGCGATCAGCATCAGCAATCGCGCCACAAGGTGCAGGATCCCGAACGCCACTGCAGCCGCAAGGATGAAGAAAATCGCGATCCGCCGATCGTAGGCCGCAATGATGGCGAAGCCCGCCAGGGCCACTATCGCAATGATCGTCGCGACGATGTAGCGCCGGCGCGGCAGCGAGCGCTCCGGCGCGATCTCGCCGCGGAACAACACCGAGACCGGGACATCATGCGCGCGGCCGAGCGGCCACAGCGTGAACGCGATGGCGGTGAGCACGCCGTACCCGAGTGCCAAACCAAGCTGCGTTGGATAGATCGACGGGGCAAAGGGCAACGGAATCAGGGATCCGACGGCGCCGGCGATCAAAAATGGTAGCGCCGCGCCGACGAGCAAACCAATCAGCGCGCCGCCGATGCCGAGCAGCAGGACTTCAATCAGATAGATTGCAACAACGCGCGTACCCGTGGCGCCGACGGATTTCAGCGTAGCGATCGCATCGCGTTTGCGTTCCAGATAGTACTTGATCGAGTTCGCAATGCCGACACCGCCGACCAGCAAGGCGGTCAGACCGACGAGCGTGAGGTATTGGGTGAACTGCTCGATCGAGCGCTCCAGTTGCGGCGAGACGTTGCTGCGGCTGCGGACTTCCCAGCCGGCATTGGGGAGTTGCTGGTGCGCCTGATCGATCAGGGCTTTCACCGCGGCATCACCGTCGTCGTTACCCGGCAGGCGCACCCGATAGACCCAGCGCACCAGGCTGCCGGGCTGGACGAGACCGGTCGCGTGCAGGGCATCCTGACTGATGAGCAAACGCGGGCCGAAACCGATGCCGCCCGCGAGCTTGTCGGATTCGCTCGTCAGCGTGGCGCGGATCTCGAACTCGGCTTGGCCGACGCGGATGTGATCACCCACATGAACATTCAACCGCCCCAGGAGCGCCGGATCGACCACCGCGCCAAACACGTCGCCGTGCGCAGCCAGCAGATCGCGCAGTGGATCGGACGGGCTGGTGAGGACCGTTCCATAGAGCGGGTAGGTTTGGTCGACGGCTTTGATTTCGACCAGTGCCGCGCCCGCGTTGCCGATCTCCGGCTCCGCCCCAGCCGCGTGACCGCTCGTCCCGATACTGCGCGCCATGGCCCGCAAGGTCGCCACCACGCCAACGTTGCCGCGGCTTTCGAGAAACGCGCGCTCCTCCGGGCTCGCTTCGCGCTGGATCAGCGAGAAGGAGACATCCGCGCCCAGAATCACGCGACCTTCGCGCGCCAAACCATCCGCGAGCCCGCGCGCGAATGACCCGACTCCGGCGATGGTCATCACGCCGACCGCGAGACAGGCAATGAATACGTAGAACCCGCGCAGCCCACCCTGTAGCTCGCGAACCGCGATGCGCAGCACCGGCGGCAGTCGGAGCATGTATCCGGGCCGCAGCGCGACGTCGCTCATGGTTGCGTCAAGGCTTGGTCGATGCGGCCCGAGCGCATCCGCACGACGCGATCGCAGCGCCGCGCCAGCGATGCATCGTGGGTCACCAACACAAGAGTGGTGCCGTGCTCGATGTGGCCGGCAAAGAGGAGATCGATGACGTGCCGTCCCGTATCCTCGTCGAGATTGCCGGTCGGCTCATCCGCCACAAGAATTGCTGGACGTGGCGCGAGCGCGCGCGCCACCGCCACCCGTTGCTGCTCGCCGCCGGACAATTCCGCCGGATAGTGGGTGCCGCGCTCGGCAAGTCCGACGGCGGCGAGCTCGCGCTCTGCGCGCTCGAACGCATCAACAACACCGGCGAGCTCGAGCGGCACGGCGACATTTTCGATCGCCGTCATCGTTGGGATCAGATGAAATGATTGGAACACAATGCCGATCTGCCGGCCACGAAACTGCGCGAGCGCATCCTCGCCGAGCTTGCCGATATCTTCACCCGCGATCGCGACCGAGCCAGTATCGGCGCGCTCTAGCCCGGCCATCACCATAAGGAGCGTCGATTTCCCCGAGCCCGATGGGCCGACCAGACCCACGGCTTCACCGCGGCGGACACTTAGCGTGACGTCTTTGAGAATATGCACGCGCGATGCGCCGCGGCCGAGCGACAGGTTAACGCCCGAGAGCGCGATGGCTGGCACGCGATAGGCACCGGAGGTGTCGTCCATGCAATCCGATCGCCTCCTGGTTCAACTTCCCGCCGCGGACCAAGCACGCGTTGATTCCGGCGGCATTGCTCACATATGGCTAGGGACACGGGAGGTCCAGATTTTGACGCCAGTTCTCAGATTCATGTTCGCCGCTGCGGCATTCGGCCTCGCGTTGGCGGCCTCCCCAGCATCGGCAGAACGGTTGCTGAAAATCGTCGCGTTCGGAGATTCGTTGACGGCCGGCTACGGCCTACCGGCGAATGAAGCATTTCCAGCCAAACTGCAGCAGGCCCTTGCTGGCAAAGGCATCAAGGTGGACATCGTCAACGCCGGCGTCAGCGGTGACACCACGTCGGGAGGCCTGGCGCGGCTCGACTGGTCTGTGCCTGCCGACACAGCCGCGGTAATTCTCGAGCTCGGAGCCAATGACGCCATGCGTGGCGTTGATCCGGCGGTCACGCGCAAGGCCCTCGACGAGATCTTGCAACGCCTGAAACAGCGCGGGATCCCTGTTCTCCTCTGCGGCATGTATGCCCCACCCAACATGGGCGACGAGCTTGGGCAAGCCTATCGCGACATGTATCCGGCGTTGGCGCAGCGCTATGGCGCGATCCTCTATCCGTTCTTCCTCGACCAGGTCGCCGGCCATGGGGAGCTCAACCAAGCCGACGGCATTCACCCCACCGCCAAAGGCGTCGACCGCGTCGTTGAAGGCATCCTGCCGAAGGTCGAGGAGTTGATTGCGAAGGCGAAGGCGGGATCGTAAGCACGTCCCGTGCTCGTCAGCGAAAATGAGGCTTCGTGGTTCTCAACGACTGCCCTAACCAGATGGGCATCCGTTCGTTAGCCATGCCCCGCCTGTTCACCGCACTCGAAATTCCGCCAGAGATCGGCCAATCCCTGGCAATGCTCCGCGGCGGGTTGCCGGGGGCGCGCTGGATCGATCCGGAAAATTACCACCTCACGCTACGCTTCATCGGCGATGTGGATGGTGCGGTCGCCCGCGATGTCGCGTCGATGCTGGGGAGCGTGTCGCGCCGGCAATTCGACCTGCGGCTCGACGGCCTGTCCTCTTTTGGCGGCCGCAAACCGCGCGCCCTCGTCGCCGCCGTTGAGGCAACCCCGCCGCTGCTCGACCTGCAGGCCGAGCATGAGCGCCTGCTGCAACGGATCGGGCTTGAACCGGAGGGGCGCAAATATACGCCGCACGTCACCCTGGCGCGGCTGCGCGAGACCTCGAGCCGGCAGGTGGCGGACTATCTGGCAGTCCGCCAACCCTACCGCTCGGAGGCATTTCGCGCGGCCCGCTTCGTGCTGTTCTCATCCCGCGCCGGCGTCGGGGGCGGGCCTTACGTGGTGGAAGCGGCCTATCCGCTTGCGGGGTAACTAGCGCCGGCCGCCGGCACTCAGGAGGCGCGACTGCGCATCCAGCACGGCGGTCGCGAAGCCGTGCCCGTCAGCCATCAATTCCCGCAGCATCGACATGGGCGTCGGGTATGAGGCCTCGACCTCGCCCACCACGCTGCCGAAGTCGAAACTCAGCTCGGCGTCGAACTTGCGGGCCAGCTGTTGCATGCGCTGGTTATTGGCGAGGCACGACATGTGCAGCAGCCGGATGCCGCGGTTGCGGGCCGCCAGCAAGGTGCGTTTGAGCAGCTCCGAGCCAACGCCATGGCTTTGCCAGGCCTTCTCGATCGAGAACGCCGCCTCGGCCTCGTTCGCAAACCCGGATCCGAGCGGACGCAGTTCCGCCGCCCCTCGGAGCACGCCGTCGACAAAAAAGCCGTGAATGACGGCGTCGAGGCCGAGGGTCAGCTCGACGAACCGTTCGATAAATTCATCCGAAACGGCGCCGCCAAAGCGATTACGCCGGCTTTCCGGGTCGAGCCGGAGAAGATGCTCGCGGTATTTGCTGGATTCACCGATCCAGAGCTTCCGAATTGAACCGCCATCGACAAGAACATTTTGCATTTTCAGGGTCTCCTGACGTGATTAGCGCCCCTAGACCCACCAAAGTCGCTTCCTCATGCGCAGAAGAAGTATCCTCCTGCGAATCGTTGGCTATATTGCGATGCACCATGGACGTGACAACCCGAAGACCAGCATAGCCCCTAGTCATCAAATGAAATTGAATTCATATCTTGGGCGTGGAAATACCGCGAAAATGACCCGTTCCGCCCCGCCGAGCTGAATTCGCCCATGCCCGACTTGAAAGCGCTCTATGCGGCGCGCCTCGCTGCCGGCGAGATCGAGCCCGACAAGGCGCAGCGGGCGATTGTCGAACGCCTGACCGCCTTGAACGAGGGGCTGGGAACCCGCCAACTCGCGCGCAAATCGTCGCATCTGGGATGGCTGTTCGGCAGCTTCGAGCGGCGCGAGGACGGCCTCAAGGGCCTCTACCTCTGGGGCGACGTGGGTCGCGGCAAGACCATGCTGATGGACCTCTTTTTCGAGACTTGCCCGGTTCCCCACAAACGCCGGACGCATTTTCATGAGTTCATGGCGGCTGTCCACGAGCGCGTACAGTTCTACCGCCTTAAAGAAAAGCAGGGCGAAACCAACGGCGATCCGATCACCCATACCGCCTCGGACATCGCCGACGAGGCGGGGGTGCTGTGTTTTGACGAGTTTCACGTCACCGACATCGCCGATGCGATGATCCTGGGCCGCCTGTTTACACAGCTCTTCAGTCGCGGCGTGGTTGTTGTCGCGACGTCGAACGTCGAGCCCGACCGCCTCTATGAAGACGGGCTCAACCGAGCCCTGTTCTTGCCCTTCATCGCGCTCCTGAAGCAGAAGGTCGACGTTGTGCAGCTTGCGGCGCGAAC
>JAFAXD010000552.1 GCA_019241285.1 Xanthobacteraceae bacterium | reverse complement strand
GAGGATCCCGACATGGCCAGCGCGGCGATGAGCGGCGTCACCAGCCCGGCAATGGCGATCGGAATCGCACAGATATTATAGGCGACCGCGAGCGCGATGTTCTGGCGCATCAGGGCGCGGGCCTTGCGGGCTGTGACCAGCGCGTCGTGCACCGGGCCAAGCTCGCGGCCGAGGAACACCGCATCGGCGTGGGCCTGAGCCAGTTCGGCGGCCGTGATCGGGGAGAGCGAGACATGTGCCGCAGCCAGCGCCGGCGCATCGTTGATGCCGTCACCGACCATCAGGACCCGCCGGCTGTTCTGTTTGAGCTCTTTCAACGCCGCAACCTTGCGGGCCGGCGTCAGCCCGGCCTGCCAATCAGGCACGCCGAGCATCTGAGCGACCGGCGCGACCGCTTGCGACCGGTCACCCGAGAGGATCAACACATCGAGCCCGAGCTGGCGCAGTGCCGCAATGACACCCGCCGCACCCGGCCGCACCGCTTGCGCAATCTCGAACACCGCGATGCGGGCGCCGTAGCGGAGTGCAATCAACGACACATCCGGACGCACCGCATCACGCACCATGTCTATCCCGCAATAGGCAAGCGAGCCGAGCCGAATGTCCATGCCATCGATCGTCGTGCGGACGCCCTCACCGGCATCTTCAGTCACCTCGGCGAATGGCTGTTTCTCCTGCGCCTCGCGCGCGACCGCCAGCGCCAGCGGATGGCGGCTCGATAAGGCGAGACGTGCGCCGAGTTGCAGCAAGTCTGGAGGCACCGCTGCCGCATTGGCGACGTGCGCCTGCGGCAGCGTCAATGTGCCGGTCTTGTCGAACACGACCGTGTCGACTTCCGCCAGGCGCTCGATCGCATCACCGCTGTTGAGGATCACACCGCTACGGAACAGCCGCCCGGCGGCGACCACCTGCACGGCCGGAATGGCGAGCGCCAGGGCGCAGGGGCAGGTGATGATCAGAACGGTGATGGCGGCGATCAGCGAGTCATGCACCGACGCTCCCGCCACAAGCCATCCGATCAGCGTAATCGCGGCGGTCGTGTGCACGAGCGGCGCATAAAGGCGGGCCGCGCGATCGGACAGGCGCACGTAGTGCGACTTCGATTTGACTGCGCGATCGAGCAAGCGCTCGATTTCATCAAGCAACGTGCGCTCGCCCGCCGCGGTGACGCGCAACGTCAACGCGCCGGTATAATTGAGACTGCCCGCGTAGACCGCGCCGCCAACCTGCACGGCGCGAGGCAGCGTCTCGCCGGTTACCAAACTTTCGTCGATCTCGGAGGCGCCGGAAAGAACCACGCCATCGGCCGGCAGACGATCGCCGGGCCGAACAACGATCTGATCACCAGCTTGCAGCGCCGCTGCCGGGACCTCGACGAGCTCGCCCTTGGGTCCGATCCGTTGTGCGGTATCGGCCCGCAGCGCGGCCAGGTTTCCAGCGACAGCGCGCGTGCGGGCGCGCATCGCGAGATCCAGGTAGCGCCCGCACAGCAGGAAGAACAAAAGCATGACGGCTGAGTCGAAGTACGCATGGGCGGCATGGTTGACCGTTTCGAACAGCGACATTCCAACAGCAAGAATTACGCCAAGCGAGATCGGCACGTCCATATTGACGGACCACACGCGCAGCGCCGCAGCAGCGCTACGGAAGAACGGGCGACCCGCATAGGCCACGGCCGGAATAGCGATCAGTGCCGAAACCCAATGAAAGAAATCGCGCGTTTCCGCCGTGATATCGGTCACATTGCCCGACCAGACCGAAACCGACAACAGCATGATGTTCATGGCTGCAAAGCCAGCGACCGCAAGGCAGCGCATCAGTTCCTTGCCGACCCGCGCGTCTTCGGTCTCCGCCGCGCGCGCCGCAAACGGATGCGCCACGTAACCCATGCGCTCGAGCTCACCGATCACCCGCTCGGGTGCGCCCTCGCCATCGTGCCAAGCGGCAGTGAGCCGGCGATTGGTAAAATTGACGCGCGCCTCGACCATGCCCGGCAAACGCTTGAGCGCATTCTCGATACGCGCGATGCAACCGCCGCAAGCGATGCCCTCGACGGCGAGCTGCATCTCCGTGGCGCCATCGCTCCGACGCCGGGTGAACAGCGAAAAATCGGCGGCCTGACCCATTGCGCTATCTCACTGCAAAAGCACGCGGCTGCGCGAACGGAACATATCTGTTCCGTCGCGCGATGCATCGATCATCAGGTCCCAGAACCCGCGCGGCACGTCGGCTGTGCCAACGAACTCACCGGCGGCACGCTGCACCAACGTGATGTTTTGATCGCGCCGTGCATCGGCCGGGTGCGCCAGGGTGGCAGCAACCGCGACGCCGGTGATCGGATGTCCATCGCGGTCGTACAGCTTCACGCTCAACTCGGCGGTCTCGCCTGATCGACGTATGAGATTCGCGGTGACCTTCCAGGCACGCGCATCC
>JAFAXD010000421.1 GCA_019241285.1 Xanthobacteraceae bacterium | reverse complement strand
GCGGCTTGTTCTGCCCGGCGCCCTGGTGGGCTAGGCGGAACGCTTCCGATTTGGTCCAGGCCTCGAAGTCGGCGCGGCTGCGCCAGATCGTGTGCGAGGCAAAGAGAACATGATCCTCGCGCTCGGGGCCGCGCAGCAGATGAAACTCAACGAAGCCGGGCACCTCCCGCAAATGCGTGTCGCGCGTCGTCCAGACGCGCTCGAAGTCGGCTTGTGAAGACGGAATGACTTTGAACCGGTTCATTGCAATGAACATGTGCCTTGCTTTCCCAGACGCCGCGGCGAACCCACCATCCGAACGGATGTTGCGGATGCCGGTTCCCTTGTAACTTACGCGCCACCTCGGAGCGAGCGGTCGCGGGACATCGCCATGGCAGAGATCAAGCTTGGGCTCTCCATGTTCCGCATGGGCTACCACATCGCCGCCTGGCGCCATCCGGATGTCCAGGCCGATGGATCGATGGATTTTCGCCACTTCCTGCGCGTCACGACGGCGGCGGAGCGCGGACAATTCGACCTCGTGTTCATGGCCGATGAGCTCGCGATCCGCGGCCGCGACAATCCGCCCGGGGCGCTGGTGCGGCAGAGCAACGGCGCCGAGCTCGAGCCGATCACGCTGCTCGCCGCGCTCGCGCCGATGACGCGCCACATCGGGCTCGTCGCGACAGGATCGACCACCTACAGCGAGCCGTTCAACCTCGCGCGCCAGTTTCTCTCGCTCGATCATCTCAGCGGCGGCCGCGCGGGGTGGAACGTGGTCACCTCGTGGGGCGCGGAGGATGCCCTCAACTTCGGGCATCTGTCGCTGCCGGATTACGCCTTGCGCTACGAGCGAGCGGGCGAATTTGTCGACGTCGTGCGCGGGCTGTGGCGCAGCTGGGATGCGGACGCCTTCCTGCGCGACAAGCGCTCCGGGCTCTACTACGACCCCGACAAGCGGCATGTGCTCGATCACAAGGGCAAATACTTTGCGGTGCGCGGCCCGCTGCACGTGGCGCGCTCGCCGCAAGACGAGCCGGTGATCTTCTGTGCCGGCGATTCCGAGCCCGGGCGCGACATCGCCGCGAAATGCGCGGATGTGGTGTTCACCGCCAAGCAGGAGCTGGATGACGCCCGCGCGTTCTATGCCTCTGTCAAGAGCCGGCTGTCGAAGTACGGCCGCAGCGCCGACGAGCTGATCATCATGCCCGGGCTGATGCCGATCGTCGGGCGCACGCGCAGGGAAGCCGAGGCCAAGCATGACGCCCTGCAGGCGCTGCTCGATCCCATCGTCGGCCTCGCGTCGCTCTATGATCGCTTGGGCGACTTGTCCGGCTATCCGCTCGACGGACCCGTGCCGGAACCGCGCGACCCGGCGTTCAAGAGCCGGGCCGAGGTGATGTATCGGCAGGCGCAGCGGGAGAACTATACGATCCGGCAGCTGTATCAGGCAGTCGCGCTCGGTCGCGGCCATCGCGTGGTGGTCGGCACAGCCGCCGACATCGTAGACCAGATGGAGAGCTGGCAGGCCGCGCAGGCGGCCGACGGCTACAACATCATCCCGTCGCACTTGCCGAGCGGAATCGACGATTTCGTCGACCTCGTGGTGCCGGAGCTGCAGCGGCGCGAGCTTTTCCGGCGCGCCTACGAGGGCAAGACGTTGCGCGAGAACCTCGGCCTCGCACTGCAAAAGCGCTGGAACCGAGACTGAAGGCGCGGCGCCTCACATCGGCGCGCGCGTTTCCGGATGCCGCTGGAACCAGAGCCGCAGCTTGCCGCAAAAGCGCTCGTCCGGATGATGCTCACAGAAGTCGACAATGTCGGCCTCGATCTCGCGCTGCAGGGCATCAGGCTGCGGTTGGCTGGGTGGCGGCGCGGCCGGAGCTGCGCCAGCCGGGGGCGGCGCTGCAGCCGTCGTCGGGGCCTGACCCTTGGGGAAAAAGCGCAGCGAGGGAATGTCGACGCAGCCTTCCGACCGGCAGATCAGGAAATGGGTCGCATCGCCCGCTGCAGCCGGCGTGACCAGGAACAAAGCGACCGGAGCGAGCCAGACGAGGGCTGCCGCAGTGAGCGCGCGGGCGGCGCGCTCACGTTTCGAGACTGGCGGGTCTGCACCCATGCCGGCAGGCTATCGTCTTGGATGCCCCGCTCGCAAGCTTGGACTAGCCGGAGCCAGGCCAACGCGGGAGGGGTGGCTCCAGGGGGTGATAGTCAGCCTTGTGACAGCCGTCGATGATGGCGGCCGGCCGCGACGTCACCAGCTTGTCGTTGCGAAAGAACACCGCATAGCGCACGGCCTGGTCCGCTCCGTCGGATTTGAAACAGAGCATCCAGTCACCGGGCTGCGGACCGGTGGTTTGGTGTAGATCCGAGATCTGCGGATTGCCGGTGAGCTTCGCGGTGCGGAACTCGGCAGCAACGGTTGTTTGCACCAAGGACGGAGCAGGGGCTCCGGCTCGCTGGATCGCTTCGATTTCGTTGCCGCTCAGCGCGCAGCCGCCCGTGGTCAAACAAACAAATGCCATCAACAAACAAGTCGCGCGGCAACGCAGTGCGCTTGCCCGCGTTGAGGCATCGCCGGACAGGGGAGCGACTGGTGGGGGGAGGACAATGGCCATGGGTACGCAGGCGGCGAACAGGTGGGTCCTGGCGAATTCGACTATAGGCTTTGTTCCCCGGTTTTGAGCCATTTCCGAGGCGCAGGGCAACGGCGCAGCCGCGGCCCCAAAGCCATAGTGTCCCGCGTTAAACTTTTGTTAGAAAAGCCATTTTTCGCCTCAGCACCGGTCACAGGGGCGTGAAATCACGCAAAGATTCATCAGGCGTTAATCGGGCGGAGGTAGCATAGCCCAACAGTCTGAGTCAGAGGGCTTCGGAGGTGCCTATGAGCGCTCCGTCCTATGTCGATATTCTGTTCCGCCTCTCCAGCCGCAAACCACGCCGGCCGCGCTGATTTGGTGCGGTAATGGGCCGGCGTCGATT